>NZ_JAKLRZ010000001.1:0-292169 GCF_021892025.1 Enterobacter cloacae complex sp. ECC445 | reverse complement strand
CCCCCACCACCATTACTTCAAAAATCATAAAAAAACCGAACTGAGCCCACTTTTGTAGGCCGGGTAAGGCGCAGCCGCCACCCGGCGACAGAAACCTACATCGGCGGCAAACGCCGCGTCACCGGCGAACTCTTCACAATCGACGTATTGCACTGGGCATGCTCTGCCAGGCCGTCCAGCAGTGCATCCAGCTGCTCTATGGATCGCACCACCAGCCTAATCACAAAGCAATCTTCCCCGGTCACTTTGTCGCTCTCAATACACTCCGGCATCGCCTGAATGTATTTATCCACCTTCTGCAACTGCCCCGGTAAGGGCCGCACCCGCACCAGCGCCTGCAGCGTATATCCCAACGCCGCCAGGTTCACCCGCGCACGATATCCCTGAATCACACCGCGCTCTTCCAGCCTCTTCAGGCGTTCTGCCGTACTGGGGGAGGTCAGGCCAATACGCCCGCTGAGCACCTTCAGGGACATACGCGCATCCTCAACCAGGCAGGCTACAATTCGTCGGTCGATTTCATCGATAAGGTACTCCATCGCATTCACCTAATTTTAAAAAGCTATCACTCCTTTTCACCTTATATCACCCCTGTAAAACACGACAGCGATTTTCGACAATAGCGTCATTAAATCAGGAGGTGAACGATGCGTGATTTCCATAAAGGCGTGTGGCAGATGAGCCTCGCGATGTTAATTTCCGGCTCTATCGGTGCGTTTGTTTTACTCAGCGGTCTGCCGGTGACGGAGGTGGTGTTCTGGCGCTGTCTAATCGGGGCGATGGCGCTTTTTATTTTTATTCGGGTCGGTCAAAAGCCCTTTAGCCCCCTCACCCGCACCACGCTGCTGCTGGCCATTCTCGGCGGCGTGGCGCTCGTGGTGAACTGGCTGCTGCTCTTCGCCGCCTATGAGCGGATCTCAATTGGTCTTTCGACCGTGGTCTATAACACCCAGCCGTTTATGCTGGTTCTGATGGGGATGTTTTTAGGCGAACGCGTCAGCCTCATAAAATGGGGCTGGCTGGTCCTCGCCTTTGGCGGCGTGGTGATATTGCTCTCCAGCGAGCTGACCGGCGCGCACGGCAGTGAATGGCTCGCCGGAATCGGTCTGGCCATGGCCGCAGCGTTCTTCTACGCGGTCACGGCGATTATCGCCCGCAAGCTCAGGTCCATTGCACCGCAGCATATCGCTTTTATCCAGGTGCTGACGGGCGTCGTGATGCTCATACCGTTTGCGAGCCTGCCGTCATTTTCCGGTGATTTTCCCTGGCCGACCCTGCTGACGCTCGGCATCGGCCATACCGGCATTATGTACCAGCTGCTCTACAGCGCGATTCAGAAGCTCCCTACGCCCATAACCGGCTCCCTGTCGTTTATCTATCCGGTGGTGGCGATCGTTGTCGATAAGCTGGTGTTCGGACACGCGCTCAGCCTGACGCAGCTGGCGGGCGGCGCGCTGATCCTGTTTGCCGCGGCGGGCAACAACCTGGGCTGGGGCGAAAAAAAACCCCGCGAGCGCGGGGTTGGTATTAAAACGGTGAATTAGCGACGGGCGCGTACAATCTGGTATTTGCGCGTCAGGTACTCCACCGGCGCGCTCCAGATGTGCACCAGACGGGAGAACGGGAACAGCACAAACAGCGTCATCCCCAGCACCAGGTGAACGCGGAAGATAAACGCCACGCCGTCCAGGTGTTCGGACGCGCCGCCGCGGAAGGTCACCACGGACTGCGCCCAGCCGACCAGCTTCATCATTTCACTGCCGTCCATATGCTGCGCCGAGAACGGAATGGTCAGCAGACCCAGGGCACACTGCACCACCAGCAGGGAGAGGATCAGGATGTCCGCCGCGGTTGTGGTCGCACGCACGCGCGGGCTGAACAGACGACGTTTCAGCAGCAGCAGGCCACCTACCAGGGTCATCACGCCGCAGGCGCCGCCGGCGATCATCGCCATCTTCTGCTTCACCTCGATGGGAAGCCACGCTTCATACATCCAATGCGGCGTCAGCATCCCGAGAAAATGACCGGCAAAAATCCCCAGAATACCAATGTGGAACAGGTTAGACGCGACGTGCATCCCCTTACGATCCAGCATCTGGCTGGAGGCGGCGCGCCAGGTGTACTGGCCGTAGTCATAGCGCAGCCAGCTTCCCACCAGGAACACGGTGCCCGCGATATACGGGTAAATGTCAAAGAAGAACATATTCAGGAAGTGCATTAGTGCCGTCCTCCGTTAGAGATATTCAAATATTGCGGAGCGACCGCCCCGGCAAAACGACGCTGGTGAGCGGAGATTTCAGACTCGCCGCAGCCCTGGTCAGCAAAGAATTTCACCTGCTCTTCTTCCCAGACCGCATCCAGCGCCTGCGGGGTGTCGTCGCGGGCTTCATCAGCGATTTTTTCCGCCACTTTTTCACTGTCGACAGCGGCGTTCGCCAGCTTCACCAGCAGATCGAACAAGACCGCATAGCGGCTCTCGCGCTGCTGAAGACGCGCGCCGAGCAGCGCCAGGATCGGGGCGATATCCTGCAGGCCGCCCAGCGCCTCGTCTTTCGGCAGCTGCGCCAGATACTCCAGGTACAGCGGCAGATGGTCCGGGAGCTCGCGGCTGTCGAGCATCAGGCCGTGCTGCTCGTACTGGGCCATCAGATCCACCATCGCCTGACCGCGGTCGCGGGATTCACCGTGTACGTGTTCGAACAGCAGTAACGAGGTTGCGCGTCCGCGGTCAAACAGCTGGCTGTAGTCCGCCTGCGCGTCAAGAAGATCGCGCGCTAACAGGTCGCGGAGGAAAACGCCAAGCCGCTGGGCATCTTCTTTGTCCAGGTTTTCAGATGACGCGAGTGCATCAAAAAGCTCCTGCTGATGCTGCGCAAGCGCAGCATCCGGATACTCGAGCAAACGCGAAACAATGACGAGTTCAATCATTGGTGCGGCTCCGTTTTGCTGGTCACATCCATGGCGTCGATGCGGCGGCTGTTGAACAGGTTGAATTTGCTGTCTGACCCGTGGCAACCGTCGCCAAAACTAAAGCCACAGCCGCTTTTTTCCGGGAAGGCCTCGCGGGCCAGCTCGCGGTGGCTGCTCGGCACCACGAAGCGGTCTTCGTAGTTGGCAATCGCCAGATAGCGGTACATCTCCTGCGCCTGCGCTTCGCTCAGACCAACCTCCTCCAGCGCGCGGGTATCGGTCACGCCGTCTACGGTTTCCGCACGCTTGAAGTGGCGCATCGCCAGCATACGCTTCAGCGCGAGCAGTACCGGCTGGGTATCCCCTGCGGTCAGCAGGTTAGCCAGGTACTGAACCGGAATGCGCAGGCTTTCGACGTCCGGCAGAATGCCGTTGCTGCCCAGCTCGCCCGCATCGGCAGCAGACTGGATCGGCGACAGCGGCGGCACGTACCAGACCATCGGCAGCGTGCGGTATTCCGGGTGCAGCGGCAGGGCCAGCTTCCAGTCCATCGCCATTTTGTAGACCGGCGACCGCTGCGCCGCGTCGATCACGCTCTGCGGAATGCCGTCCTTCAGCGCCTGCTCAATCACCTTCGGATCGTTCGGATCGAGGAACACGTCCAGCTGACGCTGGTACAGATCTTTCTCGTTTTCGGTGCTCGCGGCAGTTTCAATCGCGTCCGCGTCGTACAGCAGCACGCCGAGGTAGCGAATACGGCCTACGCAGCTCTCGGAGCAGACGGTCGGCATGCCCGCTTCGATACGCGGGTAGCAGAAGATGCACTTCTCCGACTTGCCGCTCTTCCAGTTGAAATAGATTTTTTTGT
This sequence comes from Enterobacter cloacae complex sp. ECC445, assembly GCF_021892025.1. Classification (NCBI taxonomy): domain Bacteria; kingdom Pseudomonadati; phylum Pseudomonadota; class Gammaproteobacteria; order Enterobacterales; family Enterobacteriaceae; genus Enterobacter; species Enterobacter cloacae complex sp. ECC445. Next base: position 288,391 of record NZ_JAKLRZ010000001.1, on the reverse strand, counting down.
ACGGGCAGCCGGTGATGCACATACGCCAGCCGCGGCACTTGTCCTGGTCGATCAGGACGATGCCGTCCTCTTCGCGCTTGTAGATGGCGCCGCTCGGGCAGGTCGCCACGCACGCCGGGTTGAGGCAGTGCTCGCACAGGCGCGGCAGATACATCATGAAGGTGTTTTCGAACTGGCCGTACATCGCCTTCTGCATGTTCTCGAAGTTCTGGTCTTTCGACAGCTTCTCGAACTCGCCGCCCAGATCGTCTTCCCAGTTCGGACCTTTTTCGATTTTCGCCATACGCTGGCCGGTAATCAGCGAGCGCGGGCGCGCAATCGGCTGATGCTTGCCTTCCGGCGCGTGAGTGAGGTTTTGATAGTCGAAGTCAAACGGCTCGTAATAATCGTCGATGCCCGGCAGGTGCGGGTTAGCGAAGATTTTACCCAGCAGCATCGCACGGTTACCCATGCGCGGCTGAATTTTGCCGTTGATCTTGCGGATCCAGCCGCCCTTGTACTTCTCCTGGTTTTCCCAGTCGGTCGGGAAGCCGGTGCCCGGCTTAGTCTCAACGTTGTTGAACCAGGCGTACTCCATACCTTCACGGCTGGTCCAGACGTTTTTACAGGTGACCGAGCAGGTATGACAGCCGATGCATTTATCCAGATTCAGCACCATGCCGACTTGTGAACGAATTTTCATTTTACGCTCTCCTGTACCTGGTCATTACCTTCGCCGTCTAACCAGTTAATATTCTTCATCTTACGTACCACCACGAACTCATCGCGGTTCGATCCTACCGTACCGTAGTAGTTAAAGCCGTAGGCCAGCTGCGCATAGCCGCCGATCATGTGGGTTGGCTTCGGCGTAATGCGGGTTACGGAGTTATGAATACCGCCGCGCTGCTCCGTGATCTCTGAACCCGGCAGGTTCACGATACGTTCCTGCGCGTGGTACATCATGGTCATCCCGGCCGGCACGCGCTGGCTTACCACCGCGCGCGCCGTCAGGGCACCGTTGCTGTTGAACACCTCGATCCAGTCGTTATCTTTGATGCCCAGCTCTTTGGCGTCCGCTTCGCTCACCCACACAATAGGACCGCCGCGACCCAGCGTCAGCATCAGCAGGTTGTCGCTATAGGTGGAGTGGATACCCCACTTCTGGTGCGGCGTCAGGAAGTTCAGCGCTTTCTCCGGATTGCCGTTGGATTTGTCGCCCATCACCTCTTTCACCGAGCGGGTGTCAATCGGCGGACGGTACACCAGCAGGCTTTCACCGAAGTCGCGCATCCACTGATGATCCTGATACAGCGACTGGCGGCCTGACAGGGTGCGCCATGGGATCAGCTCGTGAACGTTGGTGTAACCCGCGTTATAGGACACGTGCTCATCTTCCAGGCCTGACCAGGTCGGGCTGGAGATAATCTTGCGCGGCTGGGCCTGAATATCGCGGAAGCGAATTTTTTCGTCTTCTTTATTCAGCGCCAGGTGCGTATGGTCGCGGCCGGTAAACTCGCTCAGCGCCGCCCAGGCCTTCACCGCCACCTGACCGTTAGTTTCCGGCGCCAGGGTCAGGATCATCTCTGCCGCATCAATTGCCGTATTCAGCATGGGCTGGCCTTTCGCCGGGCCGTCCGCTTTGGTGTAGTTGAGCTTGCGCAGCAGATCCATTTCGCTCTGGGTGTTCCAGGCGATCCCTTTCCCGCCGTTACCCATTTTCTCCATCAGCGGACCGATAGAGGTAAAGCGTTCGTACGTTGCCGGATAGTCGCGCTCAACCGGAATGATGTGCGGCGCGGTGACGCCCGGGATCAGGTCGCATTCGCCTTTTTTCCAGTCCTTCACGTCCAGCGGCTGCGCCAGTTCGGCGGCGGAGTCGTGCTGGATGGGCAGCGTCACCACGTCGGTCTCTTTGCCCAGATGCCCGACGCACAGTTCGGAGAATGTCTTCGCGATGTCTTTGTAGATATCCCAGTCGCTTTTCGATTCCCACGCCGGGTCAACGGCCGCAGACAGCGGATGAATAAACGGATGCATATCCGAAGTATTCATGTCGTCTTTTTCGTACCAGGTCGCGGTCGGCAGCACGATATCGGAATACAGGCAGGTACTGGACAGACGGAAGTCGAGGGTCACGACCAGATCCAGCTTGCCGTCCAGGCCGTTGTCTTTCCACTCCACCTCTTCCGGCTTCACGCCGCCCTGCTTGCCGAGATCTTTCCCCTGAATACCGTTTTCGGTACCGAGCAGGTATTTCAGCATGTACTCGTGGCCTTTACCGGACGAGCCCAGCAGGTTGGAGCGCCAGATGAACAGGTTACGCGGATGGTTTTTACCGTTCTCTGGCTGTTCAGCCGCGAAACGGATTGAGCCGTCCTTCAGGGACTTAACGGTGTAATCCACCGCCGACATGCCCGCTTTTTTCGCCGCTTCCGCGATGCGCAGCGGGTTGGTGCCCAGCTGCGGCGCGGACGGCAGCCAGCCCATGCGCTCGGCGCGCACGTTGAAGTCAATCAGGTGGCCGCTGTAGCGGGATTTATCCGCCATTGGCGACAGCAGCTCCTGCGCGGTCACCGTTTCGTAGCGCCACTGGCTGGAGTGGTTATAGAAGTAGGAGGTACTGTTCATGTGGCGCGCCGGACGCTGCCAGTCGAGGGCAAACGCCAGCGGCTGCCAGCCGGTCTGCGGACGCAGCTTTTCCTGGCCCACGTAGTGTGCCCAGCCGCCGCCGCTCTGGCCGACGCAGCCGCAGAAGATCAGCATGTTGATCAGGCCACGATAGTTCATATCGAGGTGATACCAGTGGTTCAGGCCCGCGCCGACGATGATCATTGAGCGACCGTGCGTCTTATCGGCGTTTTCAGCGAATTCACGCGCGATACGGGTAATCTGTGCGCGAGGTACGCCGGTGATCTGTTCCGCCCAGGCCGGGGTGTAGGCCTTCACGTCGTCATAGCCGGTTGCGCAGTTTTCATCGCCGAGGCCGCGTTCCAGGCCATAGTTCGCCATGGTCAGGTCATAAACGGTGGTGACCAGCGCAGTAGTGCCGTCGGCTAACGTCAGGCGTTTAACCGGCAGTTTGTGCATCAGCACGTTCTGCAGCTCGACCTTGTTGAAGTGCTCGGAACCTTCCCCGCCGAAGTACGGGAAGCCGACCTCGGCAATCTCGTCCTGGCTGCCCAGCATGCTGAGACGCAGCTCCGTCTCTTCGCCGGTGGTGGCGTTACGCTGCTCAAGGTTCCACTTGCCCTTCTCGCCCCAGCGGAAGCCGATAGAGCCGTTAGGCGCCACCAGCTCGCCGTTGCTGTTATACGCAACGGTTTTCCACTCCGGGTTATTTTCCTGGCCCAACGCGTCCACCAGATCGGCGGCGCGCAGCGTACGGCCTGCGGCATAGTAACCGTCACGCTCTTCCAGCATCACCAGCATCGGCATGTCGGTGTAGCGGCGCACGTAGTCGGTGAAGTACTGGCTCGGCTTGTCGAGGTGGAATTCGCGCAGCATGACGTGGCCCATCGCCATCGCCATTGCGGCATCGGTACCCTGTTTCGGCGCCAGCCAGAGATCGCACAGCTTGGCGATTTCCGCGTAGTCCGGGGTCACCGCCACGGTTTTGGTGCCTTTGTAGCGGACTTCGGTAAAGAAGTGCGCGTCCGGGGTACGGGTCTGCGGCACGTTAGAGCCCCAGGCGATGATATAGCTGGAGTTGTACCAGTCCGCGGATTCCGGCACGTCGGTCTGCTCGCCCCAGGTCTGCGGCGACGCAGGCGGCAGGTCGCAGTACCAGTCGTAGAAGCTCAGGCAGGTGCCGCCAATCAGCGACAGGTAGCGCGCGCCGGACGCGTAAGAGACCATCGACATCGCCGGGATCGGCGAGAAGCCCGCCACGCGGTCAGGGCCGTAGGTTTTGACGGTGTAGACGTTAGAGGCGGCAATCAGCTCGTTCACCTCTTTCCAGGAGGAGCGAACAAAACCGCCGCGGCCGCGAGCCTGCTTAAAGCTTTTTGCTTTATCCGCGTCTTCGATGATGGACGCCCAGGCATCAACCGGATCGCTGTGCTGAACCTTCGCTTCACGCCACATTTTCATCAGACGCTTACGCATCAGGGGGTATTTCAGACGGTTAGCGCTGTAGAGATACCAGGAGTAGCTGGCGCCACGCGGACAGCCGCGCGGTTCGTGGTTTGGCATATCCGGGCGGGTGCGCGGATAGTCGGTCTGCTGCATTTCCCAGGTTACCAGACCGTTTTTAACGAAAATCTTCCAGCTACATGAGCCAGTGCAGTTTACGCCGTGGGTAGAACGGACAACTTTGTCATGCTGCCAGCGTTGACGGTAACCGTCTTCCCAGTCCCGGTTAGTATCCAGAACCTGGCCGTGCCCATCGGCAAAAGTTTCACCCTTCTGTTTGAAGTAGCGAAACCGGTCCAAAAATTTGCTCATCGGGTATCTCCTGTGTGGAGCCTGTGGCTCTCTAAATCGACATTGCTGATTTGCAGCGAAGGTAACGCTCTGAAAGAGGGGGAGAATTGATAACGATCAAGCCGAGGAGGGACTTTCAGGGGTGGGGTTAGGTTAAATACCACCAAAGCGGTAGATTTTAAAAATTCATAACAATATGATTTTTAATGGTATTTTGATTTCATCGTACAATAATCACGGCAAAATTTAACATCTCAGGTATTAAGGGGTAGACCTCCCTGCATGGCGACGGCGATCGCAGTGTTACCGGTGCGCTGCTGTGCAAACCTTTCAGTATGTTGTAACTACTTACAGGCCAAAAAAAACGCGGCCCGGGGGCCGCGCAAACGGATAATCACACTTACTTATTTTTTTTGGTATTACGGCCATATACCAGCCACGTAATCACAACGCAGGCGATATAGAAGACGAGGAAAACTTTCATTGCGCCAGCCGGAGAGCCGGTCAGGTCCAGCGAAATACCGAACGCTTTCGGGATAAAGAAGCCGCCGATTGCGCCGATGGCAGAGATAAAGCCCAGCGCCGCAGCGGTATCGGTCGCCGCTTCGCGCATCGCCTGCTCTTCGCTTCCGCCCTGCGCCTTCACGCGATCCATGGTCAGCTTACGGAAGATCACGGAGATCATCTGGAAGGTAGACGCGCTGCCCAAACCGGCCGTCAGGAACAGCACCATAAACACGCCGAAGAAGGCGATAAAGTTACCGCCCTGCCCGTCAGCCGGCAGCGTGAGGAACAGCAGCGCGCAGAAGACCGCCATCACGACGAAGTTCACCAGCGTCACGCGGGTACCGCCCAGACGGTCAGAAACCATGCCGCCCAGCGAGCGGGCAAGGGCGCCAATAAACGGCCCGAAGAAGGCGAATTGCAGGATCTGAATCTCCGGGAACTGGGTTTTTGACAGCATGGCGAAGCCCGCAGAGAAACCGATAAACGAACCGAAGGTGGCCAGATACAGCAGCGCCATCACCCAGAGATGTCCACGCTTAAGCACCGGCAGCTGTTCACTCAGCGAGGCCTTCGACGCGGACAGATCGTTCATAAAGAACCAGGCTGCGAGGGTGAAGACCACCAGGAAGGGTACCCAGATCCAGGCGGCGTTCTGCAGGTACAGGGAAGAACCATCCGCCTGCTCAACGCCACCGCCGCCAAAGGCGGCAAAAATAGAAACCGAGATCGCCAGCGGCGCAATCAGCTGCATCACGCTCACGCCCATGTTGCCCAGACCGCCGTTGATGCCCAGCGCGCCGCCCTGCTTCGCTTTCGGGAAGAAGAAGCTGATGTTTGCCATGCTGGAGGCGAAGTTAGCACCCGCGAAACCGCACAGCAGGGAGATAATCACGAACACGCTAAACGGCGTGGACGTATCCTGCACCGCAAAGCCGAGCCACACGCAGGGAACGATCATGATGCCCGTACTGAACGCCGTCCAGCGACGGCCGCCAAACACCGGCACCATAAACGCGTAAGGCACACGCAGCAGCGCGCCTGACAGCGACGGCAGCGCGGTCAGCATGAACAGCTGATCGGTTGTGAACGTAAACCCGACTTTTGGCAGATTTACCGCCACCGCACTAAACAACATCCATACGCAAAACGCTAGTAACAAACACGGCACGGAAATCCACAGATTCCGGCTTGCTACACGATGGCCGCGCTGTTGCCAGAACGCCGGATCCTCTGGACGCCAGTCTGTAATAACGGCACCATTTTCCCTTTCGGGAGCGGATGAGTGACTCATAGACACCTCTGATTCTCGAATGATGCTGCAAACATTAGGGTTTTAGGGCGGCGGTAAGTTGATATAAATCAAAGGAAAAGTGCGAGGATTTGCGGCGCAAAATAAGGCCTTATCCTTAGTGAGTAGGCGATTTCGGTTAAAAAGACGTGGTTTTTCACGGCGCTGACGCGTCCCCGATCCCCCTACCCTCCAACGCATACTCCGCTGGCAATTTAGGAGTAATCATTTATAGGTATGGGTATACTCCAGGGTATGCACCAGAATAGCGCCATTCCTGCAAGCAGGCCACGTCAGGAGCACGCCACCTCTATGTTAAAAAGATGTTTATCTCCGCTGACGCTCGTCAATCAGCTCGCGCTGATCGTCCTGCTGTCCACCGCCATTGGCGTAACCGGCATGGCGATTTCCGGCAGGCTGGTACAGGGCGTACAGGGTAACGCCCATGCCATCAACGAGGCAGGCTCGCTACGCATGCAGAGTTATCGCCTGCTGGCGTCGATCCCCCTGACGCAGGACGATCGCCCCCTGATTGATGAAATGGAGCGCACGGCCTTCAGCCCCGAACTGGAACATGCCGCCATCCGCGCCGGTCAGCAATCCCAGCTTAAAGCCCTTCAGGGCTACTGGCACACCCAGCTTGAACCCGGGCTGAAACAGGCGCAAAGCCCGGAGACGGTCGCGCAGGACGTGGCGGGTTTTGTCTCGCGCATTGACGCCCTGGTCTCCTCTTTCGATCAAACCACTGAATTACGCATTGACCGGGTGGTGATGGTGCATCGCGCCATGGCGCTGTTTATGGCTCTGCTGCTCGTCTTCACCATTATCTGGCTCCGCGCGCGGCTGCTGAGTCCGTGGAAACAGCTGCTGGCCATGGCCCGCGCGGTGACCGCACGGGATTTTACCCAGCGCACGCACATCAGCGGACGCAACGAAATGGCGATGCTTGGCCAGGCGCTCAACACCATGTCGGCTGAGCTTTCCGAGAGCTACGCGGTGCTGGAACAGCGCGTTCAGGAAAAAACGGCAGGGCTGGAGCAGAAAAACCAGATCCTCTCCTTCCTGTGGCAGGCCAACCGTCGTCTGCACATGCAGGTGCCGCTATGTGAACGCCTCTCGCCGGTACTGAACGGCCTGCAAAACCTGACCCTGCTGCACGACCTGGAGCTGCGGGTTTACGACGTGGAAGACGAAGACAACCATCAGGAATTTACCTGTCAGTCGGATATGTCCTGCGATGATAAAGGCTGCCATCTTTGCCCTCGCGGCCTGCCGCCGCTGACCTCCGGCGGCACCACCCTGAAGTGGCGCCTGACCGACAGCCACACCCAGTACGGTATTCTGCTGGCAACGCTGCCCGCCGGGCGTCACCTGAGCCACGACCAGCAGCAGCTGGTTGATACGCTGGTCGAACAGCTAACGGCCACGCTGGCGCTCGACCGGCATCAGGAAAAGCAGCAGCAGCTGATCGTCATGGAGGAGCGCGCGACCATCGCCCGCGAGCTGCACGACTCCATCGCCCAGTCGCTCTCCTGTATGAAAATGCAGGTGAGCTGTCTGCAGATGCAGGATGCGCAGATGCCGGAAAGCAATAAGCAGCTGCTCAGCCAGATCCGCAACGAGCTGAACACCTCCTGGATACAGCTTCGCGAGCTGCTGACCACCTTCCGCCTGCAGCTGACCGAGCCGGGCCTGCGCCCGGCGCTGGAGGCCAGCTGTCAGGAATTTAGCGCCCGGCTGGGGTTCCCGGTGAAGCTGGATTACCAGCTGCCGCCGCGGTTTGTCCCCTCCCATCAGGCCATCCATTTACTGCAGATCGCACGCGAAGCGCTGAGCAACGTGCTCAAACACGCTGACGCGACGGCGGTCACGGTCACCGTCAGCCAGCACGACAATCAGGTGAAGCTCACGGTTCACGACAACGGCCGCGGCGTGCCGGAAAATGCCGAACGCACTAACCACTATGGTTTAATTATCATGCGAGACCGCGCCCAAAGCCTGCGCGGTGATTGCCAGGTTCGCCGGAGAGAGACGGGCGGCACGGAAGTTGTCGTCACCTTTATTCCCGAAAAACCGCTTACAACTGCTCAAGGAGAAACCCATGACTAATCAGGAACCGGCATCCATCCTGTTGATCGACGACCATCCGATGCTGCGCACTGGCGTAAAACAGCTGGTCAGCATGGCACCCGATATCACCGTGGTGGGCGAAGCCAGCAACGGTGAACAGGGCATTGAGCTTGCCGAATCCCTCGATCCCGATCTGATCCTGCTCGATCTCAACATGCCCGGCATGAACGGTCTGGAAACCCTCGACAAGCTGCGTGAGAAATCGCTTTCCGGACGCATCGTCGTCTTTAGCGTGTCGAACCATGAAGAGGATGTGGTCACGGCGCTGAAGCGCGGTGCGGATGGGTATCTGCTGAAGGACATGGAGCCGGAAGACTTGCTTAAGGCGCTGCAGCAGGCGGCGGCGGGCGAGATGGTACTCAGTGAGACCTTAACGCCGGTGCTGGCCGCCAGCCTGCGCGCCAACCGCGCCACCTCTGACCGTGACGTCAGCCAGCTGACGCCGCGCGAGCGCGATATTCTCAAACTTATTGCCCAGGGGCTGCCGAACAAAACGATCGCCCGCCGCCTGGATATCACCGAAAGCACGGTCAAAGTGCACGTGAAGCATATGCTGAAGAAAATGAAGTTAAAATCCCGCGTGGAAGCTGCCGTATGGGTGCATCAGGAGCGCATTTTTTAAGGATTACTCCTCCGGCAGCAGCTTCCAGCGCGGATCGTTGTCCGGCAGGGCGACCAGCGGCTGCACGACGGTCAGCACGATCTCATTGGACGAGACGCGCTGGCCTTTCTCATCTTCCACGACCGCCGACAGATGCCAGCGGTTGGTGGCCCCTTCCCGTTCATCCCAGGCAGGCATAATCACGCTCCAGCCCTCGCTGCTGTTGCTTTTCGCCGGTGACGTCAGGCTCAATGCCTGCGTATCCCCCTGCCAGTGGATCTGGCGAATGCCATACGCGCTGCGAATCTGAAGCTTCAGCATGACGGTCTCGCCCCCTTTGAGATCCCACGGCGGCGTGGCCAGCCAGACCGACAGGGTTTTACGCTGGCGGAACTCCATCACCGGCAGGCTATTGCGCTCCGGCGAGTCATAGCGGCTTCCGCGCAGGGAGCGCGTAGCGGCAACCTCATCGGCGGAAAGCTGCTTAACCAGCGGCACGCCAAAGCGGTAGTTGAGCTTCAGCCCGAGATTATTCTGGCTCTCGCCGCTTTCGCCCTGCTTGTGCCCGGCGGTCAACGTGACCAGCGGTACGGGGGTATAGTTCAGCCCCAGATTGACCGCCACCGGGTTGTGATAGCCGGTGCCGCTGTTGAACAAATCGACGTTATCGCCAAAGTATTGCTCGAAGCTAACGCTGGTATTCAGATGATGGAACCACGGCAGCCAGGCCTTAGCGGTGACGTCATATCCGCGCGCCATGCGCTGCACCTGGACGTCAGAGCGTTCGCGCCAGCCGGCCAGGGGCTGGTAATAGTTCGCTGACAGGCGCAGATTTTCTCCCCACGCTTCCGCGCCCAGCCCGGCGCGCTGAAGGTTTTCGTCCAGCAGATTATCGTAGAAGGTGTTATAACCCAGCAGCCATTTCCCGGCGACCCAGCGCTGGCCGATTCCGGCGTTACTGACCAGGCCATCCGTCTGCTGGGTCAGACCAAGCTGGCTCCAGCTCAGATAGCGGTTGTTATCGTTCCAGGGGATAAACCAGCTCCCGCTGCTGCCGTTAAATTTGCCCTCGTTGTCCACCAGCAGGTTCACGCTGGCGTTCCCCCAGGGCGAAAGCCAGGACTCAATCTGCTGGTTCACTTCGCCGCTTACCGCGTCGCGCACCTGACCAAAGGCAAACTGACGCGCCTGCTCGCCGGTCGTCAGGCCGTTATCGGTCATGCTTGCTTCACCGAAGGCTTTCGCCATTTCGGCGAGGTGTTTTTCTCCCTCGCGGGTTGGCGCGGCCAAACCCAGATCGGGAAGATTGTCCCCGTCATTATCAAAGGGATTCTGTGCCTGCTGGATAAAGGAATGCGGCGCGCCGTGAACGGCTCCGGCCATAATCAGGGGGAGTAATAACAGAAAACGAATGGGGGACGATACGGCCATCAACGTCGTAAATGAGAACCTGTGTTTATGGATAAATTCTTAATATGTTAACGCGATACGCGGTGAAATACAGTCCTGGCGGACATTTCAGGATTATCCTGATCTGATTGTCGGGTGGCGCTACGCTTACCCGACCTACGGGGCGGCGCGAATTTGTCGGTCGGGTAAGGCGCAGCCGCTACCCGACGCCCTTACACCCTCATCCAAGCAGTCCCTTCAGCTCCGGCACGCAGGAGCCACAGTTCGTACCACAGCGCAGCTTCGCTCCCAGCGCGGTCACGGAATCGCACCCTCCGGCAATCGCCTCCTGAATCGCATGTTCCCCGACGCTGAAGCAGCTACAGATAATGCGCCCCGGATCCGCACTCTCCGCCACGCCCTGCCCGCTCAGCAGCGCGTGACGCTCTGCAGGCGTCGAGGGCGGCGAGCGAAACGCAGCGTCAATTACCGGGTGCGCCAGCTCGGGCGGCGCGGAGCCCTCCCAGAAGCCGAGCATCAGCTGACCTTCATGCCAGGCCAGCACGCTGCTGCGTTCGCCGGTTTGCGCAACCTGCAGCTGCCAGCCCCGGCCGCTGGCATAGTCCATGACCCACGAAAGCAGCGGCTTATCATCCGCGATCGTCATTCGCAAGGCTTTACGCCACCAGTAAACCGAAGCGGGCATATCCGGCCATTCGCGCGCATAGAGCTCACCCTGCCAGGCGGGCAGCCAGGGCATGATTCTGACAGCGGTTTGTTTACTCTCCGGCTGGCCCGAAACCGGATCGCAGCGCCCTTCCACCAGCGCGTTCACCTTTCCCTGACGGGCAAACGCGGCGTTCCAGTGCATCGGGGCAAACGCCTCGCCTTTCCTTATCCCGTCGTTGATGCGCACCCTGGCGAGCATCACGCCGCGCGGCGAGCTGATGCGCGCCAGCTGGCCGTCACACAACGAAAACCGAGCGGCATCGCTGGCGCAGACCTCAACAAGCGGCTCCGCGATATGCTGCATTAGCCGGGGCACGTACCCCGTCCGGGTCATGGTGTGCCACTGGTCGCGGATGCGGCCAGTGTTGAGGAACAGCGGGTACAGCGCGGTGGCCGTCGCGCCGTGCGGCAGCGGATTAACGGGCACCACGTTTCGGCGCGGGAAATCCCCGGTCGGCCACTGATACGGCTCAAGGCGATCCCACGCTTCACGGGTTAACGCAGCCAGCTCATGAAGATTCAACGCCCGCGCGCCGTCATTTTCAAAGGCCGTCAGCGCCGCATGCTCGGCAAAAATCTCGTGCGGATGCTGCCAGGCAAAGGCGTCGCCGTAGCCCAGCCGTTCTGCAACCCGAGCAACGATCCACCAGTCTGGCTTTGCCGCACCCGGCGCAGGCAGAAACGCGCGCTGGCGAGAAATGCGTCGCTCGGAATTGGTCACCGTTCCGTCTTTTTCTCCCCAGCCCAGCGCGGGAAAACGGATATGGGCAAACCGGCTGGTGTCGGTATCGTTCATGACCTCAGAAACAATCACCAGCGGGCAGTCTGCCAGCGCCTGACAGACCGCGTGGCTGTCCGGCAGCGAGACCGCCGGGTTGGTGCCCACGATCCATACCGCCTTCACCTCGCCGCGGGCAATGGCATCAAACAGCTCGACCGCCATCAGGCCCGGCGTCTGCGCCAGCCGCTCCGTTCCCCAGAAGCGCGCCACCCGCGAAAGGTCGTCCGGCTCGAAGTTCATGTGCGCCGCCAGCTGGTTCGCCAGCCCTCCGACCTCCCGGCCGCCCATGGCGTTTGGCTGTCCGGTCAGCGAAAACGGGCCGCAGCCCGGGCGGTTGAACTTCCCGCTGGCAAGATGGACGTTGATGATGGCGTTGCACTTGTCGCTGCCGCTCGATGACTGGTTGATCCCCATGGTGTAGAGCGTGATAGCGCGTGGCGCGGTGACAAACCAGTCATAAAACATACCGATATCCTGCTCCGGGAGGTCGCAGAACGCCGACACGCGGGCAACTGGCCACTCAGCGGTGCCCTGAATCAGATTGAGCAACCCCACAAACAGCCCGGCGTCGCTGCCCGGCCTCAGCGCCAGATGAAGATCGGCAATATCGCAGGTGGCGGTTCTGCGGGGATCGATCGCTACCACCTTCATCTGCGGATTGTTTTGCTTTGCCTGCACCAGCCGCTGATAGAGCACCGGATGCGTCCAGGCCGCGTTCGACCCCGCCAGCACCACCAGATCGCTCTTTTCCACATCTTCGTAGCTGCACGGCACCACGTCTTCGCCAAAGGCGCGCTTGTAGCCCACGACGGCAGAGGACATGCAGAGCCGCGAGTTGGTATCAATGTTTGCCGCGCCGATAAACCCTTTCATCAGCTTGTTGGCGGCATAGTAATCCTCGGTCAACAGCTGGCCGGAGGCATAAAACGCCACCGCCTGCGGCCCCCATTTATCGATAATCTCCCGCAGGCGCTCTCCTGCCGCGCTCAGCGCCTGCGTCCAGTCCACCTCAAGGCCGTCAACCACGGGGCGCAAAAGCCGCCCCCGTAACCCCGTTGTTTCCCCCAGGGCCGATCCTTTCACGCACAGGCGGCCAAAGTTCGCCGGATGGGTTTCATCTCCCCGAACGCTCACCGCGCCGCCTTCCACGCGGGCGACCACGCCGCAGCCCACCCCGCAGTAGGGGCATGTTGTCCGGGTTTCCGTCATGAGGCCTCCGCGCGCATGACCAGGGCGTCGCTGCCAACCCACACCTTGCCGTTTTCAATCTTCACCGGCCAGGCGCGCACCGCGGGTTCGCCGTTCTCAACCTGACAGCCGTCGCGCAGGCGAATGCGCTGCTTGTAGAGCGGTGAAATCACCACCGGCTCACCCGCCGCATCGCCCAGAATGCCGCGTGAAAGCACGTTTGCCTCACCGCCCGGCTCCCGATCGTCGAGGGCGTAAACGGTTTTGCCAAAGCGGAACAGCGCGATCGGCTTGCGCCCAAGACGCGCGCCAATGCCCGCCTGCTCCGGGATATCCTCAATCGCGCAGATTTCCTGCCAGCGTTTGCCCTGCTCGGCGGCAGCGTCGTTCACCGCGGTGCGGAACAGCGCCAGGCGGTTGGGGTCGCTAAGCGTGGTCTGCCATTCGCACTGGTAGGTTTCCACCACGCGAGCCATCTCCTGCTCCAGCTCGTGGGCAATGCCGAGGCTGTCGTTGAGGATCACCCCGCGCAGGTAGTCGAGGCCGCCTTCCAGGTTGTCCATCCAGGTACTGGTGCGCTGCAGGCGATCCGCCGTGCGGATGTAAAACATCAGGAAGCGATCGACGGTGCGGATCAGCGTCTCGTCGTCCAGATCGCTGGCGAAAAGATCCGCATGGCGCGGCTTCATGCCGCCGTTGCCGCACAGATAGAGATTCCAGCCCTTGTCCGTGGCAATCACCCCCACGTCTTTGCTCTGCGCCTCGGCGCACTCGCGGGTGCAGCCGGAAACCGCCATCTTGATTTTGTGCGGCGCGCGCAGGCCTTTATAACGGTGCTCCAGTTTGACCGCGAGGCCGGTGGAGTCCTGCACGCCGTAGCGGCACCAGGTCGACCCGACGCAGGATTTCACCGTACGCAGGGATTTTCCGTAGGCGTGCCCGGTTTCGAACCCGGCGTCTACCAGCGCCTGCCAGATCTCCGGCAGCTGCTCCAGGGTGGCACCAAACAGGTCAATACGCTGCCCGCCGGTAATTTTGCTGTACAGGCTGTAGCGTTTCGCAATCTGCCCGATGGCGATCAGCCCGTCTGCCGTCACTTCTCCGGCGGGCATGCGCGGCACGATGGAGTAAGTGCCGTCCTTCTGAATATTGGCAAAGTAACGGTCGTTGGTGTCCTGCAGCGGCAGATGCGCCGGTTTGAGCAGGTACTCATTCCAGCAGGAGGCCAGCACTGACCCGACCAGCGGCTTACAGATTTCGCACCCGTGCCCCTGACCGTAGCGGCTGATGAGCTGGTCAAAGGTGCGGATATGGTTAACGCGCACCAGGTGATAAATTTCCTGCCGCGAGTAGGGGAAGTGCTCGCAGATGTCCTTTTTCACCTCCACGCCCTGCTCGGCAAGCTGAAATTCCATCACCTGCTTCACCAGCGCGCTACAGCCCCCGCAGCCGGTCGCCGCTTTGGTGCACTGCTTAACGGCGCCGATATCCGCTGCGCCTTCGTTCACCGCCCGGCAAATATCGCCTTTGCTGACGTTATGGCACGAACAGATCTGCGCGCTTTCCGGCAGCGCCGCCACGCCCAGCGCTTTTGGCGCGCTGCCAGAGGACACGGGTAATATCAGCGTTTCCGGCGCTTTCGGCAGGCTGATGCCGTTAAGCATCATCTGCACCAGCGTGGCGTATTCGCTGGCGTCCCCCACCAGCACGCCGCCGAGCAGCGTTTTGCCGTCGTGGCTGACCACGATTTTCTTGTAGATTTGCTGCGGACCGTGCGTCCACTGGTAGCTCAGCGCTCCCGGCGTGCGCCCGTGAGCGTCACCGAACGACGCAACGTCGACGCCGAGCAGCTTGAGCTTAGTGCTCATATCCGCGCCGGTGAAGGTTTTATCCTCACCCGCCAGCGCGGCAGCGGCGACGCGCGCCATCTGGTAGCCCGGCGCAACCAGACCAAAGATTTTACCTTCCCACAGGGCACATTCGCCGATGGCCAGCACGTCCGGGTCGGAGGTACGACAGCTATTATCAATGCCGATCCCGCCGCGCTCGCCGATGGCCAGCCCGCTGCTGCGCGCCAGCGCGTCCTGCGGACGAATGCCTGCAGAAAAGACCACCATGTCCGTTTCCAGCTGTTCGCCATCGGCAAAGCGCAGCACCAGCCCGCCGTCCGTCGAGGCAATTTCCGTGGTGGCTTTCGAGGTATGAACGCCGACGCCCAGCGCCTCGATTTTCTTGCGCAGCATAGACGCGCCGTCGTTATCAAGCTGCACCGCCATCAGGTTGGGCGCAAACTCCACCACGTGGGTTTCCAGCCCGAGCTGCTTCAGGGCATTCGCCGCCTCCAGCCCCAGCAGCCCGCCGCCAATCACCACGCCGCGACGCGAGCCCGCCGCGTGGGCGGCAATGTTGTCCAGATCGTCGAGCGTGCGGTAGACAAAACACCCCGGCAGATCGTTGCCCGTCACCGGTGGAACGAACGGGTATGAGCCGGTCGCCAGCACCAGTTTGTCCCAGTGGGTCTCATGCCCGCTGGCGGTGCGCACCACGCGCGCGGCGCGGTCAATAGCGACGACCTGCTGCGAGAGGCGCAGCTCAATGCCATTATCAGCAAAAAAATCACCTTCCACCAGCGAGAGCGACGCCGCGCTGCGGCCGCCAAAATATTCTGAGAGATGCACGCGGTCATAGGCGGCATAGCGCTCCTCGCCAAAGACCACGATCTGATACTGCTGATGCAGATTGCGGTTCACGCAATCCTCAAGGAAATGATGGCCGACCATACCGTGCCCAACCACCACCAGAGTAGGTTTTGTCATAGCGTTCTGTCCTGCAACCTGCGGTTGCGTAGTGAATCGATCGAACAGCCAGTCCGCGTGCGCGGGCGCGGCCGTTGCCAGTAAATGGGTAAATGTTGCCGCGCTGCGGCAGTCGCCCATCAGCAGCACGCCCGCCAGCGCCCCCTGATGGATCAGTAAGCGTCGATAGTGGCGGGTCAGCGGATCCCATGCGCGCCAGACGACATCGCCCTCCTGCTCCGCCGCGCGACCGAGGCTGAACAACTCCACGCCGGTCACCTTGAGGCGCACCCCGTTGTCAGTCAGAACAAACGGCGCGGTGGCCTCGCCCGCCAGCCGTGCGGCGAGGATCTCCGCCTGCGCCATACAGGGGGCGACCAGGCCAAACGTCTGGCCGTCAATTTCGCAGCATTCGCCTATGGCGTAGACGCTCGGCGTGGAGGTTTGCATCTGGTGATCCACCACAATCCCGCGCGCGCAGCGAATGCCGCTGGCCTTCGCCAGCGCGACGTTGGGCTGGACGCCGGTCGCCAGCACCACGCGCGCCGCAGCGATGCTGCGTCCGTTGAGCAGCGTCACGGTATTGTCGTTAATGGCCGAGATGCCGGAGGCGAGCTCGCAGCGCACGCCCCGCGCCGCCAGCGCCTCTTCCAGCAGCATTCCCGCCTGCTGGTCCAGCTGTTGTTCCATCAGCCACGGGCCGCGATGAACAAGCGTGACGTGGTCACCCGAGCGTGCCAGGGCTGCCGCCGTCTCAACCCCGAGCACGCCGCCGCCCAGCACCACCGCCGGACCGGCAATCGCCTGAATGGCCCGGGTATCCTCCAGGGTACGAAACGTGAACACCTGCGGCGCATCGCTGCCGGGGACGGGCGGAACAAAAGGCGTTGAACCGGTGGCAAACACCAGCGCATCCCAGCCCAGCGTGCGGGCGGCGGTACGCACTTCCCGTGACGCCACGTCCACGGCAAGCGCCCTTTCGCCCCGCAGCACCGTTACGCCACGCTCCTGATACCAGTCGTCATCCTGAAGGCAGATGTCCCGAGCCGCTTTCTCGCCCCCCAGCACCGGCGAAAGCTGAATGCGGTTATAGGCATGCTCTGGCTCATCACCGACGACGGTGATAGCAAAACGACCCGAGGCCCGTCCGGTTAGCGAGTCAATCAGCCGGGTAGCCGCCATTCCATTCCCGATAATCACCAGTCGCATCAACGCCCCCTCGTTACGCCGCTTTCGGCTGTTTTTCGTAGAGGAAATGCAGGATCTGCTGGCGCATGTGGTGGTAGCGGCTGTCGTCCGCCAGCTGCACCCGGTTACGCGGACGCGGCAGGTCAACGCGCAGGATCTCCCCCACGGTCGCCGCCGGGCCGTTGGTCATCATCAGCACGCGATCGGAGAGCAATACCGCCTCGTCCACGTCGTGGGTGATAAGGACAATGGTGGTGTTCAGCGCCTGCTGGATCTGCATCACCGAGTCCTGCAGATGCGCGCGCGTCAGGGCATCGAGCGCGCCGAAGGGTTCATCCATCAGCAGGACTTTCGGCTTCATCGCCAGCGCCCGGGCAATGCCCACGCGCTGCTTCATGCCGCCGGAGATCTCCCCCGGGCGCTTGTGCAGGGCATGCCCCATCTGCACGCGGTCGAGGTTGTGCTCAATCCACTCCCTGCGCTCCGCCTTGCTCATGCTGTGGCGAAACACGTGGTCGACCGCCAGGGCCACGTTGTCGAAGCAGGTGAGCCACGGCAGCAGCGAGTGGTTCTGAAAGACCACGGCACGTTCCGGACCCGGCCCGGCGATTTCGCGGTTGTCGCAAATCAGCCCGCCTTCCGTCGGCAGCGTAATACCGGCGATAAGGTTGAGTAGCGTCGATTTGCCGCAGCCGGAGTGACCAATCAGGCTGACAGTTTCGCCCTCGTGGATATCAAAAGAGACGTTTTGCAGCGCCAGAAACTCGCCGCTGGCGGTGGAAAAACGCTGGCTCACGCCCTGGACCTGAATTAATGGTTTCATGTTCGCTCCTTATTTTTCCTGCCAGCTAAAGCGACGGGCAATCAGCATCAGCCCCTGCTCCAGCAGCAGCCCGACCACGCCAATGATGACGATGGCGATGAGAATGTTTTCGACGTTGAGGTTGTTCCACTCGTTCCAGATCCAGAAGCCGATCCCTACGCCCCCGGTGAGCATCTCAGCGGCGACAATCACCAGCCAGGCAATACCGATGGAGAGGCGTACCCCGGTCAGCACCGCGGGCAGCACCGCCGGGAAGAGAATGCGGCGCATGATGGTCCACTCGGAAAGCTGCAGCACCCGGGCGACGTTGAGGTAGTCCTGCGGAATGCGGCGCACCCCTTCGGCGGTGTTGATCACCATCGGCCAGATGGAGCAGATAAAAATGGTCCAGCTGGAGGCCGGTTCCGCTTTCTGGAACAGCAGCAGGCCGATGGGCAGCCAGGCCAGCGGGCTGACCGGCCGCAGGAGGGCAACTAACGGGTTGAACATGCGCGAGAAAAAGGTGAAGCGGCCAATCAGAAAGCCCAGCGGGATACCCGCCAGCGCTGCCAGACCGAAGCCGATGGCGACGCGCTGCAGTGACGCAAGCACGTTCCAGCCTATGCCCATATCGTTTGGCCCGTCGCGATAAAACGGATCGGCGAACAGGGTTATGGCCGAGTCGAGGGTGCTGAGCGGCGTCGGGAAGCCTTTGCTGTTTATCGCCGCCAGCTGCCAGAGCACCATCAGCAGTCCCAGCCCGAGGCACGCCGGAATAATGCGCGAAAGGATCGCGTTAATCCGACGCGCAATCGTCGGCGTACGGCGGCGAACCTGCACCGGGGGGAGGAGAATCACCTCCCCACTCTCCGGCTTCTCTTGTGGTTTCGTATTTTGCAGATGCGGCATATTCAGGCCCCTTTACGGTGAATGGCGAAACGGTTGGCGTATCCTTCCGGGTCGGTACCGTTCCAGACGGTGCCGTCCATCAATGTGCTACTGCGCAGGGGGGAAGACGGCGTGGTCATGCCTCCCACCGCCGTGGCGGCATCCTGCCAGACCGCAGTCTGGTTAATGCGCTGCGCAATGCCCGCATAGTCCGGTGCGGATTTGAGCAAGCCCCAGCGGCGGAACTGGGTTAAGAACCACATGCCGTCAGAGAGATACGGGTAGCTCACGGCCCCCTCGTTGAAGAAGCGGATCGGGTGCGCGTCCTGCCAGTGCTGTCCCAGGCCGTTGTCGTACTCGCCGAGCATGCGTCCGGTGAGATACTGCTCTTTGCAGTTGAGCCACGCCCGCCGGGAGAGGATCTGCGCGGTTTCACGCTTGTTTTCCGGGGACGACTCGATCCAGCGCGCGGCCTCCATCACGGCGCTCACCAGCGCCCGGGCGGTGTGCGGATTTTTCTCCACCCAGTCGCGACGCGTGCCGAGGATTTTTTCCGGATGGTCGGCCCAGATGGACTGCGACGTGGCGGCGGTGAAGCCGATGCGGTCGTTGATGGCCCGCGCGTTCCACGGCTCGCCAACGCAAAAGCCCACCATGTTGCCAATGCGCATGTTCATCACCATCTGCGGCGGCGGCACCACCACCGTGCGCACGTCGTCAAAGGGGTTAATGCCCGCGCTGGCCAGCCAGTAGTAGAGCCACATGGCGTGCGTCCCGGTCGGGAAGGTGTGCGCGAAGGTATAAGTGCCGGGCGCCTGCTGCCCGACCAGCGTTTTCAGCCCGTCGAGATCGCGAACGCCCTTCTCTGCCAGATCGCTGGAAAGCGTAATCGCCTGGCCGTTCTGGTTGAGCGTCATCAGGTTCGCCATCTGCTGCGGCTTGCCGGCGATGCCCAGCTCCAGCCCGTAGAGCAGGCCGTAGAGAATGTGCGCGGCGTCCAGTTCGCCCGCCACCAGCTTGTCGCGCACCGCCGCCCAGCTCGCCTCTTTGGTGGGCACGATGGTAATACCGTATTTTTTATCAAACCCTTTCAGCGCCGCGATAACCACCGGGGCACAGTCGGTCAGCGGGATAAACCCGATGCGCACCGTTTCCTGCTCCGGTTTATCCGAGCCTGCCGCCCATGCGGCCTGCATGACACCCGGTAACAGCATTGCACCACTCGCCAGCATGCTGGCCTGCAAAAACCGCCGTCTCGACAAATCCGCCATGACCACTCCTGAAAAAAAAAGCAAAAAAAAGCGCCCACGGTGCCGAAGCACCAGTGGACGCCTTTATCCCGAAGACGGATGCACCGCCGTTGGCGCATCGTCAAAAATGGTTAATCGAATAATGCAAAGGCAATGCCAGGTTTTATCCCGCTGTTTCCGCGGCGCTAGCAGAACGCTCCTCGTCACAACGCACCTCAATCAGGCAGAAAATGCCCACAGATTGTGCAGCTACTCCTTTGGTGTTACCTGCCATAAATTCTTCACCATAAGCAGCGCGCGGGCGATATCCACCATCCTTTGGTTCTTGTCCATCGCCATCTTACGCAGCGCCGTCCAGGCCTGTTCCTCGCTCATATTCTGATGGGTCATCAGGACGCTTTTTGCTTTATCAATGATTTTGCGTTCCTCAAGCGTATCGCGCAGGGACGCCAGCTGGCGCGAGAGCTGTTCTATCTCGCGCGCCTGCTGACGTACCAGGGTGAGCAACGGTTTTTCCGGATAATGTATCAGCGGATCGTCCTGCTCGTCGGCGGGAAGCACGTACTCGTCGTGACCCTCGATACGCTCGTCCACCGCCACCATCAGATCAGCGATGATCGTCTCCTCCAGCGTGCGCAGATGCTCAAGGCGCGCGGTTTGCAAAGCAAACCAGCTCAGTGCGGTAAGGCCATCGTCAGCGGGAGGCTGGCGGGTACAGGCGACTCGCCGGAGCTGCTCCGTTTCGCGATCGGGCTGACAGTGCAGGGAAAAGATGGTCTGCACGTCGGCGTGACTGTGCGAGAGAAAAATCTCAAAGCAGGCCTGCTGCCCGTCAATACGGTCAACCAGCCTCTGGCGCGTTACGTCATCGAAAAAACCCTGCGTGAAGCCGATTGCCCCCAGGGCCCGTTCCTGCCCTACCAGCTCTTTACCCTGCATCAGGCTATAAAGGGCGACAAACCGGCCTGCGATTTGCGGATCGTCAATGCTGTCATTGAGCTGCGGCACGATACTGAGCAGATGGCGAAGCATGCGGGAGTAGTGCTCCATCGCCTGCGGTGCCGTTACCGTTTGCCGGTTAACACCGTCACGCAGTGCGGGAAGCGTATCCAGGTTCAGCAACGCGCCACCAATGCGTTCACAGACGGTACTTCCCGGTAGCGGGGACTGTGCTTCAAGCATGTCATAAAGTGAAGCGAGGTTTTCATCCACCAGCGCCCGGCTGGCTTTGCATTCGGGGGCGTAAAGCTTACCCTTTGAGCAGAGCCAGACGTTGGATGCCCCACGTTCACACTGTAACATGTGCACCAGCTGGCTAATGCCGTGCACAAGTACGCCCAGCTGTGCCAGCCTGCTGAGCTGCTCCCTGCGCATCGTTCGCGCGCGCTCGAGCCATTCGGCAGCGCCTGGCGAAATGCCAGCCATTAATGTCATGCTTACTCTCCAGAACGGCGAAACTCGGGAAAGCTAAGCAATATTCGTGCCTTTATAAGAACAGGAGTCAACATGCAAAAGATTGTGATTGTCGCCAACGGTGCGGCCTACGGCAGCGAATCCCTTTTTAACAGCCTGCGCCTGGCCATTGCGCTGCGTGAAAAAGAGAGTGACCTGGCGTTAAAACTCTTTTTAATGTCGGACGCGGTCACCGCCGGGCTGAAGGGCCAAAAACCGGCAGAGGGCTATAACATTCAGCAGATGCTGGAGATCCTCACCGCGCAAAACGTGCCGGTGAAGCTGTGCAAGACCTGTACCGACGGGCGCGGTATTAGCGGTTTGCCGCTGATTGATGGCGTAGAAATTGGTACGCTGGTTGAGCTGGCCGAGTGGACGCTGTCCGCCGATAAAGTATTAACTTTTTAATAGTAAACCCGTAAAAATATTATTTTCTTATGGACGCGGTTTCAGCATCAAGTTTACCTGCGGGGTTGCCGATAGGCATGGAAACAACACAGCAGGTATTTCACTTATGTTCAGATCGATTCGTGCACGCATCATCGCGACGACGGCAGGCTGTCTGGTCGTCGCCCTTCTTCTTAATACCGTTATTAACTTCCAGGTCACGCGCCAGGATAACCAGCAGTCCCAGCGCGATATTCTGACCAGCACCAGCGCCAGCCATAATATGGCGATTGCCGACTGGGTAAAAAGCAAGATGACGGCGATCGCCTCCGCGCAGACCGTTGCGCTGAGCGACGATCCGGTTCCGGTGTTTAAGCAGCTTGCGCAGGCGGGTGGATTCACCAACGTCTATGTTGGCTATGCCAGCAAAACCGCGAAATTCTCCGATCCGGCGGGTGTTCCGGCGGACTATGACCCGACCATACGCCCGTGGTATCAGCAGGTGGTGAGCACGGACGGTCCGGTTGTAACCGCGCCCTACGTTGACGCGGGGACCGGTAAACTGGTGGTGACCTTCGCCGTGCCGGTAAAAGAAAATGGCGCCCTGAAAGCGGTCGTGGCGGGCGATGTGGCCATGGACAGCGTGGTGGCAAACGTGCGCGGGATCCATCCCACCCCGGCCAGCAGCGGCCTGCTGCTGAACAGCGACGGCAGCGTGATTGCGGCCAACGATCCGGCCCTCACGCTTAAGCCGTTTGCTGAGACCATCAAAGGCGTTGATTTTGCTACGTTAAAAAGCGGTAAGCCGATCGACGGAACGCTGAATGATGCTGAAAAAACCTTCGTGGCGACCGCCGTACCGGGCACCAGCTGGCTGTTAGTCGTCGCGCTCGACAGCGGTGACGCCACCTCCGGCATGCGCTCCCTGCTTAAGGCATCGGGGATTTCGCTGGTGATCCTGGCGCTGCTAAGCGCAGCGATTGTGCACTTCCTGATTGCCCGCCTGCTAAAGCGCCTGTCTGACATTCGCGACGCGATGCACAGCATTGCCAACGGCACTAACGACCTGTCGCAGCGCCTGCCGGATACCGGCGAAGACGAGGTGGCGCAGATTGCGCAGGCCTTTAACGCCTTCAGCGATAAGCTGTCGGTGGTGATGGTGCAGCTCCGCGACGCCAGTGAATCGGTGAAAAACGCCGCGCAGGAGATTGCCGCCGGTAACCAGGATCTCTCCGGACGTACCGAGCAGGCGGCATCCAGCCTGCGCGAGACGGCCAGCGCCGTGGAGCAGATCACCGCCTCGGTGACGCAGTCGAATGAATCGGCGGCAGAGGCGAACGATCAGGCCAGCAAAGCCTCAGCGGCCGCAGCGCGCGGCGGCGAGGTGGTCTCACAGGCCATCAGCACCATGCAGTCCATTGAAGTTGCGTCGGCAAAAATTGGCGATATCACCAGCGTGATTGACGGCATTGCGTTCCAGACCAACATTCTGGCGCTGAACGCCTCCGTCGAGGCGGCGCGTGCGGGTGAACAGGGACGCGGGTTTGCCGTCGTCGCAGGCGAGGTGCGTAACCTGGCGAGCCGCAGCGCCCAGGCAGCGAAGGAGATCAAATCGCTGATTGATTCCACCACCGACAGCGTGGCGACAGGCTCACGCTACGTGCATCTGGCGGGGGAAAGCATGGACGAGATCCGCTCCAGCATCGGCAGCGTCTCCGGCATTATGCGTGAAATCTCCATCGCCACCGGCGAGCAGATGAAAGGCATCCATGAGATCAACCACGCGGTGACCCATCTCGACAGGATGGTCCAGCAGAACGCCGAGCTGGTGGTGGAATCCGCCGCCGCCGCGGGCGCCCTGCAGAGCCAGGCGGGTGACCTTGCTGAAACGGCCGGTCATTTCCGCATATAATTTTATTCCGGCGCGCGTTTAGCGGGTAAAACGCGCGCCAGCGGAAATTCTGAGGGATTTTGTCATTTTTGTTTAATCGTTATGCCATTTTTTGATCAAAATCAGCATCCCGACGCTCCCCCTTTGGTGTTATGCCATGAGTGAATTGTGAACAATATCACGCTCGGACATGGCTGCAGGGAGAGCGTTGTTTAAAACTACGGGGTACAAAATGGCACTGGTAAAAACAAGTTTGAAGCTGTTTGGCGGGGATACGGTCGTGGTGCGTTGCTCAGAGCGCTGCCGTATTCATCTGATGAGTTCGAAAGCGCAGCAACAGTCCCAGGCGGATATTCTCACCGTGCAGGATGACAAGGCCTGGCTTACCGTGCCGTATACCGGCACCTGGGATGTGCTGATCGACAGCCACAGCCCGTCGCTGGAGCATTCCGTCAGTTACGTAGCCGCATAAATGATGCGCCCGGCGAGCCGGGCGTATCGTCATGCAAATCCTGCTCGCAGCGTGCCGTTGAGCGGGTTCCCTTCCAGCAGCGCCCTCACCTTTACCACCAGCTCGTTCAGACAGTCGTCCTTCATGCCGAGGCGGGTTAGCTCCTGGTCGAGCGAGAAAAGATACTGCGCGTTGGTGCCCAGCGGCCCGCTGGCGGCGGCAATGAGCGGGGCGATCACCTGGGTGCGGGTGTCCGCCTCATAGAGCGGATGGCGCGGGTCCATAATAAACACCAGCGCGTTGACGGTGCGTCCGTCGTCCAGCTCCAGCTTGCACCAGCTCGGCATATAGCAGCCGGTGATCATCTCGCGCTTCCAGAGCAGCGTGAGCTCCTCTTCGAGCGTGGCATCGGGCAGACGATACGCCACGCCCGTGGTGCGTCCGCCCTCTTTCAGTGCAAGCATGCGCCCAGGCTGACACGCGCTGCCGCGTCCGGCCGTCAGGCGCAGGCAAAATGCACGATGCCAGCCGGGCAGCGTGCCCGTTGCCGATTCAACAAATTCCAGAGCCGGGTTCCACATCAGGGAGCCGTAGCCAAAAATCCATACCGGGCCATCATCCGGGCGGCAGGCAAGCGTGGCAGCAAGCGACGCCGCACGTTGTTCAGCTGACCAGAGAAGCGATTCCTCAATAGCACCAAATGCCGTCTTACAATCTGCCTTCATTAAGAAATCACGCGTTAACACTTTACACCTCCGCCACTGCATGCTTCCTTGCGACATCTGAAACTCGCCTTCCCGGCCTTCTATGCTGGTCATTTTGCCAGCAGTCAAATAACGATAAGCAATTAGCGGACCCGTTGCAATACAACGGAAGTTCAACCGCCTGAAAAGTCAAAATGAAGGCAGCGAATTATTTCACGGCTATTTCTTTTTGTGCCATTTATCATCGTCTCCCTTCTCATAGTCATGTTTTACTGCGGCCCAGGCGACTTTGTGTGCCGTCTCTTCGCGGCTGGCGTCGTCCCGACGATCTTCTTTGTCTTTGTACTGATCCCAGGCGCTGTTAAACGCCTCTTTGTAGATATCCTGCGCGTGAGCGGGCAGCACGTTTTGCACGTTATCCGGTAATTCGCGTTTCGCTTTATAGGGCATCATTAACCTCTCTTTTGGCTAAAGAGATAAGTGTGGACGACGATACATCATGGCGCCACTCAACGATCGTTAATGACTAAATTAAAAATATAATCCATTGTTATTTAATACCTATTTTATAGAGATTCGGCATTATAAGCCTTAAACAATAAAAACATTGCAGAGGGTAAATTTAGGTAAAAAATAAAGGGTATTTAACAGATTTCTGTTAGTTTAATGTCCTCAAAATCTATCTATAATTACAAGCACCTGCATTGATGGAGAAGCACATGACAGCAACACACGAGGCGGTTAAGACCCGCCACAAGGAGACGTCACTCATTTTCCCGGTTCTGGCACTGGCTGTGCTGCTCTTCTGGGGAAGCAGTCAGTCACTGCCAGTGGTGGTTGGTATCAATATTCTTGCCCTGGTCGGTATTTTAACCAGCGCATTTAGCGTCGTCCGCCATGCGGACGTATTAGCCCATCGTCTGGGCGAGCCGTACGGATCGTTAATTCTCAGCCTCTCCGTTGTGATTCTCGAAGTCAGCCTGATTTCCGCGCTTATGGCGACCGGCGATGCCGCACCGACGCTGATGCGCGATACGCTCTACTCCATCATTATGATTGTGACGGGCGGCCTGGTGGGCTTCTCTCTGCTGCTGGGCGGACGCAAATTTGCGACCCAGTATATGAACCTGTTCGGCATTAAACAGTATCTGATCGCCCTCTTCCCGCTGGCGATTATCGTGCTGGTCTTCCCGATGGCGCTGCCGGGCGCGAATTTTTCTACCGGTCAGGCGCTGCTGGCCGCGCTCATTTCTGCCGCCATGTACGGCGTGTTCCTGCTGATCCAGACCAAAACGCACCAGAGCCTGTTTGTCTATGAGCATGAGGACGACAGCGACGACGATGACCCGCACCACGGCAAGCCGTCGGCCCACAGCAGCGCGTGGCATACGGTTTGGCTGATCGTGCATCTGATTGCGGTTATCGCGGTCACCAAGATGAACGCTAACCCGCTGGAGACGCTGTTAACCGAGCTGAACGCCCCGGTGGCGTTTACCGGCTTCCTGGTGGCGCTGCTGATCCTGTCTCCGGAAGGGCTGGGCGCGCTGAAAGCGGTGCTGAACAATCAGGTGCAGCGTGCGATGAACCTGTTCTTCGGCTCCGTGCTGGCGACGATTTCACTCACCGTTCCGGTGGTGACGCTGATTGCCTTTATGACCGGGAATGAATTGCAGTTTGCGCTGGGCGCGCCGGAGATGATTGTGATGGTCGCCTCGCTGCTGCTGTGCCAGATTTCGTTCTCAACCGGGCGCACTAACGTGCTGAACGGCGCGGCGCATATGGCGCTGTTTATTGCGTATTTGATGACGATCTTTGCGTAGTCTTTTTGCCCAGCGGCGCTTCGCTTGCAGGGCCTACGGGTTTTGTAGGCTGGGTAAGCGCAGCGCCACCCGGCAATATGTTCTAATAAAAAACCCGCCGAAGCGGGTTTTTTATTATTTGCTGGTATCCAGCTCGTCGAAGCTCTTTACCAGATCGTCAATCGCTTTGATCTGCTTCAGGAACGGCTCCAGCTTATCCAGCGGCAGCGCGGACGGGCCGTCGCATTTCGCGTTGGCCGGATCCGGGTGCGCTTCAATGAACAGGCCTGCCAGACCGGTCGCCATACCGGCGCGCGCCAGCTCGGTCACCTGGGCACGACGGCCACCGGACGCGGCGCCGAACGGGTCGCGGCACTGGAGGGCGTGGGTCACGTCGAAAATAACCGGAGACTGGTTAGAGACGTTCTTCATCACGCTGAAGCCCAGCATGTCGACAACCAGGTTGTCGTAGCCGAAGTTTGCGCCACGGTCACACAGGATCACCTTGTCGTTACCGCCTTCGATAAACTTATCGACGATGTTACCCATCTGGCCCGGGCTCACGAACTGTGGTTTTTTCACGTTGATCACGGCACCGGTTTTCGCCATCGCGGCAACCAGGTCGGTCTGGCGAGCCAGGAATGCCGGAAGCTGGATCACGTCGACCACGTCCGCCACCGGCTGCGCCTGCCAGGACTCATGCACGTCGGTGATCACTTTCACGCCAAAGGTCTGCTTCAGCTCCTGGAAAATCTTCATCCCCTCTTCCAGGCCCGGGCCACGGTAAGAGTTGATGGAGGAGCGGTTGGCTTTGTCAAAAGAGGCTTTAAACACGTACGGGATGCCCAGCTTCTGGGTCACGGTCACGTAATGTTCGCAGATACGCATGGCGAGGTCGCGGGATTCCAGCACGTTCATGCCGCCAAACAGCACGAACGGCAGGTCGTTTGCTACCTTGATATCACCAATGCTAACCACTTTTTGTTTCATAGGATCGCCTTATTCAGGTGTGAATCGGAATTAAGTTTAATGCAGTGTAATTTGCTTGTGCGAGATCGCGTTGATCTGTGCACGAATCATTTCGCTAATAGGGTCTTCCGGACACTGCTCGACGAAATAGCTCAGATCGTTCAGCGCCACGTGCTCGCAGTCGAGCTGGGCATAGATCAGCCCGCGGTCGCGAATTTCGTACGGGTCTTCCGGATTAAACTGCAGCAGCACTTCGCTGGCGCGCAGGGCCAGCTCCATCTGACGCTCTTCCATTAACGCGGACTTCAGCGTGTCCAGAAGCTTGCGGATCACTTCGGCGTTATCCGTCTCGTCGAGATCTTCATTAAAGAGCTCGGCTACCGGGCTGATATTGCCTTTCAGCCACACGTCCAGCGTGTGTTCATCCAGCGTGTCGCCGTTGAAGGGATTAATGAGCCACATCTCACCGTCCAGCCACTCCGCCCGCAGGATCATCTGCGTCGGGAAAATGACCGGCACCAGTGGAATATCCAGGCGGTGCGCGACCCACAGCAAAATAGAGCCCAGCGCAACGGCGCTGCCCTGACGATTTTTTAAGACCTGGTCCAGCCATAATGCGTCAGACAGGCGATACACGCCACGCGTGTCGCAGAAACCCCATTCGCCGTAGAAAAGCTCAAGCAGCTTCTCTAATTGCCAGTCCTGCGGGCGCGCCTGATTGATCTCTTCACGCGCCAGGCTGACCAGATTCTCCAGCTCATCGTAGACAAACTGCGACGTGAAATCGTCACGAATCATCTCAGAAATCAGGATCATGCCATCGCAAAGCGGCACTTTATTAAATTCGAAATCGGCTAAGGACTTCATGACTTACCCCAGTAACGCCCGAGCGTACAGCTACGTCCGGGCGCGATAAAACTCAAAACAATGTAGATGATAACGCCAAACCGCCTTTCAGTCAGCCTTACGCCTTTATCAGTAAATGGCAGATAGCCTTGCTTCACGCCCACTGGCCCAGCGTCAGCCGTTCATTTCCGCCGTAGTCGCGGCAGGTTTCAACCGCGCGATAACCCGCTTGCGTAAACAGCGCGCGTACGGCTTCTCCCTGCGTCCAGCCATGTTCAACCAGCAGCCAGCCGCCGGGAAGCAAATGCTTCCGTGACGTTGTCACAATGCGATCGAGATCGGCTAACCCGTTGTTGCCAGCCACCAGCGCCGTCAGCGGTTCGAAGCGAACATCGCCCTGCGCAAGGTGCGGGTCGTGTTCGTCGATATAGGGCGGGTTGCTGACAATCATCCCGAACGTCTGCTTATCCAGCGCGCTAAACCAGCTGCTCTGCAGCACGGTCACGTTAGTCAGGCCGAGACGCTCCACGTTACGCTGCGCCAGCGCCACCGCGTCGGGCATCACATCCACCGCCGTCACCGCGCAGTCGGGCCGCTCGGTGGCGAGGGCCAGTGCGATAGCGCCCGTACCCGTACCGAGATCGAGAATACTGCAGGACGCTGAGGGTAAACGCGCCAGCGCCTGCTCGACCAGACATTCCGTATCCGGGCGCGGGATCAGCGTTGCCGCCGAAACGTACAGCGGCAGTGACCAGAACTCACGTTCGCCGACCAGGTGCGCCACCGGCTCGCCGTTTTTACGGCGGGCAAGCAGCGTAGCGAGCTGCGCTTGCTGCTCAGCGGTCAGCAGCGTCTCACCAAATGCCAGCAGGTAGGTGCGGGCTCTCCCCGTCACATGCTCCAGCAAAATTTCGGCGTCGCGTTTCGGGCTTTCGCTTTCTGAAAGCTCACCGGCCGCCTCACGTAACCAGCGCTGAAAATCCATTATTCCTGCTCGGACAGCGCCGCCAGCTGGTCGGCCTGGTATTCCTGCACGATAGGCTCAATCAGCATATCCAGCTTCCCTTCCATCACCTCGTCCAGACGGTACAGCGTCAGGTTGATGCGGTGGTCGGTCACGCGGCCCTGCGGGAAGTTGTAGGTGCGGTTACGGTCGCTGCGATCGCCGCTGCCCAGCAGGTTACGACGCGTCGACGCTTCCGCCTGCTGGCGTTTCGCCATTTCGGCCGCGTGGATACGCGCGCCCAGTACGGACAAGGCTTTGGCTTTGTTTTTGTGCTGCGAGCGTTCGTCCTGACACTCCACCACAATGCCGGTTGGCAGGTGGGTAATACGGATAGCGGAGTCGGTGGTATTAACGTGCTGGCCGCCCGCCCCGGAGGAGCGGAAGGTGTCGATGCGCAGGTCCGCCGGGTTGATGTCCGGCAGTTCAGCTTCCGGCAGCTCCGGCATCACCGCCACCGTACAGGCGGAGGTGTGAATGCGGCCCTGAGATTCGGTGGCCGGCACGCGCTGCACGCGGTGACCGCCGGATTCAAACTTAAGACGGCCGTATGCGCCGTCGCCGCTGATCTTGGCGATAACCTCTTTGTAGCCACCGTGTTCGCCTTCGTTGGCGCTCATGATCTCCACGCGCCAGCGACGCGACTCGGCGTAGCGGCTGTACATGCGGAACAGATCCCCGGCAAACAGCGCCGCTTCGTCACCGCCGGTCCCGGCGCGGACTTCCACAAACGCGTTACGCTCGTCGTCCGGATCTTTCGGCAGCAGCAGCACCTGAAGCTGTTGCTCCATCTCTTCGGAACGCGCTTTCGCATCCTGCAACTCTTCCTGCGCCATCTCGCGCATTTCGGGGTCGTCGAGCATCATCTGCGCGGTTTCGATATCTTCCTGAACCTGTCGCCAGTCGGTAAAGCATTTAGAAACATCACTTAACTGCGCGTATTCACGCGAGAGCGCGCGAAAACGTTCCTGGTCCGCAATGGTCCCGGCATCCCCGAGCAGCGCCTGGACTTCTTCATGGCGCTCATGCAGAGCTTCCAGTTTAGCGACGATAGAAGGCTTCATAGGCGTAAATGCACCTTGTCTTAGAAAATGGGTATAGGGCGCTATTCCAGCCCGAGGCTGTTGCGCAGAATAGTCAGGCGTTCATCATCCCCGTCACGGGCAGCCTGCTGAAGAGATTTGGTTGGTGCATGGATCAGGCGGTTGGTCAGCTTCCACGCCAGATCCTGCATAATAGCCTGAGCGTCGCCGCCCTGTTCAAGGGCCGCTAACGCTTTGGCAGTCAGGTCATCACGCACCTGCTCCGCCTGCCCGCGGTATTCGCGGATGGTCTCGCTGACGCTTTGCGCGCGCAGCCAGGCCATAAACTCGCTGGTTTCCTGCTCAACGATGGTTTCCGCCTGCACCGCCGCCGCTTTACGCTGGGCAAGGTTGTGCGAAATGATGCTTTGCAGATCGTCCACGCTGTAGAGGTAGGCGTTAGGCAGCTTGCCCACTTCCGGCTCAACGTCGCGCGGAACGGCGATATCCACCAGCAGCATCGGCTGATTACGACGTGACTTCAGCGCGCGCTCCACCATCCCTTTGCCGATAATCGGCAGCGGGCTGGCGGTAGAGCTGATGATAATGTCCGCCTCTTTCAGGCGTTCATCGATGTCGCTCAGGGCCACCACCTCTGCGCCCACTTCATCCGCCAGCACCTGCGCGCGTTCACGGGTGCGGTTAGCGATAATCATCTTTTTCACCTTATGCTCGCGCAGGTGGCGCGCCACAAGTTCGATGGTTTCGCCCGCGCCCACCAGCATCACGGTGACGGTAGACAGGGATTCAAAGATTTGGCGTGCAAGGGTGCAGGCCGCGAAGGCAACGGAAACCGCACTGGCACCAATGTCGGTTTCGGTTCGCACACGCTTCGCCACGGAGAACGATTTCTGGAACATCCGCTCCAGCTCGCTGGCCTTCAGATGCCCTTTTTGCGAATCTGCAAACGCTTTTTTCACCTGCCCCAGAATCTGCGGCTCGCCCAGCACCAGCGAATCCAGGCCGCTGGCGACGCGCATCAGATGGCTGACCGCATCGTTGTCCTGATGCCAGTACAGGCTGTTACGCAGCTCGTCTTCGTTGAGATTGTGATAGTCGCATAGCCAGCGGATCAGCGCTTCATGCAGGTTGTCCTGCTCTTGCACGCTTAAATAGAGCTCGGTACGGTTGCACGTCGAGAGCACCACGCCACCCTGCACCATCGGTTGGGCAAGCAGGCTGTCCAGCGCCAGGTCAAGCGTATCCGGCGAAAACGTAACGCGTTCTCGCAGCGAAACCGGGGCCGTTTTGTGGTTGATGCCGAGTGCTAATAGGGTCATGTTGAGCGGGAGTAGTACCAGCGTTAATAAGGTTAGCAGAACGCATCATACAGGATGCGCGAGATCAATAAAAGAGACAGCCCCCTTTCGGAGTAATAGCTTACGCATTGCTTTGAGATAATTTGAACGTAGACGGTAGCCCCCTTCGACGCTAGCATTAACAGCTATAACTGCAACGTATCTCAAGGATTTGTCCTCATTATGACCCGACTGATTCGCCTGCTGCCCCTGGCGGCACTGGTTCTGACCGCGTGTACCGTCACCCAGCCAAAAGGCCCGGGCAAAAGCCCTGACTCGCCACAATGGCGTCAGCACCAGCAGGACGTCCGTAATCTGAAGCAGTACCAGACGCGCGGCGCCTTCGCCTATCTCTCTGATGAACAAAAGGTTTATGCGCGCTTCTTCTGGCAGCAGACGGGCCAGGACAACTATCGCCTGCTGCTGCTGAACCCGCTGGGCAGCACCGAGCTGGAGCTTATCGCGAAGCCGGGTGAAGCGCAGATCACCGATAACAAAGGCCAGCACTACACCGCGACCGATGCCGAAGAGATGATTGGCAAGCTGACCGGGATGCCTATCCCGCTCAACAGCCTGCGCCAGTGGATCCTCGGCCTGCCGGGTGACGCCACCGACTACACCCTGGACGATCGGTATCGTCTGAGCCAGGTGAACTACACCCAGAACGGCAAAACCTGGAAAGTGGTGTACAGCGACTATGACAGCAAGAGTAAACCGTCGCTGCCATCGAATATGGAGCTGACTCAGGGCAGCCAGCGCATCAAGCTGAAAATGGATAACTGGATCGTTAAATGATGACCCACTGGCCCTCTCCGGCAAAACTGAATCTGTTTTTATACATCACCGGCCAGCGGGCTGACGGTTATCACACCCTGCAGACGCTGTTTCAGTTTATTGACTATGGCGACACGATCGCCATTGAGCTGCGCCAGGACGGACAGATTTGCCTGCTCACGCCGGTAGACGGCGTGGCGCATGAGGACAACCTGATCGTGCGCGCCGCGCGCCTGCTGATGAGCGCCGCGGCACAATCGGGTCGTCTGCCTGCGGGAAGCGGTGCGGACATCCGCATCGAGAAGCGTCTGCCGATGGGCGGCGGTCTCGGCGGTGGATCATCTAACGCCGCCACCGTGCTGGTAGCGCTAAACCACCTCTGGGGCTGCGGGCTGTCGCAGGATGAACTGGCCGCCCTGGGCCTGACGCTGGGCGCGGATGTGCCGGTGTTTGTTCGCGGCCATGCGGCCTTTGCTGAAGGCGTGGGTGAGATCCTCACCCCGGCGGAACCGCCGGAGAAGTGGTATCTGGTTGCCCACCCTGGCGTGAGCATTCCGACCCCGGTCATCTTCAAAGATCCTGACCTGAAAAGGAATACCCCGATTCGGTCAATAAAAACGTTATTAAATTGTGAATTCAGCAACGATTGCGAGGATATCGCAAGAAAACGTTTTCGCGAGGTTGATGCGGTGCTTTCCTGGCTGTTAGAATACGCGCCGTCGCGCCTGACCGGTACAGGGGCCTGTGTCTTTGCTGAATTTGACACCGAATCCGCCGCTCGTCAGGTGCTTGAGCAAGCGCCGGACTGGCTGCATGGTTTTGTAGCGCGCGGGATGAACACCTCCCCCCTACAGCAGGCCATTCTGGCGCAGACTGAGTTTCGGTGACAACGTCACCCTGTTCCAGACGTTGCATCGCGCTCTTTAATACACCGCCTGGATAGCCTTCGCCTGGCCCGCACAGTTTTCGGCGAACGCTATCCACCACTGGACGCATGCCTGAGGTTCTTCTCGTGCCTGATATGAAGCTTTTTGCTGGTAACGCCACCCCGGAACTAGCACAACGTATTGCCAACCGCCTGTACACTTCCCTCGGCGACGCCGCCGTAGGTCGCTTTAGCGACGGCGAAGTCAGCGTACAAATCAACGAAAATGTACGCGGTGGTGATATTTTCATCATCCAGTCCACCTGTGCTCCAACGAATGACAACCTGATGGAACTGGTTGTTATGGTCGACGCCCTGCGTCGCGCTTCCGCAGGCCGTATCACCGCCGTTATCCCTTACTTCGGTTATGCCCGCCAGGACCGTCGCGTCCGTTCCGCGCGTGTGCCAATTACCGCTAAAGTTGTCGCTGACTTCCTGTCCAGCGTCGGCGTTGACCGCGTACTGACCGTTGACCTGCACGCAGAGCAGATCCAGGGCTTCTTCGACGTCCCGGTTGATAACGTATTCGGCAGCCCAATCCTGCTGGAAGACATGCTGCAGCTGAACCTGGACAACCCAATCGTGGTTTCTCCGGACATCGGCGGCGTGGTACGTGCTCGTGCTATCGCCAAGCTGCTGAACGATACCGACATGGCGATCATCGACAAACGTCGTCCGCGCGCTAACGTTTCTCAGGTGATGCACATCATCGGTGACGTTGCTGGCCGCGACTGCGTGCTGGTTGACGACATGATCGATACCGGCGGTACGCTGTGTAAAGCCGCTGAAGCGCTGAAAGAGCGTGGTGCCAAGCGCGTATTCGCTTACGCAACTCACCCGATCTTCTCCGGTAACGCGGTAAACAACCTGCGCAACTCGGTCATTGACGAAGTGGTGGTTTGCGATACCATCCCTCTGAGCGACGAGATCAAAGCACTGCCAAACGTGCGTACGTTGACCCTGTCCGGGATGCTGGCCGAAGCGATTCGTCGTATCAGCAACGAAGAATCCATCTCAGCAATGTTCGAACACTGATCGAACACGGCCGAAAAACCCGCTGCGGCGGGTTTTTTTGTTTCCGCCATTCATTGATGCTCTAAATAATTCGTGTTGCAGCAAGGCGGCAAGCGAATGAATCCCAGGAGCTTACTCAAGTAAGTGACTGGGATGAATGAGCGCAGCCAACACAGCTGCAGCGCGAAGTATGACGAGCAATGATTAATGCCTCCTTCACCTGCCATTTATATGACAGATGATGCGCACACGGATGATAGATAATTGTGAAAAACGTAACCTCCTCACATGTTCTGCCCTTTCGCGCCCTCATCGACGCCTGCTGGAAAGAGAAATACACGTCGTCACGCTTTGTTCGTGACCTGATAGCCGGGATCACCGTCGGGATTATTGCCATCCCGCTGGCGATGGCGCTGGCGATTGGCAGCGGCGTCGCGCCGCAGTACGGGCTGTACACCTCGGCCGTTGCGGGGATTGTGATTGCGCTGACGGGCGGGTCTCGCTTCAGCGTCTCCGGCCCGACTGCCGCCTTTGTGGTGATCCTCTACCCGGTTTCCCAACAGTTCGGTCTGGCTGGCCTGCTGGTTGCCACCCTGATGTCCGGCATCTTTTTAATTCTGTTTGGTCTGGCCCGCTTTGGTCGCCTGATTGAATATATTCCCCTTTCCGTGACGCTGGGATTCACCTCGGGGATTGGTATCACCATCGGGACGATGCAGATCAAGGATTTCCTCGGCCTGCAGATGGCACATGTTCCGGAGCACTATTTACAGAAAGTGGGCGCGCTGATTATGGCGCTGCCGACTGCGAACCTCGGCGACGCCGCCATCGGGATGGTGACGCTGGGCACGCTGATCGTCTGGCCTCGTCTGGGCATTCGACTGCCGGGCCATCTGCCCGCGCTGCTGCTGGGCTGCGCGGTGATGGCTATCGTGAATATGTTCGGTGGTCATGTCGCGACTATCGGCTCACAGTTCCACTATGTTCTGGCGGACGGGTCACAGGGCAGCGGCATTCCGCAACTGTTGCCGCAGCTGGTTCTGCCGTGGGATATGCCGGGCTCAAGCTTCACCCTAAGCTGGGATTCCCTTCGCGCTCTGCTGCCTGCCGCGTTCTCCATGGCAATGCTGGGAGCAATTGAATCCCTGCTCTGCGCCGTCGTGCTCGACGGCATGACCGGCACTAAGCACAAAGCCAACAGCGAGCTGGTCGGCCAGGGCTTAGGGAACATCGTTGCACCGTTCTTCGGCGGTATTACCGCTACGGCTGCGATTGCCCGTTCCGCCGCGAACGTACGTGCGGGCGCGACATCACCGGTTTCCGCAGTCATTCACTCCCTGCTGGTGATCATGGCGCTGCTGATCCTTGCCCCGCTGCTTTCATGGCTTCCGCTCTCGGCCATGGCTGCGCTGCTGCTGATGGTGGCCTGGAACATGAGCGAGGCGCACAAGGTGGTAAACCTGCTGCGTCGCGCGCCGAAAGACGACATCATCGTGATGCTGATCTGCATGTCGCTGACGGTGCTGTTCGATATGGTTATCGCCATCAGCGTCGGCATAGTGCTGGCCTCGCTGCTGTTTATGCGCCGCATTGCGCAAATGACGCGCCTCTCCCCGGTCAACGTTGAGGTGCCTGACGACGTGCTGGTGCTGCGCGTGATTGGTCCGCTGTTCTTCGCCGCGGCGGAAGGCCTGTTCAGCGATCTGAAGTCCCGGATCGCGGGCAAGCGGGTTGTGGTGCTGAAGTGGGATGCCGTACCGGTGCTGGATGCCGGCGGCCTGGACGCCTTCCAGCGCTTTGTTGCGCGGCTGCCGGAAGGCTGCGAGCTGCGGGTGAGTAACCTCGAATTCCAGCCGCTGCGCACCATGGCGCGGGCGGGCGTACAGCCTATCCCTGGCCGACTCTCCTTCTACCCCAACCGCGAAGCCGCGTTAGCGGATCTGTGAGTCACCTGATGCAGAGAAACGTCTCTGCATCATCACCCCAATCGCCTGCTGGAGCCATGCAAGCACGGCAGGCGTCATCCACGTACCCTTCATCAGATGCGGCTCCTGCTGCATGGCCACGCGAAACTTTTGCTGGGTCTCCGGGTTGGTGCCCGCGTACGACTGGAATAATGCCAGCCAGTTTTCGGCCAGCTTTTGCGCTTCATCAGATGCGGGATCGCTATTTTCCCGCTGCGCCTGGTGTAGTTTCGCCACCAGCGGCGGCCACTCCATCATGCGGTCAAAGTAGTGTGCCCGGGTATAGGCCATCTCGTCGGCCGTGAGATACTTCTCCCATATGCTGAGCTTCGATTCCGCAAACGCGCGCGTGATGTAATCCGTCATCTCCGGCGTAATGCCGGTCTGCGCCTTCATCTGCGGTTCAACGCTGTGCATCTCGTTCAGCCGGGTGAGAAACTCAGGCCTGCCCGCCGTATCCTGCTCCAGGCGTACCATCCAGCGCGTCGCCAGGTCCATCGCCCGCGGTTCCATCACGGGAATGCGATCTTCCAGCAGCGCGTTGGCCTCTGCAACCAGCCCCGACCAGATAGCCGCCAGCGCATCTTTCTGCACCGCAAACGGCAGCTGCTGTAACTCTTCTTTACTAAACCAGCGATCGTACATATTCATTAACTCCAGAGTCTGTAGCCAGGATTCCAGATCCGGCGTCGCATCGTCGAGAAGCCCGGCACGCAGCTCCACCAGCCGGTCGCGCAGCGTATGTATGCTGCGCAGCTGTTTATCCAGCAGCGTGATTTGCGCATCGAGTAGCTCGGTTAACGACAGCGACGCCTGTTCCAGGAAATCCCTGATTTCAGCAAGTTCCAGCCCCGCTTTTGCCAGCGCCTGAATCATATGCAAACGCTGGACATCCGCCAGGTTGTAAAGACGGTAACCTGCCGCGCTCCTGGCAGAAGGCAGCAACAACCCTGTTTGCTCATAGTGGTGCAATGTCCGCACGGTGATCCCGGCGCGTTTCGCCAGCTCCCCCACCTGAATCAACATAACTGCTCCTTTTTCTTTGCCAGTGGCGCCGCTCTGGAGCCTTACGTTACGTGAGGGTCAACCCTTGATGCAAAAAAAAACGACTTCAGAAGAAGTCGTTTCGGTATTCTTATGGCGCACTAGCTGTGCTTATGCTGGTCGCGGCGACAGCGTTTGTCGTAGTGGCGCACCCACCAGTATTTGTCACACACTTCTTCATGTCCGCTCATGCGCGCCCCGGCGAGCCACAATACCGCACCGAGGAAGATGCTCAATATCGCGCCATGCGCAAAGTATTGCGGGAGGTCAAGCTGCGGCAGCTGGTTTAAAATTGAATAACCCACGCCGGCTACCATCACGAACAGCCCCAACCCCATCAGCACGTTACCGAGTAACGAAGCGTTTTTGCGTTTCATGTGTCACCTCCGGAACTTTGGGTTGTCAGGGGAAAAGCCCCTAATCCTTGTGTGTAAAGTATAGACAACGCCCCTTTTATGAGTTGCGTGAATGATCACAATTACAGATAACGCCCAAACAAAAGTTTACAAATAACACATTGAACAGCTTGAAATTCTAATTGTTCAAATCAGAAATTATTCGTATTTCGCTTCGACGATCGCAGAATTTTGTCAAGCGGCGCGCCAGGCAGTAAACTACGCGCCAGATCTGGAACCCATTAGGAATTACCTCGTGACGATTAAACTGATTGTCGGCCTCGCCAACCCGGGCGCAGAGTACGCGGCCACCCGCCACAATGCCGGGGCATGGTACGTCGATCTGCTGGCCGAACGGTTACGTGCTCCCCTGCGTGAAGAACCTAAATTCTTCGGGTATACCTCACGTATTAATCTTGCAGGCGCGGACGTTCGCCTGCTGGTGCCCACCACCTTTATGAACCTGAGCGGTAAAGCCGTGGCGGCTATGGCAACGTTTTATCGCATCAACCCGGATGAAATTCTGGTGGCCCACGATGAGCTGGATCTCCCGCCCGGCGTGGCAAAATTCAAGCTGGGCGGCGGACACGGCGGCCACAACGGCCTTAAGGACATCATCAGCAAGCTGGGCAATAACCCAAATTTCCACCGTTTGCGCGTCGGAATCGGCCATCCGGGCGATAAAAACAAAGTTGTCGGTTTCGTGCTCGGTAAGCCCCCGGTTTCCGAGCAGAAACTGATTGACGAAGCGGTAGACGAGGCGGCGCGCTGCACTGAAATCTGGCTGCAGGACGGCTTAACCAAAGCGACAAACCGCTTGCACGCTTTCAAAGCGCAATAATCCGCCCGATACGGCTTTTTTACCGCGCGTCATGCGGGTTACGTGTATAATAGGCGTAGTTATTTACTTTTCATCAATCGGTTATCGATAACGGATTGATTATCAAGATATTAAGGTGATTTAGAAATGGGATTCAAATGCGGTATCGTCGGTCTGCCAAACGTGGGCAAATCCACCCTGTTTAACGCGCTTACCAAAGCGGGTATCGAAGCGGCGAACTTCCCGTTCTGTACCATCGAACCTAACACCGGCGTTGTGCCGATGCCGGACCCGCGTCTGGACCAGCTCGCGGAAATCGTGAAGCCGCAGCGCATTCTGCCAACCACCATGGAATTCGTGGACATCGCGGGCCTGGTAAAAGGCGCATCCAAAGGTGAAGGCCTGGGCAACCAGTTCCTGACCAACATTCGTGAAACCGAAGCGATCGGCCACGTTGTGCGCTGCTTCGAGAACGACAACATCATCCACGTTAACAACAAAGTGGATCCGGCTGACGACATCGACGTCATCAACACCGAGCTGGCGCTCTCTGACCTCGACACCTGCGAACGCGCGATTCACCGCGTGCAGAAGAAAGCCAAAGGCGGCGACAAGGACGCGAAAGCGGAACTGGCTGCGCTGGAAAAATGCCTGCCGCAGCTGGAAAACGCGGGCATGCTGCGCGCGCTGAAAAACCTGACTGACGAAGACAAGGCGGCGATCAAATACCTGAGCTTCCTGACCCTGAAGCCAACCATGTACATCGCCAACGTTAACGAAGACGGTTTCGAGAACAACCCGTATCTGGACAAAGTGCGTGAAATCGCCGCGGCGGAAGGTTCTGTCGTTGTGGCTGTATGCGCTGCCGTTGAATCTGATATCGCCGAGCTGGACGACGCTGACCGTGAAGAGTTCATGGCCGAGCTGGGTCTGGAAGAGCCTGGCCTGAACCGCGTGATCCGCGCAGGCTATGAGCTGCTGAACCTGCAAACCTACTTCACCGCTGGCGTGAAGGAAGTGCGTGCGTGGACCATCCCTGTGGGTGCAACTGCGCCTCAGGCGGCTGGTAAGATCCACACCGACTTCGAGAAAGGCTTTATTCGTGCGCAGACTATCGCGTTTGAAGACTTCATCACCTACAAGGGTGAGCAAGGCGCGAAAGAAGCAGGCAAGATGCGTGCGGAAGGGAAAGATTACATCGTTAAAGATGGCGATGTGATGAACTTCCTGTTTAACGTTTAATTTGTTTTGAATGAAAAAAATCCACGCTTTGGCGTGGATTTTTTCTGAAGCTTAAAAGGTTAGAGTTGTCTTTTAAAAAGACCATCATTGAGGGATTTATTTAAATTTATTGAATTAAAAACCAACTTTCCGTTGTTAGCTTATAGATAATTATTAAAACAAAAAATTAATGCTTTAACTTTTCTCTTTTTTCGATTGCGATCAAAACCTCATAAGCATCTTTTTCACTCATTTGAACTTTTTTGGCCTCATCAAGACTTACTTCCTCTTCCTCCTCTTTCATCACGATCCCTCCGGAGTAAAACTTAATAAAAAAGCGTCCTTCTCTTTCAATAAGGATTACTCCATAATTGTTAAATATTACTTTATCCATTTATTCCCTCTCTTAATTATTCAACGGCGTTATTTTTAACTGATTTAGCGGAGTTGGATCTATGGCAGCCTCTGGAATACCTCCCGAGGTATATCCTCCCGGCAACCAAAATTCATTTGCTCCTCGTTCATTTCCCGTTGGCATCCTTAACCCTGTAGGGTTATTAATATCAACCCTTAGAGGAGCGTTACCAAGATCACCTGAATTCAACCCTAATAATTTTTCAAGCTTTGGAATGCTTCCCCCTGAACGCCTAATTAAGTCATCAGCAACTGTCCTTGGCATAACAAAGTGACCACCGGGAGGGCCTAAGTGAGTGAATTCAGGATTAATACCCCAAACGAACTTAGTTACCCCTCCCTTGAATTGTTCTAAATGACCATTAATTTTTCCTGCTTCAAGGTAGGTTGCAGGATTAGGGAAATCTGGCTTTGCAATTCCATGAGTAGCTCGATAGGCCCGTGCAGCCTGACCTCGAGTGGCAAAAGCGCCACGAGTTTTACTCTGGAAATCATTCCAGCTATTTCTGCAACTCAACCCCCACGGATCCACCCACCCCAGCGCATTCGGCGCATACTGGTAAAGGTTAATCCCCCCCGCCAGCCCTATCGGATCCTGCTGCGTAAACCGCCCGCAGTCCGGGTCGTAATACCGGAACAGATTGTAGTGCAGCCCTGTCTCACGATCCAGGTATTGCCCCTGCATGCGCAGGTTCTGAGAATATCCTGATACCTGCGTTTCGCTTTCCCGAAGCAGCTTGCCCCAGGCGCTGTTCACGCCTTCCCAGCGCACCTGCCCTTCGCTATCCGTCATCCGCTCCGGCGTGCCGTTGGGCTGGCAGTGGAACCAGAAGATCTCCGGGGCATCAACGCCGTCAATGCGCGCCAGCGGATCGTAGCTGTCCTGATCGCTGTAAACGTAGGTCAGCGGCACATCCCCGTGCACCTCCTGCAGCAGGCGGAACCCTTCCCAGACAAACCGGGTGGTGACCGCCCTGCCCGTTGGCTGTCCGCCCAGCATCTGGCGTCGCGTTTTGCTGATGCGTCGCCCGAGCGGATCGTAGCGGAAGCTGACCTGCATCTGCGGCCTGTTGCGGTCCCGCGGCTGGCTGATGACCTCCGTCAGGCGATGTTCGCCGTCGTAGCGGTAGTGCCAGCGGGTCTGGCCGTTATCCTTCTCCACGGTGCGGCCGTGGATATCATAATCCCAGCGGCAGGGCCAGCGACGCGGTGATAGGCGCTGGGCATTGCCGGTAAAGACGTCCCAGCGATGCAGTTCATCAAGTCGGTCGTATTCGCGGCGGGTGGTCAGCAGTCCTGTGTGCGGAGGGAAAGATTACATCGTCAAAAGCAGCTATGTGATTAACTAGTTGTTTAACGTTTGATTTATTTTGAACGAAAACTCCATGCCATAGCGTAGATTTTTAGATTCCAATTTTAACCTAGATTTTATTAATTTTGGAAATACCTTCTTTGAGAGGATTGTCTTTAACTCCTCGCCATGGATCGTCTAACAAAAACCTGGCAATAATGGTTTATTTTGTTTGAACAAGAGTAATATCATAGTAAATTTCTCGCCTTCACACACCTCATAAAATAGCGAATAAAATTCATGTTTCACATCTATATTTAAATCGAATTTCTCACTAGCGGAAGCGATCTGCAACTTATCTTTATTTGTAATGGAAAATGGTACAACAATACAGTGCTGAGCATTTTCATCCAATGAAAAAACATTCTCTGCTTTGATATTTACGTTTTCTCCAAACGTATCTTCTGGTAATGGATCGAATATAACATAATCCTTGTGAAGGACGGCGAATTAAGAATGATTGGCCTTTCCCCACTAACTCACATTTTCGTCATAGCCTGAGGTTTTTTACAGTATTTGACTATGCGAAATGAGAAAATCAACACATTGAATATATCTCTGACTCATTATACAAAATTACCTATTTTTATATTCTATCGTTATTGTTGTTATATATACACTTTCTCTTTGAACATTGATTGATCATAAAGGATAACTATTTTCATTCAAGAATAACAACCCCATGACCGGAGTTGACGGATTCTAATTCAGTGGAAAATTCGTAATAATTAAACTTGATAACTTAAAAACTGTAGGTTACTATCGAATCTTACAAAAAATCCACTCTCAAACATTAGTTACCGCATTA
This sequence comes from Enterobacter cloacae complex sp. ECC445, assembly GCF_021892025.1. Lineage (NCBI taxonomy): Bacteria > Pseudomonadati > Pseudomonadota > Gammaproteobacteria > Enterobacterales > Enterobacteriaceae > Enterobacter > Enterobacter cloacae complex sp. ECC445. The sequence goes on along the minus strand of NZ_JAKLRZ010000001.1, from coordinate 245,842 downwards.
AATTAAATGATAACTTTTTTAAAGAAATTAAAACCCAGAAAAGTTTTCAAATTCAAATAAAAGAGCATTGTTTAACATTTAGTTAATTAACACCTCACGCACTATAATATGTTAATCTTATGAAAAGAAAGGCTTGTTTTTTCCTTCTCTAGTCTGAGTGGCTATAATAACCTCATAAGCATCATTTTCACTTTTTTGTGCTTTCAATGCTTCTTCTGGAGTAATTTTCGACTCCTTTTCAATCATAGCAATAGTTCCGGTATCATATCGAATAAAATATTCACCATCTCTTTTGATTATGTCAATACCAAAACCTGTAAAAATAACTTCATTCATTTTTCATACCTCTATTTATTTATAATTGGTGTAATCAAAGCATCACCGACAGGTGTTTGATCTATTACGGCCTCAGGGATACCACCCGACGTCTTACCACCAGGAACCCAAAAATCATTAGCTCCACCCTCGTTGCCTGAAGGCATTCTAAGCCCTTGAGGTTTAGGGATATCTATTCGAACCGGTGAATCACCGAGATCTCCAGGGTCTAATCCTAGCATTTTCTCTAACTTCCCGACATCTCCGCCAGCTTTCTTAATGATATTATCAGCAACTGATTTTGGCATCACAAAATGACCAGATGGAGGACCAATCTCAGCTCTATTTACTCCCCAAGCAATTTTAGAAACACCATCGTTAAATAATGCAAGATGTTGCTTAACATAGGAAGGATTTAAATAGGTTTTTGGGTTTGGCCGATTAGGCTTAATCGTGCCTTTTAATGAATTATATGCCTTTGCTGCCCATGCCCTACTTGAGAAAACTCCTTTTGTTTTACTCTGGAAATCATTCCAGCTATTTCTGCAACTCAACCCCCACGGATCCACCCACCCCAGCGCATTCGGCGCATACTGGTAAAGGTTAATCCCCCCCGCCAGCCCTATCGGGTCCTGCTGCGTAAACCGCCCGCAGTCCGGGTCGTAATACCGGAACAGATTGTAGTGCAGCCCTGTCTCACGATCCAGGTATTGCCCCTGCATGCGCAGGTTCTGAGAATATCCTGATACCTGCGTTTCGCTTTCCCGAAGCAGCTTGCCCCAGGCGCTGTTCACACCTTCCCAGCGCACCTGCCCTTCACTATCCGTCATCCGCTCCGGCGTGCCGTTCGGCTGACAGTGGAACCAGAAGATCTCCGGGGCATCAATGCCGTCAATGCGCGCCAGCGGATCGTAGCTGTCCTGATCGCTGTAAACGTAGGTGATCGGCACATCCCCGTGCACCTCCTGCAGCAGGCGGAACCCTTCCCATACAAACCGGGTGGTGACCGCCCTGCCCGTTGGCTGTCCGCCCAGCATCTGGCGTCGCGTTTTGCTGGTGCGTCGCCCGAGCGGATCGTAGCGGAAGCTGACATGCATCTGCGGCTTATTGCGGTCCCGCGGCTGGCTGATGACCTCCGTCAGGCGATGTTCGCCGTCGTAGCGGTAGTGCCAGCGGGTCTGGCCATTATCCTTCTCCACGGTGCGGCCGTGGATATCATAACGCCAGCGAATGCCGTTCAGCTGCGTCAGGCGGTTGTGCGTGACCTTCTCAGCAGATCCTTCGAGCGGGTTACCGGCAGCATCCCAGCGCCACTGCTCCTGTCCGGGCAGCGTGCCGTCCTGAACCAGCAGGCGCCCGGCGCTGTCGTACTGCCAGCGGTACCAGCTGAACGGGTTATCGTCCCGCTCTTCCCGCACCAGATTATTGCGGTAGTCGTAATCCCAGCGGCGGGACCAGCGGCGCGGCGACGGGCGCTGCGCATTGCCGGTAAAGACGTCCCGCCGATGCAGTCGGCCGAGACGGTCGTATTCGCTGCGGGTGGTCAGCAGCCCCTGGGTGCGGCTGGTTTCACGGTGGAGTTCGTCGCGGGTAAAATCGGAGACCGACAGCTTATCGAGCGCAATGCTGAGCAGATGCCCGCTGCCGTAGTAGAACTGCTTCAGCTCGCGACCGTCGGGCAGCGTGACGGAGGTGCGGTTGCCCAGCGCGTCGTACTCCCACGCCAGCTCGCCGTGCTCGCCCGCCTCGCGCGTGACGCGACCGAGCGCGTCATATTCAAAGGCGAGCTCCTGCTCTGCCTCGGTGGTCCACGCGTCGGCTGAAAGCGCAGGATGCAGCCCTATCCGGCTTAAAAGCCCGGACGGAGTATAGTGGTAGCGGGTCTGGCCTTCCGGCGTAGTGCGGGCGACCAGCTGACCGCTCGCGCTCCAGGCGAAGGCGTGGGTGATAGCCTCCGGATGACCGGCGGCAAAGGTGCGCGCAATCGTGCGTCCGCAGGCATCGTAGCGATACTGCGAGGCCACGCCATCGAGCCCCACCTCCTCCAGCAGCAGCGAGTCTGGCCCCCAGCGGAACCGGTACGCTTCGCCGTTTTCGTTTTCCAGGGCGATCAGACGCCCGCGGCTGTCCCAGCGGCGACGCACCTCTTCACCCTGGGTATTGCGGGTGGCGGTTAAGCGCCCCGCCTCGTCGTAGCGGAACTCGCTCTCTTTTCCGTCGGCGCCCGCATGCTTCACCGGCAGGCCGCGTTCGTTCCATTTAAGCGACTCCGTCCAGCCTTCCGGACGATCGAGCTGCACCGGACGCCCTGCGGCGTCGTAGCGGTAGCGCGTCTCTTCACCGTCGGCGCCAGTCTCGGCCACCAGCCAGCCCAGAGGGTGATAGCGGTAGCGGGTAATACGTCCGGAACAGTCCGTCGAACGGACAATCTGCCCGGCCTCGTTGTACTCCTGGTAGCGGCTGTTTCCGGCGGCATCGACCTCTTCAACGACCTGGCCGAACGCGTCCCGGCGCAGCTGCGTGGTCTGCCCCATCGGGTCCACCACGCGCTTCAGCCCGTGATGTTCGTCGTACCAGAACCGGGTGGCGCTGCCGTCGGCTTCGATAATCGCCGCCGGAAGCGCGCGGTGCTCCAGCCAGGTGGTGGTGCGGGTATTGCCGTCGGCGTCGGTCTCCTGCACCCGGTTGCCCATCTCGTCGTAGACGAAGGTGACGGCGTGGCCGAGCGGATCGATGCGACGCGTCAGAAGCTCGTTGTCGTCCCACTCGTAGCGCCAGTTTTCACCGCGCTCGTCTACGTAGCGGACGATCAGATTCTGCGCGTTCCAGTAGTGGCGGCGCGTCTGACCATCGTAGTGCTCGACGGTCGTCAGCCCGGCGGCTAAATCGTAGCTAAAGCGGCACCCGTCGCCGGTGCTGGTGCGGTTTTCCACCACGCGCCAGTGGTCCAATTTTTTCCAGCGGTATTCGCTCTCCAGACCGCCCGGCATCCGGTGCCAGACCATCAGGCCATGGTCGTTGTAGCGGTATTCACGCGTCACCACGCCGGAGGCATCCGTCGCGCTCGCCAGCTGGCCGCGCGCGTCGTATCCCCACTGCATCAGCGGCCATGTCTGGTCGCCGTCGAAATGGCTGGCTGCGGTCACGCGGTGCGGGAAACGTTCATCGTCATAGCGCAGGGTGACGTCTATCGCCCGCGGCTCATCGTGAAGGCCGACCAGCCTGCCGTGCTCGTCCCACGTCGTCAGCAGCGCGTTGCCGTATTCGTCGCTGAGGGAGGCCAGGCGCAGTATGGAGGGATTCGCCCGTGTTGGCTTATACAGACGCCACACCGCGCCGTCATCGTCGGCAATTGCTACGTCGCCGCTCTCGTTGCGGCGGATAATGATGCCTTCGCTGATGCTGTAAAACGCGCGGTTGACCGGCGGCAGCTCGAAGCTCAGCTCGCGCCCGGTTTCGTCGAACCAGGTGGCGTTGTTGTCTTCCAGCGTCAGATAGCTGTCAAAGGGGGTTGCCCAGCCCAGACCAAACAGACCTTCGCGGGTGGTCAGGCTGTTGTAGCTGCGCTGCCAGCGAAGCGGGAAGCGCCCCGGCAGCGAGAAGTCGAGCTCGTCATCGTCGTTCAGCACCTTCACGCCGGTGGCGGCGTGAACCGGATGCGAGGAGCCAAACACGGCGTTGACGGCCATATCGGCCAGCATCCCGCCGCCGGCCGCCGCCAGCGCGCAGGGCATGTTTTTCAGAATCTTGCCCGGACGCCCGCGCAGCAGGGAGAGCGCGATCATCCCCAGCGCCAGACCCGGGGTTTTGCCGCTTTTGATATCGCGAACCGTAAGCGTGTCGCCGCCAATGATCACGTTTGGTGAGACGTCGTCGGAAACGGTGCCTTCACAGGTGGTGCGATCTTTCGCGCGCACCGCAGGCTGTCCGTTGATAAAGACGCTTTTGGAGCCTTCCGCCAGATACTGCGGCCCGGAGTGCTTTTCACACGCCACCTTGTCTTCTTCCAGCGGCGAGGTCCCCGCGGCGGCAGAGGCCACGCTCGGCTGCCACATTTCGCTGCCAAACTGTCCGGCAGCGGAAAGCAGCATGCCCGCGTAATCGGCAAAGCTGCCGGGCGACTGGGGCTCAGGTGAAGGCGTATCAGCAGGCGTCAGCGTGCCTGCCGCGCGTGCGGCGGGGATTGCGTTGGTGAGAACGTTATTCGAACCGGTGGTGATTTTTCCCGCAGGCGACGGAGGGAAAAGCGCATTGCCCAACCCTTCCGCGGCGTTGCTGATATCGTCGGTGATCCCCGCCACGTTTGCCAGCACGCCGCCAATGATGCCGCTGAGCAAGCAGCTGGAGCCGATTGCCGCCACGCCTGCGGCCGCCGCCCCTGCACCCAATAATGGCGCCGCCACGGTAGCGGCCGCGCCCACCGCCGCGCCGATCACCGCATAGGCGGCACCTTCCGCCACGATGCTGGTGATGTCCGCAAAAATGCTGGAGTGAATAATCTCGTCGCCCTGACGGGCCGCGTTGTTATCGCTCATGCCTTACACGTTCCGGTTGTCGCTTAGCGTCAGACTCTGCTTAAGCGCGCTCCAGCGCGCCTCGTCCTCTTCGGTGAATGCTCTGAGCGCCGAGAGGGTAAAAATCATTAATACCGGTTTGCCCGGCGTCTGTACGGCCAGCTGTTTTTGCCACAGGCGCTGCCCGTTGCGGTCGAAAGTGGTCTCAACTTCCAGCCCGTTCGTTTTTCCGTCAGCCCCGGCTTTTACGTTCCGGAATTCGCTCTGGGCAATCTCACCCATCTGCGGACGCAGCACGTCCCACTGGCGATGGAATTCTTGTTCGTAGTCGCTGCCAGCGGGGATCGCGCCGCGGCTGACCACCACGGACAATCCGCTTTCGTCATCGCGAATAATGTTCATGCTGTTATCCTGCCAGGCAGCAGGAAAGAGGGAAAACGAACCTTCCTGGAGGGTGTATTTCATAAGTGAACTCGGGATGATTAATATTGAGAGAAATAAAAAGGCCAATCCGTGGTGGCCTTTGTCTGGCTTTATATTATTTACGCCATTGACCGGATTGTTCGACTAAAACACGGTTGCCCTTGCTGACAACCAGTTTCACAGGTGCATACGTTACGGTATAAGCGATCTCGCCATTCTTGTACGTTGAACCGATTATTTTACCTGAGGAGTCGCGTAACGTTTTTCCCTTTAAAGAGATCGTACTGTTATCGCTTTTGCGCACGCCGAGATAAACCATCTCGTCACATTCGCTCTCGAAACGCCCGCACCTGTTTATCAGCGAAATATCGAACTTTTCGGTGTCCAGTTTTCTGGTCTCCGCGTTTTGAACCGAAGCGGCTTTACGTAACGTATAACGCAGCGGAGCATAATAATTTCCTTTTTGTGGAGGAGTAACTAAGCGCCATTCCATTTCACTCCCTTTTATTTCCAGAACAGCCCGTCCACCGACGCCGCCAAACGATGAGTTGAACTCAACGTTGGCACGATTACCTGCGAACGTACCGCTAAGATTACGCTCATCCTCATCAGGGCAATCTATGCGATTTCCTCTTTGAGAGATATAACAATAAGACCCGGTGATACGGTTGCCTGATTCAGCTAATCGCAGGGTTAACGTTGAGTCGTTTTTGAATTCACCAGCCCATACCCCGTCAAACGTGACTTCTGACTGTATGTTCGCTGCAAAATGCATCGTTGTGAATCTGGCGGCCCACTGCTGGATATCAGCATTAATGACCTGAGTGTTATCAGAGGACTGGTAATGGATAACGTTTGATTCCGGAACCACCCAGGCCGCAAAGATTTTACCGTCAGGATTGATGACCAGCGCTGACGCATTCTCCTGATAAAGATCCTTTAGCCAGCCTTCAACAAACAATCCGCCACCTGCGGTGGTATGCGGTTCACCGAAGACGTCAAAGTTATCAATAAAGGTCTGGTAATGATTTCCCAACAGCGTCCTGAGATTGTCTGTCACTTCACTGTCGTTAAGGATGCGACTTACCGTATCGAGCTTATTGTATTGCGATAATTCAAGTGCCGATGACGTTTCAACGACGCCTGTCAATAAAGCGGTTAACAATACAGCTGCCAGATATTTTTTGGTCATAAATTACTCTGAAGAACCATTATCGTAATTCATTGTTATTTTTACAACCTTATTGTCCTTAACCTCAAAAGAGAGCAATTTCTTACCCAATTCATAGGAAATCCACTGCTCTCCGGAATCATTTTCGACCTGGCCACTACCATAAGCGTTATTAAGTTCATTTATTGTTGAACCAATATGGATTCCGCGAGCTGTTTTGCCATCCGCAGCAGTTAGCGTAATCTGCGACACAATATAATCGTCAACGCTTCTCTCTGCCTTATCCCACCAAAGGTTGGAACTAAATATTTCTAACCCAGACCTTTGATGCTGGAAAAATTTATAATTTGTTCCGTCAAAAGGAACCTCACCGACAAAACGGCCTTCAACCGGCAACTCAACTTTATCTGCAATGTCATTAGTCCATCTGTCGCCCAATGCGACAGACTGTTTGTTTATTTGTACAGAAAAATCGGGAGTTGCTAAAAGAGTACGTGATGAATTTTCAACTTCTTTATTGATTGGAGCAGTCGCCGCATAACTGTTCAAACTGCAGAGCACCAGAACAGAACAGAAAACACTCAGAATTTTCTTGGTCATAAGTTGTTCCATTACTTAAATTTTGGAATATCATATGATAGGTTTGCACCAGGGAAATTATCAAACATTTTCTTCATGTTTGATGTTTGGGCTACAGCCCAGTTGACATCAGTTGCATACTGATGCGTTCCTGGCGAAGCTGGGTTCCATCGCATCTTATAAAGATTATTTTGGGCATAATCCGCATTATTAATGTATTTTTCGGAAATCCATTTCGCACCACCATCTATCGCTTTCTCTGGTGAAGTCCATCCCATTTTATATGCATAATTGGAACCTGTTTTAACGGCATTTCCATCTAAAGCGCCAATACCGTACATATTATAAACTTTTACACCGTTGACCTCGACACCTTTTGCCAGTTCACTCGCTCCGTTACCTGTTTCAAGAGCAGAATGCGAGGCGAGGTAAACTTCACTGACATTGTATTTCTTTGCTGCATCAAGATATGTTTTTTCTTGACCTTCAAGTACGCCTTTCCCTTTCAGGAAGGTAGCCATATCAGTTTCAGAAACACCTGATGAAGAGGAGAGATCCAGGAACTGATATTTATCAGTTCCAGTATTGAAATTGTCCGGGTTTGCATATTTCTTAATATCATCTTCAGAGGCGTTAACAAAGCCTCGTCGCGTCCACTTTTGAGGTTTAGCCTTTAAATTCTTTTGCTTATCCACCATGTCCTGCAACGAATAATCATATTCACTGGTTTTGTCTGTGCCGGTTGATGCAGCTGAATTGTTTTGCGCAGGTGCCGGTGCCGCTTTGCCCGCTCCTCCGGCAACTCCAGCACCGGCAGATTTTTTAGCCTGATCCGGAGAGAAATATGCCTGCACCGCCGCATCAATATCCCCTTTATGCCCTGAACCCGGTGCCGTTGTGCCCGGCTTGGTTCCCGAGGTATTCAGGTGCAGCTTGCCGCCCGTGGTGATATACCCATCCCCTTCCACGAAGAAGTTAAACTCTTTGCCAATCAGGTTAATCTTGCCGTTAGCGTTGAGTTCAATGGCGCTCTCACCGGAGACCAGCCGCAGCTTCGTCCCGGATGCAATGACATACTGCTCTACCGCCGCATCCAGCTTGCCTTTCCCCGTCAGGATCTCGGTGCCACCTTTCACGGCCTGGGTCTGGTTCGCTTCCACGCGATGCAGCTCGTTTTTCTTCACGTAATGGCTGCGCGCCCCGCCGACGCTGTGTGTTTCATCGTTTTTAACGCTGGTGTCCATGTTGCGCTCGGCCTGGATCCACACCTGCTCTGCGCCCGCCTTATCCTCAAAGCGCAGGGCGTTGGCGTTATCGACTGAACCGTCTTTCGTCCGGCTCATAAAGCCCATCTGCGTCGCCGCTGCCGGCAGCGCCCACGGCGGCATGCTCGCGTCGTTGTACACGCGGCCGGTGATAATCGGACGGTCCGGGTCGCCGTTGATAAAGTCCACCACCACCTCATCGCCGACGCGCGGGATTTGCACCCCGCCGTAGCCCTGGCCCGCCCACGCGCTCGACACCCGCACCCAGCAGGAGCTCGTGTCATCGCCCTTCGCCAGACGGTCCCAGTGGAACTTCACCTTCACGCGACCGTATTTGTCCGTCCAGATACTCTCGCCCTTCGGCCCCACCACCTTCGCGGTCTGCGGGCCGTAGGTGCGCGGCCACGACGTGGACTGCGCCGGACGGTACACCACCGCCGACGGGATGACCGTAAAATCGGTACGGTGAATAGTCTCCCCCTCGCCGCTCGCGTAGCGGTTCTCCTCGAAGTGGTAGCCTGCGGCCGTCACCAGATACTCGCCGTTGTCGCTGAAGAACGGGGCGTTGGTCAGCGTGAAGGTGTGACCTGGCGCTATCCCCGCCGCCGTGGCGGTGGCCTGAATCTGCTGATGCTCAACCTGCCAGCGCTCCTGGCGGATGCGGGCGTAGAACTCCCCGTGCCCCTTGTCCACAAAGCGTCCCGGCCAGTCGTACACGTCGATGCTGCCCGGCTTCGGCGACGCCGGGTTCTGCTGGGCCTGGAACAGCCACGCGTTCGGCTTGCGGAAGTCATAGTCGTCGAGGCTGTAAATCCCCGGCGTCACGCTGTCCTCCAGCGCCCACTGGCCGATGCCCTCTTCATCCGTACTGCCGCCCGATGGCGTCTGGTGGTAAGGAATGACCTCATAGCCGCTGAACGGCTGATGCTGCGTGGCGGCATCGGTGAGCACCAGGGTGTGTTTGTCCGCCTCATGGCGGAAGTGATAGGCAATCCCCTCCAGCTCCATCAGGCGGCTGATGAAGTCCAGGCTCGACTCCTGATACTGCACGCAGTAGTCCCACACCCGGTAGCTGCCTGTGAGTTTGTCCTCAACGTTGACCTGATGCTCACCGAGCAGGGTTTTCACAATCTGCGGCACCGTCTGGCCCTGGAAGATACGCAGGTTACGGTCGCGCTTCATCGGCCACAGGTCCGGCTCCACCGTCAGCTGGTACACCGCATAGCGCGTGCCCGTCAGCTCAACGGCGCTCACCGCCACGCGGGTAATCTTGCCGTTAATATAGCGGGACGTCAGCAGGTTCTGCGTCGGGATGGTTACCGTGACAGGCTGGCCCAGCAGCTTACTGCGGTCAATGCGCGCGTCCGTGCCGAGCACGGTCAGCGTCAGGGCGAACGACTCGGACATCGCCTCGCGGCCCGTCAGTTTCCAGAACAGAAGCCCCTCCACCGGGAGCTGAACGGTAATTCGGTTGAGCATAATCTTTATTCCATCTAGCTTATGCGATGCAGGAAAGGGGTTCGCATCTGTGATAAAGCGTCATTCAAGAAAGGGGCTTTTCCCTCTTGAACATCCAAAAAACAAGAGAGTAGATTTTCAGTAACTCTGAAGTGACAAATAAGCCTACATTCAACCAGATGTTTGAAATATCAAACATACTTACTAAAAGAGGGAAAAATGAGACCGAACATCTGAATGAAATCAAGCGAAATAATTCCTGCGCAAGAGCAAATTTAATCGCTCCGATCTTTCGCTTGAAGAATAACCAGGCCGAAGTACACAAAGAGAGTAATAAAAGTAAGTCAAGCACAAAAAAAAGCATGACCAAAATGCTGAAACCATCACCTGCATAATAATGCAACGAATCACTAAACGCTTTTGCATCAGAAATGAATGGAATTCTGTCGTGGCGAACTGAATTCACGCAATAAAGCAATATTGCGAGAAGATCCATACTTCCCCAGAAATACCATAATTTGCTATTTAAATGAGCGAGGTTATTTTGTGTACGCCCGATATTGTTATTTACAAAAATGGGGAGGCACATGTTGGCTTCAACTCAACTCTCCGGGTCAGGATTAAATTCAAAACGCATAAACAGGAGAGACAATCTTCTCGCATTCCCTGGATGAAGCCTCTGGCTTCGAAGATCGCACAATTCCATAATCTCTCCTGTTTATATTCCTACGGATTCACCAGCCAGGTGCCCGGCTTGGCGATATCCAGCGTCTGGCCGCGCGTTCTTCCGTTGCCCTGAAGCTCAATCTTCACCTCACCGGCGGGCAGCTTGAGCGAGGCATAGCCGTTAGCTCCCGGGCGCAGCGCTTTAGGCTCGCCGTTCACCTTCAGCGTTTCGCCATCGAGGATCCGGATATAGACCAACGCCACCGGACCGGCATCGGCAGGTGGTGGCGTCTGCTGTGCCGTCGCCGGCTCGCTCACCTTCGCCGTCTCTGGCTTCACGTCCGGCGCGTTCGCGGCGGTCTCCGTTGGACGCGTCTCTGTCGGTGCCTGCGCAGCCTGCTCAGGCGCGTCACTACCGCCGCTGAACAGCATCGCCCCGGCAACAACGCCCACCAGCACGCCTGCGGCTACCAGGCCTGGGATCCTGTAGCGACGCCAGTCGAGGAACGACGTCGGCTTTTCGTCTTCGACCGGTACCAGCATCGTGCCGGGCTTTTTCGCGGTCAGCACATCGTTGATGCCCGCGACCGGCATCTCGATCAGCGCGGCGAACTCGTCGATGGACTGCGGACGATCCTCCATGTGCAGCGCCAGCGCGCGATCGATGGCCTGCAGCAGCGGAATGGAATAGCCCTGCGGCATGATTTCCACAAGCGGTTTGCAGGTATCCTGGATGGAGCGCACCACGCTGACCGGCGGCGGAGAGCCCACGATCAGGGTACGCAGTACAGCGCCGAGGGCGTAAATATCCGTCCACGGGCCCTGCTCGCTTTCGTTGTCGTCGGTGTACTGCTCAATTGGCGCAAAGCCCGGGCGCAGCATGGTTTCCGTTTCGTCGGAAAGGTTGCCGATGGTCCGGCGCGCTGAGCCGAAATCGAGCAACACCGGCAGGCCGTTATCCTGGATCTGGATGTTATCCAGGGAGATGTCGCGGTGCAGGTAGCCTTCGTCGTGGATGGTCTTGATTGCGCCAAACAGCATCGGCAGCGTGCGGCGGATCCAGGCTTCGTTGATCAGCTCCGGTTTTTCTTCTCGCAGGCGCGACAGCGTGGTGCCGCTGTAAAACAGCGTCCCCATGTAGGCCGTATCGTTTTGCACCCAGAAACGCAGGACGTGCAGCAGGTTCGGGTGGTTAAAGCGCGCCAGCAGACGCGCTTCCTGAATAAAGCTGTTCAGGCCTGCGGAGAACGCTTTGCCAAAGCGCTCGCTGCGCAGGACCAGGGTCATGTCGTCGCCGCGCACGGCGAGCGAGGAAGGCATAAATTCTTTGATAGCGATAGTGCGTTCGAGCTGGTGATCCCACGCGCGATAGACGATGCCAAAACCGCCGCCGCCGATCACCTCTTTGATTTCAAACTCGTTGAAGCGGTACCCGACCGGGAGCGCGTTTGGGACAGTCCGATTGTTATCATTATCCGTCATCTTTTACAGTTCTCTTGATGATTATTACGCGGCAAACTGACAGTGAAACTCGCCCTGCTCGCAGGTGACGTGCAGACGTCGGTACTGCTCGTCGCTGCGGCTGGCGGTAAGTAAGATCTGGCTCATCTGAGGCAGTAAGGTATTGGTCAGAATAGCGTCCACCATACGGCCTCCGGACTCCACCTCGGTACAGCGCTGAACAATCTGTTCCACCACGCTGTCGTCAAACTCAGAAATAATGCTGTGATTCTCTTCCAGACGCCGCTGGATGCGCTTGAGCTGCAGACGAACAATCAGCCCCAGCATCTCGTCGCTGAGCGGGTAGTACGGCACCACCAGCAGGCGTCCCAGCAGCGCCGGTGGGAACACCTCCAGCAGCGGCTGGCGCAGGGCGCCGCTTAACGCGTCAGGTTCCGGCATCAGCTCAGGGTCGGCGCACATGGCGCTAATCAGCTCGGTGCCGACGTTGGACGTCAGAATAATAATGGTGTTGCGGAAATCAATGTGGCGCCCCTCGCCGTCCTCCATCCAGCCTTTATCAAAGACCTGGAAGAAGATCTCGTGGACGTCCGGGTGCGCTTTTTCAATTTCGTCCAGCAGCACCACGCTGTAAGGGCGGCGGCGCACGGCCTCGGTCAACACGCCGCCTTCACCATACCCTACGTACCCCGGCGGCGCACCTTTTAAGGTGGAGACGGTGTGCGCTTCCTGGAATTCGCTCATGTTGATGGTGATGACGTTCTGCTCGCCGCCGTACAGGGATTCGGCGAGCGCCAGCGCGGTTTCGGTTTTACCCACCCCGGACGGGCCGCAGAGCATAAAGACGCCCACCGGCTTGTTGGGATCGTCGAGCTTCGCCCGCGAGGTTTTCACGCGGCGGGCAATCAGGTCCAGACCGTGACGCTGGCCGATCACGCGCTGGTTCAGCGTGTCGGCGAGGTTCAGCACCGCGTCGATCTCGTTTTTCACCATCCGGCCCAGCGGGATCCCGGTCCAGTCAGAGACCACCGCGGCCACCACGTTTTCATCGACCGCCGCAAACAGCAGCGGTTCATCACCCTGTAAGGCGTTCAGCGCCTGCTGCTGTTCCGCCAGCTGGCCGCGCAGCCCGGCGCTCTCTTCATCCCCCGCCGCGAACAGCGCCGCGCGCAGGCGAATAATCTCCTGCACCAGGCCGCGCTCTTCTTCCCAGCGCTGGGCCAGGGCTTGGCGTTTTGCTTCATACGCCTCGCGCTCGCCGCGCAAAGCCGTCACGCGTTCGGCGTCACCGGCACCCACGCGCGCTTCGCGTTCAGCTATCTCGATTTCCACGTCCAGCGCGGCAAGATGGCGCAGGCAGTCCTCCAGCTGCGCAGGCGGCGCGCTCTGGCTAACCGCCACGCGGGCGCAGGCGGTGTCGAGCAGCGCTACGGCTTTATCCGGCAGCTGGCGCGCCGGGATGTAGCGATGCGACAGCTTCACCGCCGCGCTAACCGCTTCGTCGAGCAGCAGCACCTGGTGGTGGGTCTCCAGCGGCGACACGGTGCTGCGCAGCATCAGAATGGCCTTCGCTTCGTCCGGCTCGTGCACCTGCACCGTCTGGAAACGGCGGGTCAGCGCCGGGTCTTTCTCAATGTACTTTTTGTATTCCGCCCAGGTGGTGGCGCCGATGGTGCGCAGCTGGCCGCGCGCCAGCGCGGGCTTCAGCAGGTTCGCCGCATCGCCGGTTCCCTGCTGGCCGCCTGCGCCAATCAGGGTGTGGATCTCATCGATAAACAGAATAATCGGCGTGGCGCTGGACTGGACTTCGTTAATAAGCGCCTGCAGACGGGCCTCGAACTCGCCCTTCATGCCCGCGCCTGCCTGTAGCATGCCGATATCCAGCAGCCACAGCTGAATATTTTGCAGCGGCTCAGGCACGTCGCCGTCGGCGATGCGCAGCGCCAGCCCTTCTACCACCGCCGTTTTCCCGACCCCGGCTTCACCGGTCAGCAGCGGGTTGTTCTGGCGTCGACGCATCAGGATATCCACCATCTGGCGGATCTCCTCGTCGCGCCCGACAACCGGGTCAATCTTCCCTTCACGGGCGCGGGCGGTCAGGTCCTGTCCGTACTGGGCCAGCGTCCCCTGCGCCGCCGGTACCGCACCCGCCGGTGCGTCGACGGCGGCAGCGGCCTGCTGGGTCTCTTTGCTGTTGGCGCAAATGGCATCGAACTGCTCGATCAGCACCTCGACGTTAAGGCGGGTGAACTGCGCCGAAATGCTTTTCAGCACGTTAGCCAGGTTCCAGGTTTTCAGCAGCCCGATCAGCAGATGGCCGCCGCGAATGCGGCTGACGCCAAACTTCAGCGAGCCATAGACCCAGGCGCGCTCTACGGCGCTGTCGATATGTTCGGAGAGATCGGAAACGGAGCTCGCCCCGCGCGGCAGCGCATCCAGCGCGGCCACGATATCGCGCGTCAGCTGCTGCTCGTCGAGGGCAAAGTGGCGGATGACCTGCTGCAGATCACCCTCCTGCTGCTGCATCAGCTGATGCAGCCAGTGCACCAGCTCAACGTACGGGTTACCGCGCAGCTTGCAGAACGCAGTCGCGCTTTCCAGAGAGGTAAATAACAGCGTATCCAGTTTGCCGAAAAGCACGGCACGGCTAATTTCTGACATGTTAGTTTCCATTAACAATGATTCGGTATACGGAAGGATTACCGCTCTGCGCGATACACCAGATCGCCCCGCGGGACGGGCTGCGGCTGAAGACCCAGCCAGGTGTTATAGCCTAATCGCCCGGCACCGCCGAGCGCGGTGCCCTGCACCGCGTCTTCACGCAGGATCACCCGCGTTTCCCATTCAAACTCTACCCCGGCGTACTGACGCACCCAGTCGCGCAGCTCCGTGACCCACGCTTCACCCGGCAGAAAGCGGTTGTACTCCTCCGCGCTCAGCGGGCCAATCTCAATGCGAAATTTGTGCTGCACGTCGCGGACGGCGACGCCGAGAAAGGCGGACTCCCCCATGCGCGGCATGCGGCGTCCTGCGCCAAGCTGCGCCTGCTCGCGCGTGGAGAGCGGCATCCACTGCGGCACGTTGCTCACCAGCCTGACCGGCGCCTTAAAATAGCTGCGCAGGATCTTCTCCAGCCCCTCCGGATCCCGCCCGTGGCGCGTCAGGTGCCCGGCGTGGGTAAAGCGCGCGTGCTCGCTCAGGCTGCCCTTGTCCATCTGGCCCGGCTGGCCCATACCAATCAGCGACGCCAGGTACCCCTCAAAGCGCTTGTTATCAGCGCGATCCAGAGAGACGGTGGGCTGCGCGTCCGCCCAGGCGCGGTAAAACAGCAGCGCCAGACGGTGATGGAACAGATCGGCAAACGCGCTGAGGCTGGAGTCCTGATGATGATGAATACGCTCGCGGGCGTATTCGGTCATGTGGACCGGCAGCGGGCCGTTCGGGCCGAACAGGCCGAAGCTGAGGATAGACACCTCGTGCAGCCCGCTCTCTTCCCGCAGGCGGACGTCGGCCAGCGTCGACGGCGCAAAGCTCATCGACGGCTGCTGGCCGATGCGCAGCGGCTCAAACTTCGGCAGCGGCGCGCGTCCCAGCGGGTAGCGCTCGCCGCCCTGGGCATCAATTCGCCTAAGCAGTTGAAACAGGTCGTAGCGCCAGGGCGTCTCGCGGACCCCGTTCCAGAACGCTTCCGGCAGCTTCGTCAGGCGATGCACGCGCAGCGGTACAGTAGCGGCGTCACTCATATCAGCGCCCTTTTACCCATGCGCGGCGCCCAGTAGCCAATCTCGCCGCGCTGCTGACTTTTCAGGGTAAACTCCGTAAAGCTGTTGATGGAGACCAGACGGGCAAAGAGACGCTCCATCACGCTGCCAAAGAGCCACGGGCTGGCGCCGGAAAAGGCACGCTCGTCTACCGTCAGGGTAATGCCGATCCCGCGGGCGAAAACCACCGGGCCGGGTTCTGGCACGCGGCGGTGAACCGGCTCCAGCACGCAGTGGCGCACCCCGTCGACCTGACGCGCAACGGGCGTTTCGGCCAGGCTGGCGTACAGCCCTAACAGCTGGCGCAGCGCGGCTGCGCCCTCTTCGTTTTCGCTGTCCATCAGGCTGAGGTAGTTCATCTGCAGCTGGCTGATCAGCCGCCAGGTGCTGAACCCTTCGGCCAGCGCCGGGCGCGGCGGCGTCGGCCCCTTACGCAGGGTAAGCGATTTCACCGGCATGGAGTCGGCCATAATGAACTGCCCGAGCTCCTGCTGCAGCATCAGCGGCAGGTCGCGGCTGGTGCAGAGTACGTCGGCAGAGATATAGCGCAGGTTTTCCTGCCAGGGGGCGTGCTGTTCATCCACCAGCGAGACGAAGACCTCCGAGCCGATATAGCCGGTGCGGGTGCCGTAGCGCAGGGCGTGCTCGGACAGCACGCGCTGTTCACGGCGCAGGGAGAAATAGGCCCCGTAGTTGCCCGCATCGCCGCTCCAGGTGCTCCAGAAAGGGCGAAACGTCCGGTCATCGCGCTGGCCGTCCGCGCTGCCATAGATTTTTTTTACCGCATAGATTTCATAATCCAGAGGCCGGATGTTATCGACCACCAGATGGTATTCATGCTGGCCTTCGTCCAGCTTCTGACGCGCCGCGACCTTGGGGAACAGGTTGATCACCGGCGTGCAGTGCAGCGCCAGATGGCTGGCATCGACCACGCGCTCCAGCTGTTCATCCGACTTGTCCAGCAGAATGAAGATGTCGAAGGCTTTTTCACCCTCGCAGCGCTGGATAAGCCTGCTCAGGCCGCTAAGGCTAATGAACCGGAAGCGCGCCGGAAACGCGAAATACTCCTGCAGCAGGCGATAGCCGTCAAAGTTACGCAGATCGTCCGGAAGCAGCGCCTGGTCAGGCTCAAAGCCCTCCTGGCGCAGCGCGTCCGACGCCAGCAGCTGCCTCTGCGGCTGCGGGCCGACCGTCTGACAGACGATCCCGGCGTGGTGCTCCATCACCAGCTCGAGCAGCTTCAGCGCTTCAATATCCGGACCAGCGAGGAAAAATTCCAGACGGTCGAAATCCAGGTGCCCGAGATTTTGCGGGCCGTCGCAGGCGATGCGGATCCGCAGGGCGCTGCCGATCCCCCGCTGGCTAAGGCCCAGCTGCGCGAGCGGCAGATCGGCGGGCACGCCGCCCAGCTCGACCCTGTCGATCTTCAGCGGCAGCAGGTTAACCTCGTGCGCCGTCGTATAGCTGCAGGTGACGCCGGTTTTTTTCAGCGCCAGGCTGTCCATCATGGTACCGCGCGGCACGATGAAGCCCTTGCTCAGGTCGCCCCGGCTGCTGTCGGGCGCAATCTCCGCGATGGCCATCGACGGCGTGGGCGCGAGATAGTTCGGCGCAATCATCTCCAGCAGACGCTGGGAGAAGCGCGGAAACTCCGCGTCCATTTTCATCTGCACGCGGGAAGTCAGAAAGGCGAACCCTTCCATCAGGCGTTCGGTATACGGGTCCGCCACGTCGATACCGCGCATGCCCAGCCGTCCGGCGACTTTGGGATAGCGTTCGGCAAACTCGGCCCCCATTTCGCGCAGGTAGGCCAGCTCACGGTTGTAGTATTCGAGCAGTTTACTTTCCATGATTACCCCGCATCTTTCAGTTCAAAATGGCCGTTTTCCAGATCGACATCGGTACGAAACAGAAACTCCAGCGGGTAAGGCACGCACCACAAACGCCCTTTGATCTCGATGGAGAGCACGTTGTGCAGATCCAGCGAGGAGGTATCCGACACGCAGCGGACCTGCAGCCCCTGCGGCAAAATGCGCGGTTCAAAATTGATGATGGCCTCGGTGAGCTTGCGCTGAATGTCGTGCCATTCGATGTCCGACATTCTTTTTCCGGCCAGCGGCGCGACGCCGAAGTTAACTACCGAGCGGCTCACGTGCGGCAAGGCGCTCAAATCGCCGGAGGCGTCGTGATTGATGGTGTTAAACAGCCACTGCAGATCCCGCAGAACGCTGCGGCGCAGGGCGGCGTGGGTAATCAGATTGCTGTTGACCGACTCGCGCTTTTTTTCCGGTTCGTTATCGGTGAGGCGATCGAGCAGCGAGGGCTGCATTTTGTCGCGCGCCCCCACCTTCTCCTGCTTGCTGCGGGCTTGCCAGCCGCTGCGCAGCAGATCGCCTTCGCCAGCGGGATTACTCATCGGCGTCATCCGTCGCAAACGTCACGAGGCCTAACGACAGCAGCGGGCTTTCGCTCTGCTCGCTTAGCCAGGCCTTCTGGCCCATGCCTGTGTAAAGGGTGCCGTCTTCATCGAGCGGCTGCCAGTCGGTGGTGCGGCCCAGCTTGACCGCATCCGGCGCATCGGCTGCAAACGGATAACGCGCCGGGATCTGGCACACCTGCTCCGTCCCGTCGGTCAGGCGCACCAGCGCGTGACGCCAGACCAGATCGGTCACGCTGGCAGGCGCCTGGAAACGGATCTCCGCGATAGCGTTAAGCGGCAGCCAGAAATAGCGGCCGTTGACGAGGGTTTCGCACACCGGGCCGAGACGGGCATCGCCGTCCATCAGCCAGTCGAAGGCCTGCGTCTCCTCGTTTTCGAGGGTGATGTGGCCGGGGTTGGCCTGCGCCTGTTCAAGGGCTTCCAGGCGCAACGCCTGCGCGCGTTCGCCCTTCTCGCCAAGCGCCGCGGCCAGCGTCGTCAACCACGGCCACTGGGTTTCAGGCATGGCCGGACGCGCCTGTCCCGCCATCACCTGCGCGCGCTGCAGCTCGCCCTGGATGGACTGCTCCAGCAGCGTGACGGTGGGTTTCGCCTGCGGCTTCAGCGCCAGCCAGCTTTTCAGCTGGGTCAGCGCGCGGGTCCAGTTGCCGCTGAGGATTAAAAACTGCACGAACGCGGCGCGAAGATCGGCATCCGCCGGACGGGCTTTGATGTCAGCTTCCAGGCGCGCCAGCGCGTCGCTGAGCGACTCACCCGCCAGGTGTTGATAGAGCGTATTCATCGCCACTCCTTAATTCGCCGCGCGCCATGCGCCGACGGCCGGATCGCGCAGCTGAGGACGCAGGGTGTCAATCAGCACGATATTCAGCGGTGCGCCAGGTGCGACCCAGGCGCTCCACGTTTTTTTCACCGCCGCGATGCGCGCCTGCAGTTTTGCGTCATCGCTGGCGGTCTCGCGGGAAATCTCCACCGCCACGGTGCCGTTGCTCTTCCAGCTGTTCAGGGCGTTATCGTAAGGCAGGATCATCCAGCTCTGGTCGCTGTCTGGCGTGCTGAAGACCATGCGCTCTTTGTTAACGGAGGTGATCAGCGCTTTTTCCGGATCGGCGCTTTGATTCAGACCGGTCACCGGGAAGCCATGAATGTAGGTCACCGCCATCTCTTTCTGCCCGCCGCTGCGGGACTGCGACACGACGGTGTGCCCGCTCAGCCAGCTGCCGTTACCGCAGCGGGTGGTCTCAGAATCGGGAATAAAGAGCGCCGGTGCAGACGCGCCCCCTTCCCAGAAGGTGCGCAGGTGGCAGCCGTCCTGAAGGGTAAACTCCTGCCACGGCGTGCGGTCCGCGGCAACCGTGCGGGAAGCCACGTCCTGGTCTGGCGGCAGCAGCGCGCCGCTGGCGGTGGCTGCGGTGACGGTCTCAGCAGGCGCGGCCTGCTCCTGTTTCACCACCAGCGCCCAGTCCTGGGCTTTGCCTGCCGTGCCCTGCGCCAGCAGGGTCCCCGCCGGATCGTTGAGCGTCCAGCTGAGTTTACTCACTTTGCTGCACTGGTGTTCCAGCAGCGAGCCAAGACGCGGCACAAAGTTCTCCAGCACGGAGACGTCTTTCTTGCCGTTCGCCACGATGCGCAGCGCCACCTCTGGCTTACACCAGCTCTGCGGCGTGTTGTCTTTGATGTTGTCGATCCAGATATCCAGCTTCTGCGCAGGAGACTGCACGATGCGGAAATTCTCAGCCTGCGCGGTAGAGGTCGCCGCCAGAAGTGCCAAACCCGATAGCCAAAGTTTCATATCGTTCCTTGTGTGTCTAATCAGTTCCGCAGGGAAGAAATTGTGCTGCGTCAGAGAGGGTGTGCAGCAAAGTGGTGTCCTGAGGGTTGCCCATCCATACCGCCAGGGCGGTATAGTTATCCTGCGCATTCCCTTCCTGTTCGCCATTCTTTTGAATGATTTGGTTCATTAAGGTCAGCCACTCCTGCGGCGTATTGACCATATGCAGCGACTGCTTCATCTGCTCTTCGCTGACGCCGTGCCAGAAGCCGTCGGTGCAGAGCAAGAATGCATCGCCGTCCTCCACCTGCACCACGTCGCTGTAGCTCGCTTCCGGCCCGCCGTTTTCAATTCCCAGCGCCAGATAGAGCAGGTTGCTGTTCAGGTTGTCGGTCTGGTGCCCGGCATCCTTCATCTGCTGCACCAGGCTGTGGTCGGTGGTCACATGCCACAGCCATCCCCGACGGAAGAGGTACAGGCGGCTGTCTCCGGCGTGCGCCCAGTAGGCCAGCCCGTAATCCCGGTCAATGAACAGGCTGACCAGCGTCGTGCCCATCCGGCGATAGTCCTGAACGGCCTGCTGTTCGCTGAGAATGGTGCGGTTCGCGGTCTGCACGTAGTCGCGGATATGCTGCGCATTAAGATGTTTGTCGCCATCGAAGCGGGAGATAATGCTGTTGCGGGCCAGCTCGGCAGCCACCTCACCGCCCGGCAGCCCCGCGATGCCGTCGCAGACGACAAAGCAGGCTGAACGTTCCCCAATGGTTTCTCCCGTCTGATCCTGGTTGCTGGCGCGCGTCCCCTGGCGGGAGAGAGAAGCCGTTGCGATATTCATTTGTCTTCCGATCCGCTCTGTGAGTCTTTGTACTGATTCACCTCCATGTCATACGCATGAAGGAAGGCCTCGCCGAAGAGGGTGTGGAAGTCATCCTCAATCTCGCCCGCCGTCTCGCCATAGCTGCGAACAAAATAGTCCCACAGGGCGGCTTTGCGGCTGCCCGGCAGCGCCAGACGCGAGGTCATGCCGTTCTGCTTCGCCTGCTCTTCCAGCTGCTCCGGGTTAAAGGACTGCAGCATCGCGGCGATAATGGCGCGGATGCCGGAGATCATCCCCAGCTGGTGCGCCTGCAGATCGATCAGCGCGTCGCGGACGGATTTTGTTGGCGGCATAAAGCCCGGCATCGGGGTGCCGAACATCTGGATCAGGACGGTTTTCCCGGTTGGCAACAGCTTGAACGGGTTGTTGGCGTCGTCCAGCACCATGGTCATATCGGCTTTTACGCCGCGCTTGAGGATGGAGCGCGAGGAGAGCAGCGCCACGGTCCCCTGGGAGAACATGCCGAGGATCTGTCCCAGCTGACGCATGTTTTCGCGGTCAAACTGCGGGACGGGCTGCATTTCGCTCAGCCCCATACCTTCCAGCAGCGCTTCAAGCAGTTCGCCCTGCAGCACGTCGCCTTTCTCGCCGCTATTCGCGGTGGCGGTTGGAGAGGCAGCGTTATTGACCGGGTCGATGCGCAGGCGGCCCTTCGGCGCCTGCGCGCTGCTGCGCGCAACGGCCTGTGGCGTAGGGAGGGTAAAGCCAGCGTAATCCGGGCGCGCGGGCTCTTCTTCAGCACGCGGTTCTTCCTGCGGCTCAGGGGCGAACAGCGGGGAATCGGCCAGCACGTCCTCTTCCTGCTCAGGTTCCGGCACTGGCGCAGGCTTATCGTCAATCATGTCATCCGGATGGGTTAACGGCGCGCCGCCCATCAGCCCGAGCGGGTCGTCATTTCGCGCGGCCGGCGCGCTGGCCTTACCGCCAAACAGCGCCAGCGGATCGAGCTCATCCGCCGCCTCTTCCTCTGGCTTAACGGGGTTCGTCTCGCCCGGCTGCACCAGCGTTGACGGGGTAACGTCGTCGAAAATGCTCTCTTTTTTGAACAACGCTTCGTCGCTGAACAGCGTGTCCGGGTCGACATGCTTACGCTCAAGCGTGGGATCGCTGTCGTTGAACATCGCCAGCGGATCTTCGGCGTTACGCTCCGGGGCCGCAGGCTGAGAGAACGGGTCGTGCGACGCCGCAGGCTGCGGCTTTGTGCGGTTGCTTGAGATGCTGTCGGAGATGGAGAACTCCTGCATCAGGCTATCCCAGATTTCCGTTGGCACGGCGGTCGGCTCGGTTTTTCCGCGCGGTGCGGCACTGGCCGGTTTCGGCTGCGGAGCGGGCGCGGATGCGGCTGCCGGACGCGCCTGCTGCTGCATGCTGGCCGCCATACGGCTCACGGGCTGCGTGTCGTGGATAAGCTCGGCCACTTCGATACGGTAGTCGTCAATACCGAGAATGTCGCCATCCTGCAGTTCAACCTGACGCCCCCGCTCCAGCGGAATATCATTCAATACCACGCGGGTGACGCTGCCACGGTTGGTGACGCGGCATTCACCATTGGCGTCAACGTGAACAATGGCCTGCAGGCGCGAGATGGTGCGGTCATTGTCCGGCAACACCAGATTGTTATCCGTACCGCGCCCAATGGTGCCGCCCGGGGCATAAAAATCACAGCTGCTCTGCGGCGGCTGATGACCGGGTTTCGTAGAAATAATCGTGAATCGCATGGCGTATTCCTGCTGGTATGATTAGCGCTCAAACGCTGCCGCTCTCGGGGTGAAAACGGCGGCGTTTGGGGGTTAACACATTCTATTCAGTCTGCGTAAGCTTAAACTGGCCTGAAGGATCTTCTTGTAAGGTGAAACGGGCAGCATAGCGAATAGAATCGTTTTTCCCTGACACTTTCAGAGCAACATCATATTCTCCGGCTTGCCACGCAATCCCCTTCCATTGGTGACACTGTTGGGTCGTTAACGTCACCTCAGGGCTAAACGTTGACGGCGGCGATATCGCTTTCCATTCATTTCCCGCGCGTTTCATTATGGTGGGCGAATGGCTGGTGACAGGCGCGTCTAACCCGGAGTTAGCGGGAATAGCAAAGCAGGGTTCGTTGTTCTTTAGCGTAACCGAAAGCGACTGATATTGTGCAGGATGAGAGACACAGGCACTCACCGTTAATGCGATTGCTACAACATTGAGTAACTGTTTCATAACCATACCCGCCGGTCTTTAGGATTTTGAATAAACAACGATAACACCTGTAGATATCTATCCTTCAGGTCGGGTCCGATAATTCCCTCAAAACCTGTGATGTTTCGGAAATCACCCAGACCGTAATTTATCAGATAATAAAAATCTGAAATGATAGAAGCCTGCTGCTCCATACCAAAGTCCGATAGTTTTTTATCGGGGGGCAGAGAATAATTATAACTTGCTGCCCAACTGAATGCGCCTCGGGTTCGAACATTCATTCCAATCTGATGCTGCAATACATGCACCATTTCGTGAATAAACCAGTGTTTATATCGCGGAACTTCTATTGAAAAGTCATCCCGATAATGCGGCTCGCGAAAATAGAGCTCACCGTTGGGGGTCATCGCGACATCTGTCGACTGCATATTAAATGGCAAATAGCTTTTATTATGGACTTTCACTTCTGAGTACTTTATTGCGTCACCAAAAACCGAGCGCGCCAGTGCTATTTCGCCAATGGTGAGAGGACGGGCGCCTCCTTCCTGCAAACTTGCCATGCTATCTTCCTTCCCGGTTGATAATGACCGGGGAAAACTCCCCGGCCACACATGCGATTACGCTTCTTTGTTCTCTTTGATGTTCCAGCCAGCGCTGCTTTCAGCACCTTTACCACCGGCAGTGGTCTGCTCCCAGTACTGCTGTTTCACTTTCGCAGCCTGGAACGCGTAGGTCACACCAACGGTATCGCCGTTGTCTGCACCGGTGTACTGAACAGAGGTCACCAGCACATCTTCCAGCGTGATGCGGGTGTATTCCACCTGCTGGCCGCCGGCTTTACAGACGGACAGCTCAACTTTGGTCAGGTGTTTACCGCTGGCGCAGTGCTTCAGGATAGCGGTGGTGGATTTGTCGATCAGGGCGTTAACGTGCAGGTCGTTAAAGTTAACTTTACCGGCACCACCGCCACCGCCAACGCTCATATTACCTGGCTGGGAAGCGCCCCAGGAGAAGGAGGTAATATCAGTCCAGCCGGTGTGGTTAGAATCTTTAGATTCGCCCGTAACACCCTCGACCTTCAGAAACATATCAATAGCCATAATATCTACTCTTCGTGGATGAACAATATTGCTTTCGAAAAAGCACTTATATGGCAAACAGGAAAGCATGGGGCTGAATAAAACCGTCCATATTTTACCTCTGCCTCACATCAAATGACCCGTGTCATTTGACAGTCTTACACTCCCTCTGAATGAAAAGAAGGAATGTGAAGTCTTTTACTACTGCGGGTTATCCTGAATCCAGGTGCGGTCAGGATCGCCAACTATTACCTGAGGAACCAGTTTATTCAATTCGTCGCTATGATAAAGACGGAGACAATTTAACGTTACGCCTTTGATTTTTTGTGAACGTTCAGAGTGAAAGCTGTTCTTTTCGTCTTTATATTTATTTATCACAGCCTCAATTTTCCCCATGCCATTTTCAACATCGAAGGGCATCCACTCCAGGAGTGCGCTTGCGCTGAGCCCTGCATCAGCAGAAAACTGGCCACCGTCGTCTGCCACCTCTGCAAGACAGCGTGCCAGAACGTAATCTTTCATCACCTGTCTGTAAGTTTGTTGATGGAAGAATTGAAGTCCCGTATTAGCAGAATAAGATGAGCAACTAGTCAGAAAAAGAAACAGATAAAGTATTTTTTTAAACATGGCGATATCTTTTTTACGGTATAGCGCTATCTCAGTTCCCAGAACCAAATCTCTTTACAGTCGGTGTAACAATCGGAATTGCACTGCATCATATTATCCCCTACCGGTTCTAATAGGTCGATGTGTCCACCGTTGTAATTAGTTATACGGTTGAAGAAAATCACACCTTTGCGGTTACGGAGTTTTTGACCAGCCTCTCGAATATCAGTATAGATTTCTGCCTTGCCAAACACACTCGCTTTATAGAGCTGATCAGCCAAAAGCTTCGCACCAGGTTCAATTTTTTTACCCTTATATGGCCCACTCTTTATAGCCAAACGCCCTTCAAATTTAACATCACACTTTAAGAGAGCAAGGCTTATTCGCACTGCACAAGTATTCATATACCCCGGATTAGACTTAATGAGCACGCTTGCGTCGTAACCTATTTCGTTAAAGAGATCATCCCGAGGGACATAACCCGGCCGCGATTCGTTAGAGGAGTAATGTTGTGCTTTTAACTGTGCATACAACGGTTTCATGATTGAACTCCTTTTTTGCACGGTAAATCCTGTGCCAGAGCCTCGGTGATTAACAATGCTGCAGGTTCTTTCTTACGGTTTTCAGGCAATTTTTTGAAATAGCTGTAAATGCTCTCTCGTAATGAACCGGGCAATGCGACCGTATATCCACACCAGGATTTACCCTCCGTCGCATCCATTACCCCAAGCAGATACATATTCGCTTTAAGCTGCTCCTGTTCGTTATCTTTTGCGAGCCACGCTGAAAGAAACTTTTCCCCGCTCATTTGTACATCATTACGGGACAGTGTATTAGGGTCGCGTAGAAGATTTGATGAGTCATTCTGGCCATTAGCAGCCCATAATGGCGTCGCTCCCAATAGACCGGTAAACAGCAAAACATGTAGGGTAAGTAACTTCATTGTTTCTCCTGCTCCAGATTAGATTTCTCTTTCAGCATAACTAAACGTGGTCAGTGAAGGATTAACAACACTTTTTGATTTTCTCACCGGTAGCGTATATGCACATCGCAAGAGCAATACATCCGACAAGTAAAAGTCCGTGCAACATCGCTCTCAAACCACCCTGTTGCCAGTCAAAGATCAACAGGTAGTAACCGCATGCGGTAAAAAACACCATTGCCGACATCAAAAGCAATAAATAAGCGATGAAATAGATAATGAATTTTTTCATCAACAATTTCCCTTTAAATTCATTATCTGTTTCATATTACGCGTCATAGTGCCGGCCCCTGCGGGCCGGCAATTATCATCACGCGTCCTTCGTCTTCAGCGACGGCAGTTTAGAAACCAGACGCAGGGAAACGGTCAGACCTTCCAGCTGGTAGTGCGGACGCAGGAAGAACTTCGCGGCGTAGTAGCCCGGGTTGTCTTCAATCTCCTGCACCTGCACTTCCGCAGCCGCCAGCGGCTTGCGGGACTTGGTCTCCTGGGAGGAGTTCGCCGGGTCGCCGTCCACGTAGTTCATCACCCAGTCGTTCAGCCAGCGCTCCATCTCTTCACGCTCGCGGAAGGAGCCGATTTTGTCGCGCACGATGCACTTCAGGTAGTGGGCAAAGCGGCAGCAGGCGAACAGGTACGGCAGGCGGGAGGCCAGACGCGCGTTGGCGGTGGCATCCGGGTCGTGGTACTCGGCCGGTTTTTGCAGGGACTGCGCGCCGATGAAGGCGGCAAAGTCGGAGTTTTTGCGGTGAACCAGCGGCATAAAGCCGTTTTTCGCCAGCTCGGCTTCACGACGATCGCTGATGGCGATCTCGGTCGGGCACTTCATGTCCACGCCGCCGTCGTCGCTCGGGAAGGTGTGGCACGGCAGGTTCTCTACCGCCCCGCCGGACTCCACGCCGCGAATCGAGGTGCACCAGCCGTACTCTTTGAAGGAGCGGTTGATGTTGGCCGCCATCGCGTAGGCGGCGTTCGCCCACGAGTAGCTGTTGTGGTTCGCGCCGTCGGTCTGCTCTTCAAAGTCAAAGCTGTCGACCGGGTTGGTACGAATGCCGTACGGCAGGCGCGACAGGAAGCGCGGCATCACCAGGCCCAGGTAGCGGGCATCTTCAGATTCACGCAGCGAACGCCAGGCGGCGTATTCGGTGTTCTGGAAGATTTTGGTCAGGTCGCGCGGGTTGGCCAGCTCCTGCCAGGACTCCATCTGCATCACGCCCGGCGCGGTACCGGTGATGAACGGACAGTGCGCCGCAGAGCCGATGCGCGCCATTTCGCCCAGCAGCTCAACGTCCTGCGGGCTGTGGTCGAAGTAGTAGTCGCCCACGATGCAGCCAAACGGCTCGCCGCCAAACTGACCGTACTCCTGCTCGTAGATTTTCTTGAAGATCGGGCTCTGGTCCCAGCCCACGCCCTTGTAGCGCTTCAGGGTGCGGCCCAGCTCCTGCTTGGAGATGCTCATAAAGCGGATCTTCAGCATCTCGTCGGTTTCAGTGTTGTTCACCAGGTAGCTCAGGCCGCGCCAGGCGCTCTCCAGCTTCTGGAACTCGTCGTGGTGAATGATCTGGTTCACCTGCTGCGAGAGCTGCTCGTCGATACCGGCAATCAGGTTCTGGATGGTGCGGTAGGTATCGTTCGAGAAGGTGACGGTATTTTCCAGCGCCTGCTGCGCCAGGGTTTTCACCGCGCTTTCTACGGCGGAACGCGCCTGGTCGGTTTTCGGGCGGAACTCTTTGTTCAGCAGCGCGCTGAATTCATCCTGGCTGAACGCCTGACCCGCCTGCTGCTCGTGTTGTTGAGTCTGGTTGCTCATCGATTATTCCTCGCTACCTTTCGCGCTTTCGTCATTTTTCGGCAACTGGCTCAGGGATTTGAGCAGCGTCGGATCCTGCAGAATTTTTGCGATCAGCTCTTCCGCACCGTTTTTGCCGTCCATATAGGTCAGCAGGTTAGAGAGCTGGGTGCGCGCTTCCAGCAGCTTGTTCAGCGGCTCGACCTTGCGCGCCACCGCGTCCGGCAGGAAGTCGTCCATGCTGTCGAAGGTCAGATCGACGTTGAGCTTGCCTTCGCCGGTCAGGGTGTTATCCACCTGGAACGCCACGCGCGGCTTCAGCGCCTTCATGCGTTCGTCAAAGTTGTCGATGTCGATTTCGAGGAATTTACGCTCGTCGACGGCCGGCAGGTTTTCCACCGGTTTGCCGACCAGATCGGCCATGACGCCCATCACAAACGGCAGCTGAATTTTACGTTCTGCACCGTAGATCTCTACGTCGTACTCGATCTGCACGCGGGGGGCACGGTTACGTGCGATGAATTTCTGCCCACTGTTACTCATTGCCATGATGTTCTCCATCAAAGATGCGCGGTGAAGGTGAAACGGCAGGCTCCATGCCTGTCGTCATAATGCCTGGACGCGCTATTCGCGGCGCCCAAAGATGTTTTCCAGCTGGTTAACGCCGTCTGGCGCCAGGTCGCGAATAATGTCCATAAAGTTAAGTTCTGACAGCCGCTGCACCCGTTCAATCATCAGCGGCGCGGGGTGGCTCGGTTCGTACTGCGCAAAATACTGCTTCGCTTTTTCCAGCATCAGCTGCGCATCGGCGCGGCTGGTGACCTGCACGCTGCGCCAGTCGGCGACCGTCTGAACGGGCTGCACGGCCGCCGGTTGCGGCGCGGCCTGCGTTTGGGCCTGCGCCTCACGGTTCGGCAGCAGCGTGCTGATGTCGGTTACCTGACAGGCGCTCGCCACCAGCCCCACGGTTTTCAGCAGCTGCTCCATCTCGGGCAAGCCGCTTTCACCAAGATGCCCGGTAAGCAGCTCGCGAATGGCCAGCAGCCGTTCGTTAATGACGATAACCGCGGCGGTTCCCGGCTGGTTGCCGCGAGAAAGCTCGTCAATCAGCCGTGGACGCCCGCCGGGATAGTCCGGGCATTCCGTCTTGCTGCCGTCCAGCAGCGCCTGGGCATCCTTGAGCGAGATTTCATCGCCGTTTGAACGCAGCAGCGAGGCGTTACGCACGGCGACGGTAAGGTCGGATTTATCGCTCAGCCCTGCCAGGGCGTTAATGCGATAGAACGGGTCGGTTTCGCCATACTCTTCCAGCAGCGGATAGAGCGGCTCCCAGTAACGGGCGATGGCCTCCTGCACCAGCAGCAGCCCGTCCGCGTAGCCCGCAAGCCCGCGGCGGCGCGTCCACGCATGGGTTAACGCCAGCAGGACGCGAAGGTCTTTGGTGCGGGTCAGCAGGCCGGTGGCATATTTTTCCACCGTGTTCCAGTCCGCAGGCTCTGCCGGAATAATGGTGTCGCCAAA
The DNA here is from genome assembly GCF_021892025.1 of Enterobacter cloacae complex sp. ECC445. NCBI lineage: Bacteria > Pseudomonadati > Pseudomonadota > Gammaproteobacteria > Enterobacterales > Enterobacteriaceae > Enterobacter > Enterobacter cloacae complex sp. ECC445. The sequence continues at coordinate 216,986 of NZ_JAKLRZ010000001.1, read as the reverse complement.
CTGCTGTTCCGCTTTCCCAAGGCTTGCCTGACTCATTGCCTGGAAGTCAGCGTCGTACTCCAGGTTTTCGCCGCAGGGCCTGTCGGCGCTTATCGGCGCGAGAAATTCTTCGATATTCATGAGATCCCTGCTTATTCAAACATGGGCGGATAGAGACCGTGACGCCCCGGACGGGCGCCGCCTGCCGGGTCGAACAGCAGGGTGAAAAGCTGCCCGGTAAAGTTGCCGCTGTGCACGTGGGTGTACAGCGGGTAACCGTCGCAGCGGTTGGTCCACCAGTAGCTGGTCTGGCGCAGCGGATCAAAACACTCTGCCGCCTGAGGCCAGCCCAGCGTGTTCTGGCCGTCCTCGTCATAGCCAATCACATCCAGGATGTCGGAGCGCTTTTGCGGCTCGACGGGCTGCGGCGCCGGAATGGTCATCAGCATCTCATCCAGCTGCGAGGCGGAAAAACTGTTGCGCACCGCGTGCAGCCCCAGGCGCCCAATCTGCTGGTACCAGCTTTCGGCCTGGCTCAGCAGGCTGGTCGACCATTCTGACGGAGAGAAGCTCAGCTGAAGGCAAACCGGGTATTGTCGGCCCACGCTGTCCCGGCCGGGCAGCAGGCAGCCCATCTGGATCATCTGGCTGCCCAGCATGGGCGGTACGACAAAATTCCAGACCGGCGCTTTGTGAAACTGGCGTTCGCCGCTGCGCTGCTCTTCCTGCTGCCAGGCCAGCAGGCCGACCTGGAACCAGTGTGACCACTGGCGCTGTAAAGTGTCAGGAAAGCGGCGCTGCAAAAAATCTCCGGCGCTGGGTAACTTGCCGTACCAGCTGTAGCGGTTCATCGCAGGGGTATTCGTCATACGGCTGTCCTTGCGGTTATGGGCATGAGAAACGGGGAAGCTGGAAAGGGTTACGAATGCTGTTTGGCGCAAACTCCAGCGTGACCTGATGGCCGTCGACGTTGAAGGTGGCCTGACGGCTCAGGCTGCCTGCGCCCGGGCTGGTGCTCGCCTTATCAAAGAAGCGGTTGAGCGCCCAAGACCCGTTGGTCGTCAGCGTCGCCGTGCTGCCGTTCGCCAGCCCCAGCTGCATGCGGACCTGGTTGGTGCCGCCCGGCCCCGGCCAGTTCATGATCTGCACTGCCTGCGGGCCGTGGCTGTAGCGCAGCAGCTGGCCGTCAACGTCCAGGGTCAGGTTCAGGATGGTGTTATCCATTCGCACGGTGCGAACCGTCACCTTGAAGGACGGCGTGGTTGCGCCGTTCGCAAAGAAGGCGTCGCGAATGGACTGGGCCTGCTGGAACGGCCTCAGCAGCCCCTCGCTTCCCGGCAGCGTTTTCCCGTCGATGCCGGGCATAAAGCGCCAGCTGGCCTGGGTGGTATCCACCTTGTTGGTCAGATTGTCGCGAAAGAAGGTGTCCATCAGCCCGGTCCCCGGCGCAAACATGCGCGCGAGATCGTCAGGGGTCACCTCGGTGCTGGCGCTGCGCACCAGCGGGTAGCGACCGGCGATCGCCTGACGGCAGAAGCCGCCCACCTCAACGTTAATCCGCTTACGCACGTTCTCCAGGTCACGGCGTTGGGTATCGCTGCTGGCACCCACCGCCATGTTGCTGAACATGGTTTGCAGCCCGCCCGGCAGGCGACCGGCGCTGGCCTGCAGGCGGCTGATTGCCTCCCCGCCCGGCGCAGGCATGCCGCTGTTGGCCGCATCCTGGACGGCGGTCAGGTAGCGATAGAGCTCGTCCACCTGCTTGAGGAAATCGTCAAACACGATGGTCTTCCCGCCCTTCTCCAGCGGCTGCGCCAGCTCAATCATCGGCGCATAGTGGTCGGTGACCAGCTGTTCCGGCGCCTGCGTAACCACGGCGGCCTGGGTCGGCGCCGCGTCATTGTTGCTGAACAACGCTTCCAGCGTGCGGGTGGAGCGGTTGCTCTGATCCTGCGCTTTAGCCGCATCTTCCGGCGCGGGCGCATTGCGCGACAGGTTCAGCACCTGGCTCAGGTTCTGCACCAGACGGCGCAGCGGCGAGTTAGTGCCGGAGAGCAGGCGCGCGGTGTTGATGCGCTGGGAAAGATCGGCGCTGTTATTGAGCTGAATGTCGGCGAGGAAGCGATCCCAGTTGGCGATAAAGTCGCGCATGTAGAGCTGGCGCACGGCGTTATCGACCTGCTGTTTATCCTCCTGCGCCGTTGCGGCCCCCAGCACCCACGCGTCGTCTTCATGCAGGGCGGTGGTGACGCTGTCAATCTGGCCGTTAAAGCTTTTCCAGTAGCCGTCCGGCGTATACAGACCCGGCACGCCCTCGCTCACCGGCTTGCCGCTTTTACGAGAAAAGACCAGCTCGCTCTGCGGTCCGCCCAGGTCGGACAGGGAGACCGGCTTGAGGTTTTCATCATGCTCCAGCAGGCGCTTGAGGCGACCGTATACGCGCGTGGAGAGCGGCTGCTGGCCGATCATCGCCCTTTCGCGGGCAACCAGCGATTCATCCTGCGCGTACGGGGAGGCCTGAATCTTCGGCTCCAGCAGCTGCGTCAGGTGCCATTCGAGCTCTTGCAGCTGCGCCTTCGTGACGTTCTGCGGCAGATTGCGCTGCAGGTTTAGCATCACCCACGAGTGCAGGAATTTGCCGTCATAGCGCTTCGGCTGGTACAGCATCTGGTAGGCTTTCAGCGCTTCATAGCTGTATTCCACGTCGCTGCCGTTGTCGTTGCGAAGCCAGGTCGTGATGTGCATAGCGACGGCAGGCAACAGCATCTGGTCCAGCGCCTTCTGGTACAGAGACTGCGAGGCGTCGCTGACGTCATCCCCGCGATAGAGCCCCATGCGGCGGGAAATCGGCGGATCGTTCACGTCAAACGCGTCGCTTTTCGGCAGGTCGACCAGGCCGTTCAGCAGCGGCAGCAGATCGAACAGATCGCGCTGCGGCTGGTTCTGTAAGGCTTTGCTCTGCTGGTCGAGCAGCGGGACCTTCGCATCAACCTCTTCCAGGTAGGTTTTGTTTTTGGCATAGCTGGTGAGCCACAGTCCGCCCAGGATCGCGAGCACCGCCAGCAGCGCCGCATAGCCGGACCAGATGGCCGCCCGGTTGCGCAGCTCCCACCAGCGGTTTTCGCCCGCGATACCGGCTTCCTGGAAGATGACGTTTTGCAGCAGGTTCTTAATGAAGAAGCTCTGACCTTTCGCCCCCGGGATAGGCGCTTCTTTGCTGACCGAATCCCAGTTATCCGCCTCCGCCCCTTCCGGCAGCGACAGCGCGCGGTTCAGTTCGCCCATCACGCGGTCGAACGGCATCCCTTCCTGCGTCCCGCTGGCGAAGTAGATCCCGCGCGGAGAGAACTCGGTTTCGAAGTTGGAGCGGGCAAAGACCGTGCTCAGATAGTCCGCCAGCAGCGGACGCAGCGCGGCGAACTCCTGCGGGAAGAGATACGCTTCGGCACGGGCTTTCGCGTCATGCTCTTTCAGCATGGTTTCCGGCAGCCCGGCGTCGAGGCGCTGCTGCAGCAGAGAAAACTCCTGCTGGAAGTTGCCCATCAGGTCGTAATCGGCGTGCCTGGTTTGCTCCCACGGCAGCGTGAAGCCCCAGATCTGGTCGCGCTGCGCTTTGTCGTAGTCGGCAAACCAGGCGCGGAAGCCTTTAAGCAGGTCGGCCTTGGTCACCATCACGTACACCGGGAAGCGGATGCCCAGCTGTTCATGCAGCTCGGACAGGCGCTGGCGCAGGTTCACCGCCTGCTGGCGGGAGGCCTCGGCAGACTGGGTGAGCAGGTCAGAAATGCTGATGGTAATGATGACGCCGTTGATCGGCTGGCGGCGGCGATACTTACGCAGTAACCCCATGAACTCCAGCCATTCACCGGCGTCCTGCACCTGCTCGCTCTCCTGGGTGGTGTAGCGGCCCGCGGTGTCCAGCAGCACCGCCTCGTTGGTGAACCACCAGTCGCAGTTACGCGTGCCGCCAATACCGCGCAGCGCGGTCTTACCGAAACGATCCGCCAGCGGGAACTGCAGCCCGGAGTTGACCAGCGCCGTGGTTTTACCGGAACCCGGCGCGCCGATAATGACGTACCACGGCAGCTGATAGAGATATTGCGTGCTGAAGCGCTGCGTCCACTGGGCGCCCTGTCCCGCCTTGCTGAAGTGCGCTTTTTTCAGCATCTGCGCGGCTTCATCAAAGCGGCTGGCGAGGATCTGCTCCTCGCTGTTCAGGCGCTTCTGCGGGTCCGCGGCTTCCGGGGTTTCCGCGTTCTCTTTAAGCTTGTCCATCAGCTTGCGGTTCAGCCAGGCATTGTACAGGCGCGGCAGAATGTGGCCCTGCGCCCAGAGCAGGTAGACCACGGCAATGCTGATAATGCGGTTCTGTTCAGACTCTAGCGGTCGCGTGTCCACGATGGACAGCAGGGGACCAATCATCCAGATCACCGCCGCCAGCGCCGTGACGCCGAGGAAGCTCCACAGAATGCGGTTGGTCAAAATGGAAAGAAGTGTAGTCAGCATTCCTTAGTTTCCTTGCGGCAATCCGTTCAGCTCGGCCTGGGTGTTTTCAGGCGACACCAGCAGAGTAATTTCCACACGGCGGTTACGGGCGCGGTTTTCAGGCGTCGTGTTCGGCGCCACCGGGTTAATCTCGCCCCGCCCTTCCGCCTTCACGCGGCCAGGCTGGGAGAGGCTCTCCTGCAGCATTTTCTGCACCGAGCGGGCGCGTTCCAGAGAGAGTTCATAGTTAGAGGCAAAGCGCGCGCTGCGGATCGGCACGTTGTCGCTGTAGCCCACCACCAGAATTTTGCCGCTGACGTTATTCATCGCCTGCGCAATGCGGTTGATGACCGGCTCATAGCGATCGCGTACGACGGTAGAGGCAGAGGCAAACAGCCCGTCGCCCTTCAGGATCACGACGCTGCGGTCCGCTTCGTCTTTCACCGCGACGAGGCCAGCCTCGATTTCAGGCTTCAGGAAGCCGCGCAGGTTCAGCACCGCCGGTAGCTGACGGGCCGGTTGCTGAATCGTGGTTTCCGGCAGCTGGGACTGGTAAATCTTCGCCAGCACCGGGTTGGTGTTATCGCCAAGACGCCAGTTAAGCACGATATAAAACAGACAGGCGATAAACCCGGCCAGCGCCACGCAGGCCCACAGGGGAACCATTGGCCGCCAGAGCTTGCGCAGCACCGGACGATCTTCCGGGTGGGGAGAAAGCGCTGGCGGATAGCTGCCGCGCACGCCGCGGATCATCTGCCACAGGCGCTGTTTGATGGTTTCAAGCTGGGTGCGGCCATTGTCCAGCACCCGATAGCGGCCTTCAAAGCCCAGCAGCAGGCAGAAGTTGATCATCTCCAGCAGCAGAATATGCTCGCGCGGGTTCTGCGACAGGCGCGCGAGCAGCTGGAAGAACTTCTCCCCGCCCCAGGTTTCGTTATGGAACGTCACCAGCAGGCCGTTGCTTGACCAGACGCCGCTGCTGCCCCACGGGGTGAGCGCGGCGGCCTCATCGAGGGCCGTACACAGGCAGTAGCGTGCCCCGACGATCACTTCGTAGGGCAGCCCCGCCTGCTGACAGCGGACTTCGAAACGGCGAATCTCATCGATCAGGCGCTGGCGGAGCGCCACCTGATCGTCATGCGACACCGAATGACGGATCTGCGGAATCGCGTTGAGCAGCGGATTGGCGGCCGCCACCAGCTGATTGTTGCTACTGGCTCCGGTAAACGCGGCATCGCTGCCGGTGTCCTGTCGTTCCTGCATATTAAGCGCTCGCTTTATTATTCTGTCGGGCTACGGATGGCCCAAAACTCCATATCCAGCCCCGGGAACTCCCCTGCAAGGTGCAGGGCGAATGCGCCGGACTTATCCATCTCGTGCCACAGCTCGCTGCCCTTCTCCAGTTCAAAGTAGCTGTAGCCGGCATGCCACGGGATCTGCGGCGGCGCGACAGGCATGGCGCGCAGCATAATGCCCGGCAGCTGCAGCTGAACCAGATCGCGGATTTTCGACACCGGTGCGACCTTCATCTGCGCCGGGAAATGGGTTTGCAGATGTTCGCCCGGCACATTGGCCTTGACGGCCAGCACGAAGCCAAACTCGCGCACCATGCTGGTTTCAGGCACCGTGGCGATGTTCAGGCCGTGAGAGCGCTCGTTAAGCGGCAGCTGAATCGCGTGATCTTCCATCACCAGCGACAGCCCCTGACGCAGCATCAGCATCAGCTTGCTGAAGCAGTTTGCCAGATCGTCATGATCGTAAATCGGCAGCACGCTTTCGGCGGCGCGCTGAGAGGTCCAGGTGGCGAGTTCGGTCGCGAACGGCAGCCAGCTGCGCCAGAGCGTTTCGGGATGCAGCAGAGGGAGGGTTTTTAAATGCGATACCTCGCCCAGATGACGGTTCACCAGCGAAAGCAGCGTAAATTCAATCAGCTCAGAGGTGTTAAAGCGGCCAGGCTGGCGCAAGCGACCGCCAATTTGCTGGCTGCGCTGTACCAGCAGGCCGTGCAGATCGTTGATCATGCTGTAGATCTGCGGGCTGTTGTTGGCGTTCAGCATCGGCGGGATATAGCTGTTGTCGAGCCGAACGTGGTTGTCGTTACGCTTCTCGGTGACAAACGCCACGCCGATGGCGGTCCACTCTGCCGTGAGGTCTTTTTCCAGCATCAGGGTCAGACGCAGGCGGCCAAACTGGACGGTAGCATCCCCCACCGACATGGCGTTATCGTCTTCTACCTCCTGCTCGAAGGCGACGAAGCGCGCCAGCGAGGACGACTCTTCGCTAAAAATCACCTCTTCTCTCTCGCCGCGACGAACCGGCAGCGCGAGCACCACCTTTTCGTTGGTGAGATTGTCAGGGATGCTGAGCGGCACAGGGCCGTTGCGCCCGTTACGCACCTGGAAGAAGGTGCCGTCCGGCAGCAGGCCGCTGCAGTAGCTCAGGGCAATGCATCCCTGACGAAGCATCGCTTCATCCAGTTCAACGTCAAGAAAACCCCAGAGATATGACCGCTGTAGCGCACCCCATTCACGAACATGGTTGAGCAGATAGCTTTCAGTCCGCTGAAAATGGTGTGGACGCAGGAACATGCCTTCGGTCCAGACGACCTTTTCTGCTTTCGTCATGATGATGTGTTTCCTGTTTTGAAGCGCGTTACTGGCTGATGACCCGAATGCCGTTCACGTCGAGAAAAACGTTGGCCTGGAGCTCATCTGCGGACCCTTTCCAGAACTGGTAGATATGATTTTCGCCAGGCACGGGCAGAGGGAGTGAAACGCGCCATTTTTTGCCATCCAGCATCTGATACTCCGCCATCACGCCGATATAGCGGGCTTCCGGAGAGCTTTGCCCGCTGAGGGTTTTTGACAGCTGTCCCGGCATCAGGAAGAACACATCGCTGTTCAGCAGATTCGCGCCAAGCGTGGCTGACGCGTTGTTCTGCAGCGAATAGAAGTCGCTGGACATGAAATCCGCATCGGATTTCAGCAACAGCACCCGGACCTTAAGCGGCGCAGAGTCGTTGATTTGTGGATGAGCCTGAAACTGCAGATTGTAGCGGGAGGGGTCGCTGTGTGAAGACGACGTACAGCCACTGACAAGGGCGAAAATCACCGCGTAAAAGAATAACCACAGCTTATGAAAATTTTTATGATTCATAAAAATGCGCTCATGAAAGCCGTTTAGTTCAGGATCCAGGTACCGTTAGCGCTGTCTTTGCAGGCCTTGCTGTTGCCATCGACGTCGACGCAGGTCGCTTTTTTACGTGCCTTCGGACGAATAGCCTGTTTACGCACGGCAGCGTCGTACTGGTCAGCTTTGATCACGGCGCGCATCGGGACGTAACCAATCAGCTGTTCATTACCTTCATCGGCAAGCGCCATCCAGTAGTGTTCAACCTGCCCCAGCACCACGTAGGTTTTTCCGGTCTCAAGATTACGGATAACTTTCCCGCCGAAGTCAGGTCGACTCATCAGGGAGGCCGGGTACATAGCGCGATAAGGCTCGTTGACCGGCGTGAACTCCGCTGGCGGGGTAACGGCGTGACGGTGGGTTAAGGTGACGCCGTTGACCTGGCTGGTCTCGATCGTATCGTCGTTGATTACAGGTTTCTGCGGCGCTTTACAGCCCGCCACCGCCATTACAAACAGAAGTGAAAACAGTACGCGCATTTTCATATGCTTTTCCGTAGCGATATTTCGATGATGAAGATAAGGGGGTGAAGTTTGACTTAAGTGCTATTGTTAAAATAGCCAGGATATTTTCAGGGCGTGACTATTTTAAGGGCATAGCTACCGCACGAGCCCTTCAGAATAAGGCCCAGCGTCTTCCTGACATATTTTGACAAACGGTAAACAAGTTTACATGAGCTCCGCTTCAATTCAATATTTACCGTTACGTAACTGTTGGTAAATGAAGCAGTCGCGAAATTATAGGATTAATCTTACTAAAAAACCCGACGCGGCCTACACTCTCTTATTTACCCACCATAAGACCATGCAATGCATTGTTTTAAAATAAAAAAAGCGCAAAAGAGAACCACTTTCATTAACGCAATAACGCTATTATGACCACTACCATAATTAGTAGAATTCACGTTTTAGTGATAACGGATGAATAGAGCAACAATGAATTATTTGTTGCACTAACAGGGTATCTTTAATATTCCGCGCAATTCGCTGTCCGAATGGAAATATTTCACTTATGTGGCGCGACGTTAATTTCACGCCGCAAAATAACTCTTTATTTCACGAAGTGATAATTACCCACTCTGGCATAAATTATACGCATTAATCATTAAGCCGCAGTTAACCTTTCCGGCACTGTGGCCAGCGAAAAATGCACGCCATCGCCCGCCAGGCGTGAGCAGCGTTTATCCTCCCCACCCTCAGGCTTCATTCGAAGTTTTATTGGTGCTACATCTTTTCCTGCTCACGCCATCTATCTCGCCTACCGGGCAATAGATAAGATTTATTATTCAAATGATAAAAAATCGTTATAATTTCTTTAAATATTTAATCACCGGAACGGGTAACACACTGTAATAGAAACATTTTAAGAAAAAGCCTTTTCACGCAACGCGTGCAATCGGCCATCCGGCCGTCATTGCTTTCGCTTATCGTTATCTGCAGTGCGCTATCCGTTCAGACGCTGTGTGACCGAACAAATCAGGAGTGGGTATGAACAAAAAGAGACGCTCGGTGCCGGGCATCAGACACTATGACGGTCCTGCCGGCGGCTGGGGCGCGTTAAAAGCGACGGCCATCGCGGTACGTACCCAAATGGATACCCTTGACGCTCCCGCGACGCTGCTGCGTACTAACCAGCCTGACGGCTTCGACTGCCCGGGCTGCGCGTGGCCCGATAAAGAACACAAATCGACCTTCCAGTTCTGCGAGAACGGCGCCAAAGCGGTGACCTGGGAAGCGACCAGCAAGCGCGTTACCCCCGCGTTTCTGGCAGAAAACAGCGTCTCCTCGCTGCTGGCAAAATCGGACTTTGAGCTGGAAGGGTACGGCCGGCTGACGCATCCCCTGCGCTATGACCGGGCAAGCGATACCTTCCGGCCGGTCGACTGGGACGAGGCGTTCCAGCACATCGGCGAAGTGTTGCGCGGGCTCGAGCCGGATCGGGTCGAGTTCTATACCTCCGGGCGCGCCTCTAACGAAGCGGCGTATCTGTTCCAGCTGTTCGCGCGCGAATACGGCACCAACAACTTCCCCGACTGCTCGAACATGTGTCACGAGGCCACCAGCGTCGGCTTGCCCCGTTCGATTGGCATCGGGAAAGGAACCGTCTCGCTGGACGACTTCGACAAGACGGAGCTGGTGATCTCCATCGGCCATAACCCCGGCACGAACCATCCGCGCATGATGGGCACGCTCCACGAGCTGGCGCGCCGCAACGTGCCGATTATCGTCTTTAACCCGCTGCGCGAACGCGCGCTCGAACGCTTCGCCGATCCGCAAAGCGTGATTGAAATGGCGACCTACAGTTCCACCGACATCGCCTCAACCTACTTCCAGGTGAAGGCCGGAGGCGATGCCGCCGCGCTGAAAGGCATTGCCAAACATCTGCTGGAGATGGAGGCCGAACGCGGTGACGTGCTGGATCGCGCCTTTATTGCCGAGCACACCCAGGGCATTGAGGACTTCTCCGCCGATATCGCGCAGACCCGCTGGGACGAGATCGAGCGCGAATCGGGTCTGAGCCAGTCGGCGCTCAAGGCGGTAGCCGAGGCGTATGCGAAATCGAATGCCACCATCATTACTTACGGAATGGGGATTACCCAGCACAATAAAGGTACGGCAAACGTCCGCCTGATCGCCGACCTGCTGCTGCTGCGCGGCAATATCGGCAAGCCCGGCGCGGGTATCTGCCCCCTGCGCGGCCATTCGAACGTTCAGGGGAACCGCACCGTCGGAATTAGCGAGAAGCCTACGCCGGCTTTTCTGAACCGTCTGAAAGACGTGTTCGGCTTTGAGCCGCCGTCTCACCACGGCCACGATGCGGTGCAGGCCACACAGGCGATGATCGACGGCCGCGCGAAGGCGCTTATCTGCCTCGGCGGTAATTTTGCGGTGGCGATGCCCGATCACGAGCGGGGCTTCCCGGCGATGGGCAACCTGGATTTAAGCGTCCACGTCGGCACCAAGCTGAACCGAACCCATCTGCTGGTGGGCAAGGAGACTTTTATTTTTCCGTGCCTTGGGCGCACGGAGCTGGATATTCAGGCCACCGGGCGTCAGTCTATTACCGTCGAAGACTCGATGTCGATGGTGCATGCCTCATCCGGCAAGCTGAAGCCCGCCTCGCCGCTGCTCCGTTCGGAACCCGCTATCGTCGCCGGCATGGCGAAAGCGACCCTGACGGAAACCCGCGTGGACTGGCTGACGCTGGTTGAGGATTACGACCGCATTCGCGAGCTGATCGAGCAGACCATTCCGGGCTTCGAGCACTACAATGCGCGGATCCGCGTGCCCGGCGGCTTCCGTATGCCGCTGCCGCCGACGCAGCGAATCTGGCCGACGGCGACGGGCAAAGCGATGTTCTCGGTGTTCGACGGCGTGCACGAAAACGCCAGCGGTGAAGGTGAGCACGTTCTGCGCCTGATCACCCTGCGCAGCCACGACCAGTACAACACCACCATTTACGCCCTGGACGACCGCTACCGCGGCGTTTTTGGCCGCCGCGACGTGCTGTTTATGAACGAAGAGGACATGGCGCAGTCAGGGCTGGAGCACGGCGACCGCGTGGATATCGAAACCGCCCTCCCCGGCAGCGTTCAGCGCCTGAACGACATTACCGTGGTGGCGTACAGCATCGCGCCGGGCACCGTCGGCGCCTATTATCCGGAGGCCAACGTGCTGGTACCGCTTGATTATCTGGACAAGGACAGCGGCACGCCGTCGTATAAATCCGTTCCGGTTCGCATCACGCTGCGCTCGAAAGAGATCCGCATGCTGTAGGGCTGCGCGCGCGTAAAAAAGATGGATATTAAACAGTTAAAATATTTAATCGCGCTCGACGAGACCCGCCATTTTGGCAAGGCGGCCTCGCAGTGTAACATCACCCAGCCGACCCTCTCCATGCGCATCCGCAGCCTGGAAGAGGAGCTGGGGCTGGTGCTGATTGCGCGCGGGCAGCGCTTTGAAGGGTTTACGCCGGAGGGAGAGCGCATCCTCGCGTGGGCGCGCGCTCTGCTGGCGGCGCACGACGGGCTACAGGCGGAGGCCGCGCTGTGCAAAGGCCAGGTGGTGGGCGAACTCCGTCTGGGGATGGTGCCGCTGGCGAGCGTCGATCCGATGATTTTTATTCGCCTGCTGACGCAAAAATACCCGGAGCTGACCTACAGCCTCTACGCCATGTCCTCGGCGCAGATTGCCGACGGCGTCAGCCGCAATCAGCTGGAGCTGGGCATTTGCTATCTCAACAGCGTCGACACCAGCCTGTTCGATATTATCCAGCTTCCCAAAACGAAGATGGGCCTGCTGCACGACACTCGCCACTTCCGGCTCGCTCGGGAGAGCTTGACCTGGCAGGACCTGACGGATTTTCCGCTGGGATTTCTGACCAAAGGGATGCACTACCGGGCCCACGTGGAGGCCAGCCTTAACGCGGCAGGCATTGAACCAACCTCCGTTTTCGAGAGCGACTCCACGTTCCAGATCATTCAGGCAGTGCAGAGCGGCGTGTGCTGCGCCGTCATGCCCCTGAACAACGGCCTGGAGGATCTGAACAGCCATTTCAGGATTATCCCCATCGCCGACGCGAACATTGACGCGCCTGTCGGCCTGATTATGCGCAGGCAGAAACCGGTCTCCTCCCTGGCGCTGCGCTGTTTTAACGACGCGCGGGAGATTTATCACGCCAGCAATGAGGCGTAGGCCTGACGCGTCACCGCGCTAAAGCCGTTGATGAGCACCGCGTCGCAGACGGCCCGGTGTTCCGGCGAGCTCACCAGCGCGTGAAGCGCATCGCGAAGGGCGTTAAGCATGTCAGGATGTGTATTAGACGACGTGATCAGCGGCAGTCCCGGCGTCAATGGCGTATGGTCAATGACCGCCAGCCCCGCAAGCCGTTCCGGCTCGTGGCGCTGCAGCAGCGCCCAGGTGACGCAGTCGATGGCCGCGATATCCCCCGCCCCGCGTTTGACGTCAATCAGCGACCGGCGATGGCTGCCGCTAAAGGACGTTTGCGCGAAAAACGGACCGTCAGCCGCCAGAGGCGCGACTTTTTTTCGCAGCGCATTGTAGCCGGACTGCGAGTCAGGAGAGTTACAGACCGCCCGACGGCCGCGAAAATCCGCCAGCGTGAGGTGCCGATCCTCCTCGCGCACCGCCAGAAAGCTGCGGTACCGGAACCCTTCGCAGCCCGGTGCCAGATAGTGAAAACAGCCGACCACCTGCACGTCCGGGAGCTGCGTGACCAGCGGGTAGCCGCATGTCTGGCTGAGGACAAGCCCAGGCTGCTGCCAGTGGGCCAGCAGGTCAGATTCCGGCCAGCCGGGGTCGCCGTCGACGGACACGCCCCGCGCGGCCAGTAACCCCTTAACCGCCAGCCAGAGCGCGCGGGTGTCGGCGCGATCCACCGCGTACATGGGAAACGCCAGCAGATTATTCATACCCCTCCCCCTGTTGCTTTCCGGGATGAACGGTGACGTCGACGGGCCTGACCCAGAACTGACGCAGCCACTCACCGTAGCCCCTGACGAGAAAACCGTGGTTGCGCAGCTGGTACGCCTCCCGATTTTGCTGGTAGATCGCCTTCAGCCCGTACCACGGAACGCCGGGTAAATCGTGATGAACTGAATGGTAGTTGAGATTTAAAAACAGTACCCGCCAGAACAGCCCGGCCTCGTTAATGACGGAGCGCGCGAGCGGATCGTCCGCCGCGCGATGTTCGAAAAAGGAGCGGACCTTGGTCAGCGCCAGCGCCGGATAGCTGACCGCCAGCACGAACCAGACGGGTGAAAAACCGGTATGCGTCATCCAGGCGAAGAGCGCCGCCAGCAGCAGCCCGTGAACCAGCCACATGCACATGGCCCGCAGGCGTAGATGGCGAAATGCCGCCGCGGCGCTGCCCAGCGTCTGAAGGATATCCAGCAGCGGCGCCAGCATCAGCCGCCCGGGGAAGGTGTTTCGGGCGTGAATGACGCGTTTCTGCCACGCGGAAAAACGCGCCCAGCTCTCGTCGGTAAAATAGTACGACTCCGGATCATCCACCGGATGGGTCAGGCTATGGTGCCGATGATGGGCGAGATGGGAGTCCCGGTACAGGCCATACGGATACCAGACCGCCAGCGGAAGCGTGCCGAAAAGCTGGTTGAGCCAGGCAAAACGCGTGGGGTGCCCGTGGATCAGCTCATGCTGCAGGGACATATACCAGGCGGTAAATCCGATCAGCAGCAGCGTGGCGGGCAGCAGGCCAAGCGTTTGCCAGAACGCCAGCGCGGCAAACCAGCCTGCATAAATAGTGATGATTAACAGCCACGTGGGCAGTTCGCTCCGCCATAAAAAGCCCGATGCGAGGTGGCGGATGCGTTCGCGCTGTTGCGGATGTAAATAGAGAGAGCTTCGTTGACCCATTCCTTCAGACGCCGTTTCGCCAGAGACAGTGCCCCTGACGATCGGGGATAACGCCTGAAATAACAAAGAACTTAAATCGCTTTGCTTTGCCAGAAACAGAGGCGCACGCGCCGCTTGACTTATTCTGTGATAAAGGTACTTTTCAGGACATGAAGAAGATCCTGATTATCGTTCCCGACGGCGGCATGCTGTTTGAGGCCGCCGGTATCGCCGACATTCTGATGCAGGCCAACCGGCTGCATCCGGAAGGGCTTGCGCAGCCCCGCTACCGGATTATCATCGCCACTACGCAGCCTCACCAGGTGATCCACGGCCAGTCCGGCCTTAACCTGCTGGCGGATTACCGCCTGCCGGAGCTGGATCCGCGCGAGCCGCTGGACACCATTATCATCACCGGACGCGGGATGAACGAGCAGGAGAGCACGGCGGTGGTGGACTGGCTGCACCTCGCTGCACCGCACGCCCGGCGCGTCGCCTCTATCTGCGGCGGCGCGATGCTGCTGGCCCAGACCGGCCTGCTGGACGGGCGGCGCGCAACGACCCACTGGCGGCTGCTGGAGACGATGCAGGCAGAGTACCCGTCAATCCGCGTCGAAGGCGGTCCGCTGTATATTCAGGATGGCCCCATCTGGACCTCCGGCGGCGTGAGCTCCGGGTTCGACCTGACCCTGGCGCTGGTGGAAGACGACTACGGATTTACCCTCGCCCGCGACGTGGCGCAGGATATGGTGATGTACCTGCGCCGTCCCGGCGGCCAGCTGCAGTTCAGCCGCTACAGCCTGCAGCAGCCGGACACATCAGGTCCGATAAGCGAGGTGCAGCGCTTTATCCTGCAGAACCTTACCGCAGACCTGTGCGTGGAAAATCTTGCCGGGAAAGCGGCGATGAGCCCGCGCAATTTCACCCGCGTGTTTACCCGCGACGCGGGCGTCTCTCCGGCCCGCTACGTAACCGAAGCGCGTCTGGCCGCCGCCCGCCAGCTGCTTGAGCAGACGCAAGATCCCCTTGAGCGCGTGGCGGAGCAAAGCGGATTTGGCACCAGCATTAATTTGCGACGCATCTTTGAGAAGCAGCTTCACCTCACCCCCGGCGAGTACCGCCAGCGCTTCCACTGCCGCAAGATGGCGTAATCTGATCCTTTTTTGTCGTTTACGCCAACCGGCCAGACGCCTACAGTGACTCCAGACAACAGAGATAAGGAGTGCACCATGGTTAAGGTCGGTATTAACGGTTTCGGCCGTATCGGACGTAATTTCCTGCGCGCGGCGCTGGGTAACCCGGATCTGCAGATTGTGGCCATTAACGATCTGACGGACAGTAAAACCCTCGCCCACCTGCTGAAGCATGATTCCCTTCTGGGTAAATTGCCCGCACCGGTCGAAGCGACAGACGGCGCGCTGCAGGTAGACGGACAGCGGATTGCGGTGTTTAGCGAACGCGACCCGGCGAATATCCCGTGGCGTGACGTCGGCGTTGACGTGGTGATTGAGGCCACCGGCTTCTTTACCGAGCGGGAAAAAGCGGCGGTGCATATCACCCGCGGCGGCGCTAAGCGCGTCATCATTTCCGCCCCCGGGAAGAACGACGACCTGACGATTGTGATGGGCGTCAACCATGACCAGTACGATCCCGCCCGCCACGCGGTGGTGAGCAACGGGAGCTGCACCACGAACGGACTGGCTCCGGCCGCGCAGGTGCTGCATCAGCAGTTCGGGATTGAGCATGGCCTGATGAATACCACCCACGCCTACACCAACAGCCAGGCGCTGCACGATCAGCCGGAAAAAGATCTGCGCGGCGCGCGCGCGGCGGCGCTGTCGATTGTGCCCTACTCCAGCGGCGCGGCAAAAGCGCTGGGCAAAGTGATCCCCTCTCTGGACGGCAAGCTGACCGGGTACTCCCTGCGCGTGCCGGTGCCGGTGGTGTCGATTGTCGACTTAACGGTCACCCTGAGCCGTAACGTCACCGCCGACGAGGTGAATGACGCGTTCCGTCAGGCTGCCGCCAGCGGGCCCCTGAAGGGCATCCTCGGCTATAGCGATGAGCCGCTGGTCTCCAGCGATTACCAGGGCGACCCGCGCTCCTCGATTATCGACGGGCTTTCTACGCTGGTCATTGGCGGGAACATGGTGAAGATCCTGGCGTGGTACGACAACGAGTGGGGCTTCTCTAACCGCCTGGTGGATCTGGCGGTGCTGATGGATAAGAGAGGGCTGTAAGCCTGAAGCCGGGTGGCGCGAACGCGCACCCGGCAAAACATTACTCCGCTTTCACCTTCACACCCATAAACACAATCACCATCGCCGTTACCAGCAGGAAACCGCTGCCCGCGAACACGCCGCTTGCGCCGCTGAGGTCAAATACCGCCCCGCCCCCGGCCGCACCGGCGCTTATCGCCAGCTGAATGGACGCCACCAGCAGTCCCCCCGCACTCTCGGCTTCATCCGGAACGGTGGTTGCAAGCCAGGTTGACCAGCCCACCGGAACCAGACCAAACGCAAAGCCCCACAGGGCGACAAGCAGCCCGTCCAGCATCGCCAGATGACCAAACGCCACCATCATCAGCGCGAGTACGCCCATGCCGAACGGCACGAGGGCTAACGTCAGGCGCAGATTACGGGCCAGCAGATGCCCGGCAATGGAGGTGCCGACAAAGTTAGCAAGCCCAAAGCCCAGCAGGATCAGCGAAATGGTCTCCACGCTCGCCTGCCCCACCGTTTCCAGGAACGGGCGCAGGTAGGTAAAGAAGGCGAAATGGCCGCTGAAGATCAGGATGGTCGCCAGCATGCCGCCGATCATCCCCGGGCGACGCAGCACGCGGAACAGCGTGCTCAGGCTGCCGCTGCTCTCCGGCTTCATGGACGGCAGGACCCAGAGCTGCCACAGCAGCGCCAGCATGCTCGGCAGAATGCAGAGGATAAACACGTTGCGCCAGCCGATAAGGCTGCCCAGATAGCTCCCCAGCGGCGCGGCGACCACCGTGGCAATCGATACGCTGGAAAAGATCACCGCCAGCGCCTTCGGCACTTTATCCGCCGGAACCAGGCGCATCGTCGTGGCCGTCGACATCGCCCAGAATCCCCCGATGGCGACCCCCAGCAGCAGGCGCCCCATCAGCAGGACGTGCAGGTTGGGCGCAAAAGCCACCAGCAGGCTGGAGATGATTTGCAGCACCGAGAAAAACATCAGCACCCAGCGGCGGTCGATGCTTTTGGTCGCAGGCGTTATCAGCAGCCCGGTTACCAGCGCCACCAGCGCGGTGGCGGTGACGGCCTGTCCGGCCATTCCCTCACTGACGCCCAGGCTCGCGGCCATCGGCGTTAACAGACTGGCGGGCAGAAACTCTGCCGTAATTAAACCAAACACCCCCAGCCCCAGGGAATAGACGGCCCGCCAGGCGGGTTTTGCAGGCGTTAACGCCTCGCTCGCCGCGACACATGAATTCATCTGTTTTTATCCCGTTATAAAAATGTGACAACTGTCGCAAAAGCATAGAAGGTTCACCCTGGACGATCTATGACATATAATCTCCACTTATTGATTATTCGTCCGGAGTTGCGCCATGTCCGTACAGTCCCCCGATCTCATCAGCGAACTTTTACGCGGCATGCGCCTGTCAGGCGTGAAATATCGGCGAATCGAAGCCAGCGCGCCGTTTGGCGTCGCGTTCCATCAGGCGCCGGGCAAGGCGCAGTTCCATTTTGTGAGCCACGGCAGCGCCCTGCTGCGAATGGAGAGCGGCGCGACGTTCGAACTGGGCGGCGGTGACGCCCTCTTTATTCCCGGCGGGAATTCCCATGCCCTGCTCTCTGACGAGCAGGCAACCATTACTCCTGTCAATGCCTTCCCGAGCGAGCCGATCTGCAGCTCGGTCTGTGCCATCACCTGCGAGCCCTGCCCGGAAAGCGAGAACACCCTCATCTTTAGCGGATGCATGGATTTTGAACTCGGCGGAATGCAGCCGCTGATCAAGGCGATGCCGGAGGTGATGATGGTCAGCCGGCTGATGTCCACCTGGCCGGAAATTCATCCGCTGCTGGCGGCGATGGAGCGGGAATCCGCGGCGCGTCAGGCCGGGTATGCCGGGATACTTGCGCGGCTGGCCGACGTGGTGGCGGCGTTAATCGTGCGCGGCTGGGTTGAAGGCGGCTGTGGTAAGGCCACCGGCTGGGTGCAGGTCCTGCGCGATCCGCGCCTGAGCCGGGCCATTTACGCCATGCACCAGCAGCCTGGCCTGAACTGGAGCGTGGCGGATCTGGCAAAAGAAGCGGGCACGTCGCGCTCCGTGTTCGCCGAACGGTTTCTGGCCGCGACGGGGACGACGCCGGCAAAATATCTCAGCGAGCTCAGAATGCGGCTGGCGATTCAGTATATTCGTCATGAAAATCAGCCGATTGAAACCGTCGCCCTGCGGCTGGGCTACGGCTCTCTGGCGGCGTTTAGCCGGGCATTTAAGCGTATTATTGGGCATGCGCCGGGCACGCTGAGGGAAGCCAGCCAGACCCCGGAAGAGGTCTGACCGGCTGGCTGGCATCAGAAGTAGTATTTAAAGCGCACGCGGCCACCGTAGCGATCGTCGTTTTTATTGTCGCCCTCTTTCGGGGATGCATTGACCCATGACGCATACGCGCCCAGATAGATGTTGAAGTTTTTCATCTTCATGACGTTCGGGATCAGGTACGAGGTATGAATTGTATGGATGTCATACTCGCCCGGGTCGGTTATCCAGCAGTCGTTTTCACACTCGGCGTCAAAGGTTGAGGTATTAAACTCGTCGATTTCGTTATGGGCGTAGATATAGCCCAGCTCAAAATTACGCCAGAGGGCATTGATGCCTGAGGTAAAGTCGGTTTCGCCCGTTGCGTCCAGATAAGCCGTGTTGAGATTCACGACCACCCCATCCTCCGGATCGGTTTTGAGCCCGTCCCAAGTCATCGTGAACCCGTAGCCGGTGCGATCGGATTGATCTACCCATCGCCCGGCGGCGTCGCGATAGCCATAGGCGTTGTTGACCAGGTTGGTCTCCATGGCAACCGCGCTGGAAAACGGCCCGTTTTGCCACGAGATGACCGGGCGCACGTAGGCTACATTTTTGTCGTTCTCAAGTTCAGCACCGTGATAACGCTGGTCGACATACAAATCGCTGCCGTCTTTGAGCAGGGTATTCAGCTCAAAATACCAGTTATCCAGCGTCTTGCTCATCAGGAAGTTGCCCCCGCTGTCGGCTCGCCCACGCCCCTCTTTCAGCATATAGATATAGCCATAGCCGTCGCTGTAAAGATCGTCTGCGGTATTCCCGGAGTATTCCACAAACGTATCCTGATTGAGCGGGAACATGTCATAGGCCTCAAAGCGTCCGACTTTAATTTCCCAGTCATTCTCGGTGCCGAAGAAAAATACCGCATCATCCAGATACATTTTCCCGGCGAGGTCGCCGAGCGGCTGGACGGAGAACCCGGCAAAATTGCCGTTATCCATTTTACGATAGCCGTCAAAGCCTAATAAAATACGCCCGTTAATATCCCAGCGCTCTTTATCTCCCGGCGCCCAGTCGCTATTAGCACTTTGCTTAACAGACGTGAGGCTACCTGTTTTACTGGCGGCATCCATATTAAATTCGACATCACCATAAAATTTAATATCACCATACCCTGAGAGCGTCAGTTTTGGCGGAGCGGTTTTGCTCACCGGCTCTTCCGACTGCACCACTACCGCTGGCGCCGCCTGCGCTGCGGCGGCCTGCTGCTGTTTAAGCTCCTGAATTTGCGCTTCCAGTTGCGCCAGCTTTTCTTCCACGTTCATTGAGGGTTGTGCTGCAAAAAGTGCGCCGGAGTAGAATGCGCTTATCAGAATTACCG
Organism: Enterobacter cloacae complex sp. ECC445; assembly: GCF_021892025.1. Lineage (NCBI taxonomy): Bacteria > Pseudomonadati > Pseudomonadota > Gammaproteobacteria > Enterobacterales > Enterobacteriaceae > Enterobacter > Enterobacter cloacae complex sp. ECC445. Next base: position 197,080 of record NZ_JAKLRZ010000001.1, on the reverse strand, counting down.
TTTTCTTTAATTGCATAGAATCCATCCTGATTATAAAAGTGAATACCCAAATATAGAGCCCAGCCATTTCCACAAAATACCCTCAGCGGTACTATTCTGTTTTTTCACAACGTAATTATGATTTTTAACTTGTGTGATCGGCGCAGAGAAAAGCTGCAGTAATGAAGGGAATAAAGACCACCCACCTCACACTCTTTTTTCATTGGTGATATTTATATTTTAACGTGAAATATATATGATTATTTAACGGTATAATTCTTTTAATTCCATTTACACAACAAATTCCTCCCAAACAGACTGGACGGGCGAAGCGGTAAATTGTCTGGTTCTGCGCAAAATGGGATATTGAACACGCGAAGCGGTCGATATTCGTCTAAGGTTTTCAGGTGATTGATAACAGCGGTTACGCTGCTCAGCGAATACAGGAGACGAACAGATGTTAACACCTCGTACTTTACGCCCTGCTCTTTTGCACCTCGCGCTGGGAGGCGCGCTGCTCGGTGCGACGACATTAAGTTATGCTGATGAACAGCCTGCGTTTCAGAAGAATTCCCCCGATATTTTACTTGGCCCTCTGTTTAGTGATGTGCAAAGTGCCAAGCTGTTTCCCGATCAGAAAACCTTCGCTGATGCCGTCCCCAAAAGCGATCCGCTGATGATTCTGGCGGATTACCGGATGCAGCATACCCAGTCCAGCTTCGATCTGCGCCACTTTGTCGAGATGAACTTCACGCTGCCTGCGGAAGGCGAGAAATATGTTCCGCCCGCAGGACAAAGTTTACGCGAGCATATTGACGACCTCTGGCCCGTACTGACGCGCACCACCGATAAGGCCAGTAATAAATGGGATTCCCTGCTGCCGTTACCGAAGCCTTACGTTGTGCCCGGCGGACGCTTCCGCGAGGTGTACTACTGGGACAGCTATTTCACCATGCTGGGCCTGGCGGAGAGCGGCCACTGGGATAAAATCAGCGATATGGTGGATAACTTCGCCTACGAGATCGACACCTTCGGCCACATTCCCAACGGCAACCGCAGCTACTACCTGAGCCGCTCCCAGCCGCCGTTTTTCTCCATGATGGTGGAACTGCTGGCGACGCACGACGGCGACGCGCTGAAGAAATATCGCCCGCAGATGGAAAAAGAGTACGCCTACTGGATGGAGGGCGTGGATTCGCTTCAGCCAGGGCAGGCAAACCAGCGCGTGGTGAAGCTGGATGACGGCTCGGTGCTCAATCGCTACTGGGACGATCGCGATACACCGCGCCCGGAGTCCTGGCTTGACGACGTGAATACCGCCAAAAGCAACCCTAACCGTCCCGCGACCGAGATCTACCGCGACCTGCGTTCCGCCGCGGCCTCGGGGTGGGACTTTAGCTCCCGCTGGATGGACGATCCGCAAAAGCTTGGCACCATCCGGACGACCAGCATCGTGCCCGTGGACCTTAACGCCCTGATGTTCAAAATGGAAAAACTGCTGGCGCGGGCAGGCCAGGAGAGCGGTGACGCCGCCAGCGCAAGCAGATACGAGGCGCTGGCCGCCGCCCGTCAGAAAGCCATCGAGAGCCACCTCTGGAATGATAAAGAAGGCTGGTACGCCGATTACGATCTGAAGAGCAAGAAGGTGCGCAATCAGCTCACCGCTGCGGCCCTGTTCCCGCTTTACGTGAAGGCGGCAGCGCAGGATCGCGCCGATAAAGTCGCCGCAGCGACGTCCTCACGCCTGCTGCAGCCGGGCGGAATAGCGACCACCACCGTCAACAGCGGCCAGCAGTGGGATGCGCCAAACGGCTGGGCCCCGCTGCAGTGGGTGGCTGCGGAAGGTCTGCAGAATTACGGGCAAGAGAAGGTCTCAATGGATGTCACCTGGCGCTTCCTGAAGAACGTGCAGCACACTTACGACCGCGAGAAGAAACTGGTTGAGAAATATGACGTGTCGACAACCGGTACGGGCGGCGGCGGCGGCGAGTACCCGCTACAGGACGGCTTCGGCTGGAGCAACGGCGTGACGCTGAAGATGCTGGATCGGGTCTGCCCGAAAGAGAAACCGTGCGACAGCGTGCCGGAAAATCGGCCTGCAGCGAATGATGAGGCGACGCCGGTGAAGGCGACGGCGCAGTAGGTGAGTATTGCCGGGTGGCGGCTGCGCCTTACCCGGCCTACGTTGGATTTGTAGGCCCGGTAAGCGCAGCGCCGCCGGGCAGTCAGAAGCTGTAGCTCGCCCCTAGCTGATACGTCCTGTCACGCCCAATCCAGCAGTTGGTTGCGTCGTAGCAGGTCAGCGTCTCTTTATTAGTGATGTTCTGCATGCTCGCCTTAAGGGTCAGTCCCGCCAGCGAAGGCAGAATTTCGCCCATCCGATACGACGCCGCCAGATCGTACTGGGTGGTGCCGCCCAGTTTCCCCGCATCGTTGGCCGGAGAAATTTCCATCGGGCCGGTGTAGCGCGCGCCCGCCCCCAGCATCAGCCCCTTCAGCGGCGTGTTCTCGAAGGTGTAGTCCCCCCAGAGGTTGAAGGCATTCTCCGGAACCTGCGTTGGGCGTTTACCTTTGTACTTGTCATCTTGCGTATTGATCGCATGGGTGTAGGCATAGTTGGCAATCAGCGTCAGGTTGTCCGTCGGACGGCTGATGGCGGACAGTTCCGCGCCTTTGGATTCCACTTCCCCGGTCTGACGATAGTTCAGGAACCCCGGATCGGAGGTGACAACGTTTTTCTGCCGGATGTTAAACACCGAGGCGGTAAAGGTGGTGGCGTAGTCGGCCAGCAGATATTTTACCCCGCCTTCCACCTGCTTGCTGGTGGTCGGTTTGACCTCTTTCGCCACGAGCGTGCCCTGCGGGGACACCGGCGCAAAACCTTCCGAATAGCTGATAAACGGTGAAATCCCGTTATCGAAGGCGTAAAGCGCGCCCAGGCGTTTGGTGACGCGATCCTGTGATACCCAGGCCTTATCGCCGTTTTGCAGGTAGTTGGTGGTGACGGAGCGGTAATCGTCGTAGCGCAGGCTGCCCAGCAGGTTGAGGCCTCCCCATTCCACCTGGTCCTGCAGGTAATAGCCGTTCTGCTGATAGCTCAGACGGTTTTTCTGGGCGGTATAGAGCCCCAGCGCGCTTTCGCTGATTTGCGAATAGTCAGGATGGCGCATATCCATGCCCGGCGTCGCCGACGCGTAGCGATAGTGGAAGTGGGAGTCCATCTTCTGATAGTCAAACCCGGCCAGCAGATGGTGTTTCCAGTCGCCCAGCGCCACGGTTTTGGTGACCTGGTTATCGACGTTGAAGCTCTTGAGATCTTCATCGGTGGTGTAGGCAAAGCGGTTGAGCTGATAAACCTCACTCCCGGCGCCCGTTGCATAAACGCTGCGCTGATGCGTGTCGACGTCGAAATAGCGCGCCTTCTGGTTAAAGCCCCAGCCGCTGTCGAACTCGTGTTCAAAGCTGTAGCCCAGCATCCACTGGCGCTGCTTAAATCCGCTCCACTCATCGCCGGCGTAATCGCGTTTGCCCGCGTATTTCGAACGCAGGTACGCGAGCGGCAGCGGGTTAGACGGCGTCAGGCTCGGCGAGTTCTGCGCTATTGCATCCAGGGTGAGGCGGGTTTTGCTGTCGGGTTGCCAGGTGACGGACGGGGCAACCAGATAGTTTTCATACCGGGTGGTATGCGGCTGATCGTCATTCTCCGTGGCTTTACCCAGCAGACGGTAGTTCCAGTCGCTATCGGCGATCGGCCCTGTGGAGTCGAGATAGCCCTCTTTCAGGCTGCGGTTACCGGTGTTAAAACCGATTTCGGTTCGCGCTTCCCGCTGCGGTTTTTTACTCTGAATATTCACCAGCCCGCCCGGCGACCCGCCGCCGTAAAGCACCGATGAGGGGCCTTTCAGGATATCAACGCTGTCAATCAACAGCGGATCGATGCGGGCTTTGGTATTGCCGGTGACGTTATAGGGCAGCTGTAGCCCGTTATAGAACTCCTGGTCGACGGTAAAGCCACGAATTTTATATTCGCTCATGTAGGAGGTATTGCCCCGCACCTCGGTCGAGACGCCCGGGACATAGCGCAGGATTTCATTCACGGAATTCGCGTGGCGCTTTTCAATTTCCGGCCCGGAGACGGTGGTGATGACCTGCGGCGTTTTACTTTCAGCAACGGCCGATTTCGTGGCGCTGTTCGTCCAGGCCGGCAGCGCGCTGCCCTGCTCTGAGCCCGTGACGACAATGGTGGATTCTTCGGCGAAGGCCGGGACATGCAAAGCGAGCGTGACGGCGCCTGCCAGGGCGCAAAGCGTAAAACGTGAGGTATTCATAATGTCGTCTTGTTGTTAGATGCAATACGGAACGACAATTATTATCATTTAGATTAACAAAGCAAGACTCAGGCAAAAAAACGGCCCTCCGAAGAGAGCCGTTTACGTCAATTTATGCTCGTCGCAGTAACCTGAATACGCCCAGCACCACAATGGCCCCCACGACAGCGACCAGAAAACTGTGCAGGTCGAAACCACTTATGTTGCCTCCAAAGCCAAACATCGTCGCCAGCCAGCCGCCCACAACCGCACCAACGACCCCGAGGACGCAGGTCAGAATAAAGCCGCCGCCATCGTTTCCCGGCATGATCAGTTTAGCGATAGCGCCAGCAATAAGACCAAAGATAATCCAGGCGATGATACCCATAGCGATGCCCTCTTACAGGTTTAACGCGTGCGCAGAAAACCTTCTGCGCAGCTAACCTAAGTATAGGTCATCGCATGAAAATCATTTTTTCTCACCGACTTATCTTTGCGAAAACAGGCAAAAAAACTCACCGGTTTGTATTAAGTTTCATTGCGGGTTGCCGATAACGCTAAGACAGTCTGTCAATCTATCAAGGAGCCATCCGGCGTGAGTCATTACAGTGAGCAGTTCCTCAAGCAAAATCCGCTGGCTGTATTAGGGGTATTACGCGACCTGCAAAAAGGCGAAGTGCCGCTGCGCATTAGCTGGTCGAATAATCAGTTCATCAGCAAGATCCTTGACGTCTCGCAGGAGCGATTGATTGTCGACCTGGGCAGTCAGGAGTATGAAAACCGCGCGGCCCTAAGAGCCGAGCATATTGCTGTGATGGCCGAAACCCATGGGGCTAAGGTGGAGTTTGTTCTGCCGCGCCTGGAAATGAGCGAATATCAGGGGCTGCCTGCATTTGTGACTCCGCTTCCCGGCAACCTGTGGTTTGTCCAGCGGCGTGAATATTTCCGCATTAGCGCCCCGCTTCATCCGGCCTATTTTTGTAAGGCCAAAATGCCGGACAAAAAAGAGATTCGCTTCCGTCTCTTTGACCTGTCGCTGGGCGGCATGGGCGCGCTGCTGGATACGCCGAAGCCGGACGGGCTGGTGGAAGGCATGCGTTTCACCCAAATTGAACTGGATATGGGCGGCTGGGGTCGCTTTTACTTCGATGCACAGCTGATTGCCATCAGCGAGCGCACGGTGGTGGACAGCAAGAACGAAACGATTACCACGCCGCGTCTGAGCTTCCGTTTCCTGAACGTCGGGCCAGGTGCGGAGCGCGAGCTACAGCGCATTATCTATTCTCTGGAGCGGGAAGCGCGGGAACGCGCCAATAAAGTCCTGTAAAGACATCGGGCAGCGTGACCGCCGCCCGTCGACGGCATTACATGGCATCCATCGCTTTCTGTACTTTCCAGATATAACGGGGCGCCTGCGGTGCCGGGTGATTTTTCGCCACATGCTCAAAGAATTCATCTTTGTCCATGTCGTTAATCTCTTCTATTGCCTCTTTGCGGTCAGAGGAGAAGGTTCTGAGCAACGCGCCGGCACCGTTAACGTAAGACACCACCAGCGCGTACTGCATCACCTCCGGATCCTTAATCCCCTTCAGCACGCCGTGTTCCATGATGCTCAGATAGGCCGTGCCCATGGAAATGTTGCGTTCCGGGTTCTTCAGCTCGCTGGTGGACGGCTGGCCGCTCCAGCCCATGTAGCGGTAAACCTCTTTCCCCGCCGTTGAGGCTTTAAGCTGCATCAGGCCCACCGCGTTGGACTTGCTGACGAGCGTGGGGTTACCGCCGGACTCCACCGCAATGATCGCCGTGATGAGGCGCGGACTGACGCCCCAGGCTTTCCCGGCTTGCTCACTGATCGGCATCCACTGCATGGCCCGTTTCACCGGCACTTCCGGGTTCCAGGGTGGGTTTTGATAATCATGTTTTGAACTACAGCCAGCAAGCAGCACAATCAAAAAAGCAAACCATCTCAATTTCACGTCATCTATCCTTATAGCCGGTCATCGCGGTGCGTCGCCTCTTGAAGCAGGCGGCGTATAAGCGGCATGATATAGACAATTAGTTTCTCATTCAGCAAGGAATTGCCATGTCTCAGTTTCATCTCATCGCGCCGTCGGGCTACTGCATCAACCAGGAGGCGGCGCAGCGGGGCGTACAGCGTTTGCTGGAGTCGGGCCATCGGGTAGAAAATCAGACAATTATCCCCCGCCGCCAGCAGCGTTTTGCCGGTACCGACGCGCAGAGGCTGAATGATATCAATAGCCTGGTGAACCTGAAGGGTGAAAACCGGATTGTGCTGGCGGTGCGCGGCGGATATGGCGCGAGCCGACTGCTGGAGAGCATTGACTGGCAGGGGCTGGCGCAGCGCCAGCAGCAGGATCCGCTGCTGATATGCGGCCACAGTGATTTTACCGCCATCCAGCTTGGGCTGCTGGCCCTGCATAACGTTGTCACCTTCAGCGGCCCGATGCTGGCCGGTAACTTTGGCGCACAGGAGCTGGACGCGTTCACCGTAGAGCATTTCTGGCGCGCGCTGCGTAATCCCACCTACAGCGTGGAGTGGCGGGGCTTTGGACCGCACTGGGAATGTGAAGGCCAGCTCTGGGGCGGCAACCTGGCGATGCTGGTCTCGCTTATCGGCACGCCGTGGCTGCCGCACATCGAAAACGGCATTCTGGTGCTGGAAGATATTAACGAACATCCGTTCCGCGTCGAGCGCATGCTGCTGCAGCTTTATCATGCCGGCATTCTTGGGCGTCAGTCCGCGATAGTGCTGGGCAGCTTCAGCGGCTCTGCGCCGAATGACTATGACGCGGGTTACACCCTTGAAACCATGGTCGACTTCGTTCGCTCGCGGCTGGATATTCCGATCGTCACCGGCCTGGATTTTGGCCATGAGCAGCAAACCGTGACCCTGGCGCTGGGGGCGCACGCCTCCCTGATCCACAATGATTCCGGCTCCCGGCTGACCATCAGCGGCCATCCGGTCATAAAGGGGTAAAAAATCCGTTAAACCGCCTTAATAAAACGCTGTTACCGACGTTAATATGTTAGGGTTTAGTAACAGCGTTAACATTGAGGTGGGAGTAAGAGAACATTGGATGCCGCAGCGATAATCAGCCTTTTCATTTTGGGTTCCGTCCTTGTAACCAGCAGTATTTTATTAAGTTCATTTTCATCGCGTCTCGGCATACCTATTCTTGTCATTTTCCTCGCCATCGGCATGCTGGCCGGCATCGATGGTATTGGCGGTATCCCATTCGATAACTACCCTTTCGCCTACATGGTGAGTAACCTCGCGCTGGCGGTGATCCTGCTGGACGGCGGGATGCGCACCCAGGCGAGCTCCTTCCGCGTGGCCCTGGGGCCCGCGCTGTCGCTCGCCACGGTCGGCGTGTTGATTACCTCTGGCCTCACCGGAATGATGGCCGCGTGGCTTTTCCACCTCAACATCATGGAAGGTTTGCTGATTGGCGCCATCGTGGGGTCAACCGATGCGGCAGCGGTGTTTTCCCTGCTCGGCGGAAAAGGGCTTAACGAACGCGTCGGCTCCACGCTTGAGATTGAATCCGGCAGTAACGATCCGATGGCGGTATTTCTCACCATCACGCTTATCGAGATGATCCAGCAGCACGAGACGGGCCTGAGCTGGACGTTTGCCTGGCATATCCTGCAGCAGTTCGGGCTGGGGATTGTTATCGGCCTGGCGGGGGGATACCTGCTACAGCAGACCATCAACCGCATCTCGCTGCCCGCGGGGCTTTACCCCCTGCTGGCGCTGAGCGGCGGCATCCTCATTTTCGCCGTTACCACCGCGCTGGACGGCAGCGGTATTCTCGCCGTCTACCTCTGCGGGTTCCTGATGGGCAACCGCCCGATTCGTAACCGTCATGCCATTTTGCAGAACTTCGACGGCCTGGCGTGGCTGGCGCAGATCGGCATGTTCCTGGTGCTGGGGCTGCTGGTGACGCCATCGGACCTGCTGCCGATCGCCGTTCCGGCGCTTCTGCTCTCCGCATGGATGATCTTCTTCGCCCGCCCGCTGTCGGTGTTTGCCGGGCTGCTGCCGTTTCGCGGGTTCAACCTGCGCGAGCGCGTCTTTATCAGCTGGGTAGGCCTGCGCGGCGCGGTGCCGATTATCCTGGCCGTCTTCCCGATGATGGCGGGTCTGGATAACGCCCGGCTGTTCTTTAACGTGGCGTTCTTCGTGGTGCTGATTTCGCTGCTGTTCCAGGGGACCTCCCTCGGGTGGGCGGCGAAAAAAGCCAAAGTCGTGGTGCCTCCCGTGGGCTGGCCCGTTTCCCGCGTGGGGCTCGACATTCATCCGGAAAATCCGTGGGAACAGTTCGTCTATCAGTTGAGCGCTGACAAATGGTGCGTGGGCGCGTCGCTGCGCGATCTGCACATGCCTGCCGAAACCCGCATTGCCGCCCTGTTCCGCGACAATGTCCTGCTGCACCCTACCGGCAGCACCCGCCTGCGTGAAGGGGATATTCTGTGCGTGATTGGCCGCGAGCGCGACCTGCCCGCGCTGGGCAAGCTGTTCAGCCAGTCGCCTCCGGTGGCGCTGGACCAGCGTTTCTTCGGCGATTTTATTCTGGAAGCCAGCGCCAGGTTTGCCGATGTGGCGCTGATTTACGGCCTGGACGAAGGCGCTGAAGACGGTGATAACCAGCAGACGCTGGGCGAAATCATCCAGCAGCGGCTGGGCGCTGCGCCGGTGGTGGGCGATCAGGTGGAGTTTGCCGGGATGATCTGGACGGTAGCAGAGAAAGAAGATAACGCGGTGCGGAAAGTCGGTTTAAGGCCGATGGAAGAGGACGCGGAATAGCGGTTTTTTGCCGGGTGGCGCTAACGCTTACCCGGCCTACGTTCGAGGGTTTTGCAGGTCGGGTAAGGCGAAGCCGCCACCCGACACAAATATTCGTTACACCGTCACAACCGGCACTCTCGGCGCCAGGGCGCACATGAGTTCATACCCCACCGTGCCCGCTGCGGCCGCCACGTCATCAATTTTGATTTCGTTACCCCACAGCTCGACCGGCGAACCGATGCCCGCCTGCGGGCAGGGCGTCAGGTCAACGGCCAGCATGTCCATTGATACGGTGCCTACCGTTCCCGTGCGGACCCCATCAACCCAAACCGGCGTGCCGGTCGGCGCAATGCGCGGGTAGCCGTCGGCATAGCCGCCCGCCACGATGCCAATCCGCTGCTCGCCTTTCGCCCGGTAGCGGCTGCCGTAGCCCACCGCGTCACCGGCCTTCAGCGTCTGCACGCCAATGATCTCGCTGCGCAGGGTCATCACCGGCCTCAGGCCGCTGTTGGCAATATCCTGCCACTGGCCTGAGGGCGATGCGCCGTACAGAACGATCCCCGGACGCACCCAGTTATAGTGCGCCTCGGGATGCCACAGCGTGGCCGCCGAGTTCGACAGCGAGCGCGGGCAGTCCAGCCCCTCTGCCGCCTGCTCGATGCGGACCATGGCATCGACAATGCCCTCCGGTTTTTCCGCATCGGCGAAGTGCGCCATCAGCGTCATTTCGCCCACGTTTTTCAGGGCGCGCAGCTGCTGCCACACCGTATGCACCCGCTCAGGCTGAAAGCCCAGGCGGTTCATGCCGCTGTTCACCTTGAGATAGATATCCAGCGGCGCGTGGAGCTTCGCGTCCTGAATCGCCTTAATCTGCCAGTTGCTGTGAACGCTGGTGGTCAGACGGTACTTGTCCAGCAGAGGCAGATCGTCCGCGTGGAAGAAGCCCTCCAGCAGCAGTATCGGCCCTTTCCAGCCGCGCTCGCGCAGCAGAATAGCCTCTTCCAGATTCAGTAGCGCAAAGCCGTCGGTGGCGCTCAGCGCGCTCCAGATACGGTCAATGCCGTGTCCGTAGGCATTGGCCTTCACCACCGACCAGACGCGTGCGCCGGGTGCCGCCCGGCGAACAATTTGCAGGTTATCCTTCAGGGCCTGCAGGTTCAGTTGGGCCAGAACGGGACGGGACATGACAACTCCTTAGCTATGCGCGCCGTGCAGGTGCTGTGGACGCGACGGCGTAAACCCCGATTGATAGCGCGCGGCGCTTAAATCGTCAAACGGAATGGCCGGCGTGCGCCCGGAGATCAGGTCGCTGAGCAGCTGGCCCGATCCGCAGGCCATCGTCCAGCCCAGCGTGCCGTGCCCGGTGTTGGTCCACAGGTTTTTATACGGCGTGCGGCCCACGATCGGCGTGCCGTCCGGCGTCATCGGGCGCAGCCCGGTCCAGAACGTCGCCTGCTCAACAAAGCCGCCGCGCGGGAAGAGATCGCCCACTACCATCTCCAGCGTTTCACGCCGCGGCTGCAGCAGCTCGGTGTTGAAGCCGACAATCTCCGCCATGCCGCCAACGCGGATGCGGTTATCGAAGCGGGTAATGGCGATTTTGTACGTTTCATCGAGTATGGTCGACACCGGAGCGCCGCTCTCTTCTTTTACCGGAATGGTCAGCGAGTAGCCCTTCAGCGGGTAGACCGGAATATCGAGAATGCCTTTCAGCATCGCGGTGGAGTACGAACCAAACGCCATGACGTAGGCATCGGCTTTGATCACCTCGTCGCCGCACTTCACGCCGTAAATTTTTTCCCCTTCCGACAGCAGCTTGTCGACCGCGGTGTTAAAGCGGAACTTCACTCCCGCCTGCTCGCACATCTGCGCCAGACGTTGGGTAAAGAGCTGGCAATCGCCGGTTTCGTCATTCGGCAGGCGCAGGCCGCCCGTCAGCTTATGCTCCACTTCCGCCAGCGCGGGCTCCACCTGCCCCAGCTGGCTGGCCTCCAGCAGCTGATACGGAACGCCGGCATCTTCCAGCACGGCGATATCGCGGGTGGCGTTTTCGTACTGTTGTTCAGTGCGGAACAGCTGCAGCGTCCCGCCCTGGCGGCCTTCATACTCAATGCCCGTCGACGCGCGCAGCGCTTTCAGGCAGTCACGGCTGTATTCCGCCAGGCGCACCATACGCCCTTTGTTTTCCATGTAGTGGCGAGTGTCGCAGTTGCGCAGCATCTGCCACATCCACTTCAGCTGGAACGGCGTGCCGTCAAGGCTGATGGCCAGGGGCGCGTGGCGCTGGAACATCCATTTAATCGCCTTCAGCGGAACGCCCGGGGCAGCCCACGGTGCCGCATAGCCGGGAGAGATTTGCCCGGCGTTCGCCGCGCTGGTTTCAAGCGCCGGACCGGATTCACGATCGATAACGGTGACGTCATGTCCCGCCTGGCTTAAATACCAGGCGCTGGTTACCCCAACGACACCACTTCCCAGTATGACAACACGCATAGCCACTCCATTATGTGCAAAAGAACAATCTTCTAATTACAGATTGATAACCTAGTTGAAAATATTATTCAACATACGACTTTTTTATGGTGACTTACCTCACACATCCCCCAGCATCAGGGGATAGCGCTAATTTGGGATCTCCTGCTGCGCGTTATTTTTAACCAGCATAATATGCTGAGGGATACCGTTTTTTTGCCGTATCAAAAACGCGAAATCGCAAAGAAAAAATTTCTGCCCCAGCACGCTTTTTAACACGTTGATCTATGCTTGAAAGGAGGCTCTCCAGACAGAGAGAGCACCCACAACGAGGGCGCGCTAATGGCTACTATTGATTCCCTGAACAAGGACAACACACGTCTCAGCGATGGACCCGACTGGACCTTCGAGCTGCTGGATGTCTACCTCGCCGAAATCGACCGGGTCGCAAAACTCTATCGTCTGGATACCTATCCCCATCAGATTGAAGTCATTACGTCCGAACAGATGATGGATGCCTACTCCAGCGTCGGGATGCCGATTAACTACCCGCACTGGTCGTTTGGTAAAAAATTTATTGAAACGGAGCGGCTGTACAAGCACGGCCAGCAGGGGCTGGCGTATGAGATTGTGATTAACTCCAATCCGTGCATCGCCTACTTAATGGAAGAGAACACCATTACCATGCAGGCGCTGGTGATGGCGCACGCCTGCTACGGGCACAACTCCTTTTTCAAGAATAACTACCTGTTCCGCAGCTGGACGGATGCCAGCTCCATCGTCGATTACCTGATTTTCGCCCGTAAATACATTACCGACTGCGAAGAGCGCTACGGCGTGGACGAAGTGGAAAAACTGCTCGACTCCTGCCACGCGCTGATGAACTACGGCGTGGACCGCTACAAACGCCCGCAGAAAATCTCCCTTCAGGAGGAGAAGGCCCGGCAGAAAAGCCGCGAGGAGTACCTGCAAAGCCAGGTGAACATGCTGTGGCGCACCCTACCGAAGCGTGAGGAAGAAAAAACGATCGCTGAAGCGCGTCGCTATCCATCCGAGCCGCAGGAAAACCTGCTCTATTTTATGGAGAAGAACGCCCCGCTGCTGGAGCCGTGGCAGCGTGAGATCCTGCGCATCGTCCGCAAGGTGAGCCAGTATTTTTATCCGCAAAAGCAGACGCAGGTGATGAACGAAGGCTGGGCGACCTTCTGGCACTACACCATCCTTAACCATCTGTACGACGAGGGGAAAGTCACCGAGCGGTTCATGATGGAATTCCTTCACAGCCATACCAACGTGGTGTTCCAGCCGCCCTACAACAGCCCGTGGTACAGCGGCATTAACCCGTATGCCCTTGGTTTCGCCATGTTCCAGGACATTAAGCGCATCTGCCAGTCGCCGACGGAAGAAGACAGGTACTGGTTCCCGGATATCGCCGGCTCCGACTGGCTGGAAACGCTGCACTTTGCGATGCGTGACTTCAAGGATGAGAGCTTCATCAGCCAGTTTATGTCGCCGAAGATCATGCGTGATTTCCGCTTCTTCACCGTGCTGGACGATGACCGCAACAACTTTCTGGAGATCTCCGCGATCCACAACGAGGAGGGATACCGCGAGATCCGCTCTCGCCTCTCTTCCCAGTACAACCTGAGCAACCTTGAACCGAATATTCAGGTGTGGAACGTGGATTTACGCGGCGACCGCTCCCTGACGCTGCGCTATATCCCGCACAATCGCGCGCCGCTGGATAAAGGACGTAAAGAGGTGCTCAAGCATGTTCATCGCCTGTGGGGCTTTGACGTGCAGCTCGAGCAGCAGAACGAAGACGGGAGCGTCGAGCTGCTGGAGCGTTGCCCGGCGCGGTTGAATACGCTGTAGTTTTTTGCCGGGTGGCGGCTACGCCTTACCCGGCCTACAAAACCCGTAGGCCCGGTAAGCGAAGCGCCACCGGGCGAAAAAAAACCTCTCATACGAGAGGTTTTTTCTTTTAGCGACTCTGAATCGCCAAATCGCCCGGCAGCGTTTTCTGCATACGGTGCCAGATTTCACCGGAATCATGACCGTAGCGGCGCACCGTCTCATAAACCTGATCGTGCAGGCCTTCGGTACAGAGCTTGCTGAGCTTATGGTAGAACCCCAGCGCCAGGCTACGCGCTTCCGGATTGGCAAAGTAGTGGCGGCCGATTCGTGTGTAAAGCCCCTTCATACCGTTGAGGATCAGGCCATACACCGGGTTGCCGGAGGCAAACGCCAGGCCGCGAAACACGTTGTAATCGAGGGTGGCAAACGCGTCGGCGTGATCTTCAACCTCATTCGCGGTGGCCAGCACCGCGAGGGCGTCTTCCGGATGCTGACGGAAGGCCGTACGGATGAAGATCGTCGCAATGTTGGTGCGCACGGAGAGCAGATTATCAATCAGCTGCGGCACGCTTTCATGGTCAAGACGCGCCAGCGTTTCAAGAATGTTCAGCCCGGACGTTTCCCAGAAGTTGTTCACTTTGGTGGGCTTGCCGTGCTGGATCGTCAACCAGCCATCGCGCGCCAGCCGCTGGAGCACTTCACGCAGCGTGGTGCGGGTGACGCCAATCAGTTCAGAGAGTTCGCGTTCAGCCGGAAGAATGGACCCCGCAGGGAAACGATTATTCCAGATGCTTTCAATGATGTACTCTTCCGCGAAACCCGCCGGGCTCTGCGCCTTAATGACCATAGTGAGATTTCCATTACACAGCTTTAGCAAATTGGACTCATCATACCAGAGGCGCGCAGTAGCAGGTAGCACGGCAAAGTGAGAAAAGAGGGATCGCCGTTTCATTTTTGTGAAATTTACAATCGAGCCTTATCCGCCTGCTGGCCGCGATTTTTGCGTATACTGGTGTTTTGTCTTACTTGACGGGGAAGGACGTCTGTCGTGGAAATTTCTTTTGGCCGCGCGCTGTGGCGCAATTTTTTAGGCCAGTCTCCGGACTGGTACAAACTTATTCTTCTGGTGTTCCTGGTCGTTAACCCCCTTCTCTTTAGCGTGAGCCCGTTCATTGCCGGGTGGCTGCTGGTGGCGGAATTTATCTTCACCCTGGCGATGGCGCTAAAGTGTTATCCCCTGCTGCCGGGCGGACTGCTGGCGTTTGAAGCCGTCGTCATCGGTATGACGTCGGCAGAACACGTCAAAGCAGAACTGGCCTCAAATCTTGAAGTGCTTCTGCTGCTGATGTTTATGGTGGCGGGCATCTACTTCATGAAACAGTTGCTGCTGTTTATCTTCACGCGTCTGCTGCTCAGCATACCGTCGAAAATGTTCCTCTCGCTGGCGTTTTGCCTTGCGGCAGCCTTTCTGTCGGCCTTCCTGGACGCGCTGACGGTCGTCGCGGTGGTGATCAGCGTCGCCGTCGGGTTTTACGGCATTTACCACCGCGTGGCGTCGTCCCGCCCGAGCGATGATTTACAGGATGACAGCCACGTCGAGGCGCATAACCGTGACGTGCTGGAACAGTTCCGCGCGTTTCTGCGCAGCCTGATGATGCATGCCGGGGTCGGTACCGCCCTGGGCGGCGTGATGACCATGGTGGGCGAGCCGCAAAACCTGATCATTGCCAAAGCGGCAGGCTGGCACTTCGGTGAGTTTTTCCTGAGAATGGCACCCGTGAGCGTACCGGTGCTTTTCTTCGGCCTGGCGACCTGTCTGCTGGTGGAGAAGTTTCGCCTCTTTGGCTACGGGGCACAGCTCCCGGATCCGGTGCGTCAGGAGCTGCATAAATTCGATCTGCAGAGCCGCAGCCAGCGGACGCGCCAGGAGACGCTGCGACTGATTGCGCAGGGGGTCATCGGCGTCTGGCTTATCGCCGCGCTGGCGCTCCATCTTGCCGAAGTGGGGCTGATTGGCCTGTCCGTCATTATTCTCGCCACCAGCTTTACCGGCGTGACGGACGAACATGCCATCGGCAAGGCGTTTACCGAAGCCCTGCCGTTTACCGCCCTGCTGGCGGTGTTCTTTGCCGTCGTGGCGGTGATTATCGACCAGCACCTGTTCGCGCCGATTATTGCCTTTGTTTTACAGGCGTCGCCGGACGCTCAGCTCTCGCTGTTTTATCTGTTTAACGGACTGCTCTCGTCAATTTCAGATAACGTCTTTGTCGGGACGGTCTACATCAACGAGGCCAAAGCGGCCATGGAGCAAGGCGTCATCAGTGCCGGGCAGTTTGAGCTGCTGGCGGTGGCGATCAATACCGGCACCAACCTGCCGTCGGTGGCGACGCCAAACGGTCAGGCCGCGTTCCTGTTCCTGCTGACCTCCGCCCTCGCGCCGCTCATACGACTTTCTTATGGCAGGATGGTGTGGATGGCGCTGCCCTACACGCTGGTGCTCACGATAGTGGGATTGCTTTGCGTCAAAATTACCCTCATTCCCTGTACGCAATGGTTGATACAAGCGGGTATACTTGCGGCGCACTAAAATTCGTTTACACTGCGCTTTCTAAGCATGTTCCAGGGAAATGATTATGTTGAGATTTTTAAACCAGTGCTCCCGCGGTCGCGGAGCCTGGTTGTTGATGGCCCTGACCGCCTTTGCGCTGGAGATGGTCGCGCTGTGGTTCCAGCATGTCATGGGGCTGAAACCCTGCGTGCTGTGCATTTACGAGCGCTGCGCCCTGTTCGGCATTATGGGCGCAGGCCTGGTGGGTGCAATTGCGCCAAAATCGCCGCTGCGCTATGCGGGGATTGCTATCTGGCTGTACAGCGCCTGGAAAGGTATTGAGCTCTCCTGGCAGCACACCATGATGCAGCTGCACCCGTCGCCGTTCATGACCTGTGATTTCGCCGCCCGCTTCCCGAGCTGGCTGCCGCTGGACAAATGGCTGCCGCAGGTGTTTGTTGCCTCCGGTGACTGCTCCGTTCGCCAGTGGGAATTCCTGACCCTGGAGATGCCGCAGTGGCTGGTGGGGATTTTTGTCGCCTACTTCGTCGTGGCGCTGCTGGTGCTGATTGCCCAGCCGTTCAAGCCGAAGAAACGCGACTTGTTCGGGCGCTAATTTGCCCGGCGGCGCTTCGCTTGCGCGGGCCTACGGTTTTGTAGGTCGGGTAAGCGCAGCGCCACCCGACACAACAGCGCACAATAAAAAACCCGCCTCGGCGGGTTTTTTCATCTCAACGGGTCGGGTGATTCATAATGTGGTCTTCCCAGTCCCGCACCTCGGACTCTTTCACCGCAATGTGGCGCACGGAAATGCGCTCGCCGTGCATCGCCGCTTTTGACCCCGTCAGCAGCGGGTGCCAGGCCGGTAAGTCTTTCCCTTCGGCCAGCAGGCGATAGGCGCAGGTATGCGGCAGCCATTCAAACGTCGGCAGATTATCCCGGGTTAACTTGATGCAGTCCGGTTCGAATTCAAAGCGGCGCTCATAGTTACGGCACTGGCAGGTTTTAATATTTAGCTGCTTGCAGGCCACGTTGGTGAAGTAGATTTCGTCCGTATCTTCATCCATCAGCTTGTGCAGGCAGCACTGCCCGCAGCCGTCGCACAATGATTCCCATTCCGCGTCAGTCATGTCGTCGAGAGTTTTGCTTTGCCAGAAAGGGATGTCGTTCATCAGGATGTCCACACGTCAAAAGAAAGCGCACCTTATAACGAGTCTGGCACGTTGTTGCAAGTTTTGCCGCCCTCTTCAGGCGGCAAGATGGGGTTACAGCACCCGGGTTTTCAGCGACAGGCCGTTAAAACCGACCTCAAGCTCATCACCGCTGAGCAGCGGCCCAACGCCTTCTGGCGTCCCGGTCAGGATCACATCACCCGGTTTCAGGGTAAAGAAGCGGCTCATATAGGCGATCAGCGGCACAATCTTATGGATCATGTCTGCGGTGGTGCCCTGCTGGCGGATTTCGCCGTTGATCTTCAGGCTGAGCGGCGTGTTCTGCGGATCGCCGGTAAACTCGCTCACCGGCACAAACGCCGAAATCGGGCAGGAATTATCAAACCCTTTGGCTTTTTCCCACGGCTGCCCGGCTTTCTTCATTTTGCCCTGCACGTCACGCAGGGTCAGATCCAGCGCCACGCCGTAGCCGGCAATCGCTTTCTGGACATGTTCTTCGGAGGCCTGACGCAGCGTCGCGCCGATCAGCACGGCGAGCTCAACTTCGTGATGCACCGAGCCCAGCCCCTGCGGCAGCGCCAGCGGCTGACGGATATCGCAAAGCGCCGTTTCAGGCTTAATGAACAGGACCGGCTCTTCTGGCGTCGCGCTGCCCATCTCCTGAATATGTTTTGCGTAGTTGCTGCCCACGCAGACCACTTTGCTGACGGGATAATCCAGTAATGCACCTTGCCAGTTATGATGTTGATACATGGTCGACCCCTAAACGGTTGATGTGTTGTGCTTAAAAACAGCTGAGACTATTTTTTACCGTTCGCCTCAAGATGCTGTTTTAATAAATTCTCGGGCGGCGGCGGAAGCTGTAAATAATAGCCCTGCTCGGCTAAGGCCGTTTTCACTTTATCCAGATCGGCATTAATCAGTTTCTTACGACCGTCCAGCGGCAGCAGCATCGCCAGCTGTGGTCGGCCAAAGCTCTTCATTAATTCTTCAGGCACGCGTGAAAAATCGTCTTTCTTTTCGACATAAAGATAGGTCTGGTCACGGCTTGTACTTCTGTAGATCACACAAAACATGTTTTTACTCTGAATTAATGGGTGGTTGCTTGCCTCAATATACTCCTGACTATAACATGCCTGATACTCTTCGGAATATCGCAGCGAATGGTTGCGGTTAATAGCAAATTGAGTAAGGCCAGGATGTCAAACACGCCCATCGAGCTTAAAGGCAGTAGCTTCACCTTATCAGTGGTACATTTGCATGATGCAAAACCCGAGGTTATTCGTCAGGCGTTAGAAGACAAAATCGCCCAGGCTCCCGCCTTTCTGAAGCACGCCCCTGTTGTTATTAACGTCAGCGGTCTTGAGGCACCGGTTAACTGGACATTGCTCCAGCAGGCCGTCTCCTCAACCGGACTGCGTATCGTGGGCATCAGCGGCTGCAAAGATACCGAGCTGAAAGCGGAAATTGACCGTGCGGGGCTGCCGCTTCTGAATGAAGGCAAAGAAAAAGCCCCCCGGGCGGCACCCGCTGCCGTCCAGACGCCCCCTCCTGCGGTGCAAAACGTTACAAACATCACAAAAACGCGAATGATTGATGTGCCGGTTCGTTCCGGTCAGCGCATTTATGCACCAAACTGTGATCTGATTGTTACAAGCCACGTCAGTGCTGGCGCTGAGCTGATTGCAGATGGCAATATTCACGTATACGGTATGATGCGTGGACGTGCGCTCGCAGGGGCAAGTGGCGATAGAGATGCGCAAATATTTTGTACTCATCTGACGGCGGAACTGGTGTCCATCGCAGGTGAATATTGGCTGAGCGACAAGATCCCAGCCGAATTTTATGGCAAAGCGGCTCGCCTGCTGCTGGCAGACGACGCGTTGACCGTTCAACCGTTGAATTGATCCCTTTTTAACAAGGAATTTCTATGGCACGCATTATTGTTGTTACTTCGGGTAAAGGAGGCGTTGGCAAGACCACCTCCAGCGCGGCCATCGCTACAGGTTTGGCCCAGAAGGGAAAGAAAACCGTCGTTATCGACTTCGATATCGGCCTGCGTAACCTCGACCTCATCATGGGATGTGAGCGTCGCGTCGTGTATGACTTCGTGAACGTCATTCAGGGCGATGCCACGCTGAACCAGGCGATGATTAAAGACAAGCGCACCGAGAACCTTTACATCCTCCCGGCCTCTCAGACGCGTGACAAAGACGCCCTGACCCGTGAAGGGGTGGAAAAGGTGCTCGACGAGCTGAAGAAAATGGAGTTCGACTTCATTGTCTGCGACTCTCCTGCCGGCATCGAAACCGGTGCCCTGATGGCGCTCTATTTCGCTGATGAAGCCATCATCACCACCAACCCTGAAGTTTCATCCGTGCGTGACTCAGACCGCATTCTGGGGATCCTCGCCTCTAAATCCCGCCGTGCGGAAAATGGCGAAGATCCGATTAAAGAACACCTGCTGCTCACCCGCTACAATCCGGGCCGCGTGAACAAAGGTGACATGCTGAGCATGGAAGACGTGCTGGAGATCCTGCGCATCAAGCTGGTGGGCGTTATCCCGGAAGACCAGTCCGTGCTGCGCGCCTCTAACCAGGGCGAGCCAGTGATCCTTGATACAATGGCAGATGCAGGTAAAGCTTACGCCGATACCGTTGACCGTCTGCTGGGAGAAGAACGTCCTTTCCGCTTCATTGAAGAAGAGAAGAAAGGTTTCCTCAAACGCCTGTTCGGAGGATAAGTTATGGCATTACTGGACTTTTTTCTCTCGCGGAAAAAGAACACCGCCAACATCGCAAAAGAACGTTTGCAAATCATCGTTGCGGAGCGTCGTCGTAGCGACGCCGAGCCTCACTACCTGCCCCAGCTGCGCAAGGACATTCTGGAAGTGATCTGCAAATATGTGCAGATTGACCCGGAGATGGTGACGGTGCAGCTGGAACAAAAAGACGGGGATATTTCGATTCTGGAGCTGAACGTAACGCTCCCGGAAGCGGAAGAGTCGCGTTAATTCGTTTGTGATTTTGTAGGCCGGGCAAGCGTCGCGCCGCCCGGCAATTTCCCCGGTGGCGCTGCGCTTTCCGGGGCTACACGTCTTTAGCGTGGGTAGGCTTCCAGCAGCGTATTCAGGCGATCGGCCATCAATTTCCCGCGCCATCCCGCCAGCATTTCCGGCACGCCGCTCTGCGGCTTCAGCTTCCAGTGCCCGTTCAGCAGCTGGTTAATTTGACGACGTGAGGCGAGCAGCTCCGCGCTCAGCTTGCTTTCCGCGGCAACGTCCTGCACCAGCGCCTTGATATCCTTAAACGCTTTGCGATAGCCCGGCATATCCATCAGGTTCAGCAGCGGTTCCGGCAGCGCCTCTTCCGGCAGCTCCTTCGCTTTAGCGACCAGCGCCAGCAGGGTTTTGCCGTGGAAGCGGATCTCGCTGCCCGAAAGCCCAATGCTGTCCAGCTCGCCCAGGCTGCCCGGCATATAGCGCGCGACCGCCCAGAGGTGTTCTTCGCGAACCACAAAGTTAACCGCCAGGTCGCGCTCGCGCGCTTTACGCAAGCGCCAGTCGGCCAGCAGCTGCAGGCACGCCAGCTGGCGCGTACGCAGCTGCCAGGCGTTGCTGATGTCGCGCCAGGCCTCTTTCGGGTCCACCACTTCCTGACGGCGCTGCTGGGTCATACGGCACTCGTCGAGCGCCGCAGGCAGCCAGCCGGAGGCTTCTGCCTCTTTCATCAGCTGTCCGGCAATCGGCAGCAGATAAAACACGTCAGCCGCCGCATACTCCAGCTGACGCGCGGTTAGCGGACGCGCCAGCCAGTCGGTACGGGATTCGCTTTTATCCAGCGCCAGGCCCGTGTACTCCTCCACCATGGCGGCGAAGCCCCACGAAAGCGGACGGCCGCTGAAGGCCGCGAGGATCTGCGTATCTATCAGCGGCTGGGGCATAATGCCAAACGTGTTCAGAAAGACTTCCAGATCTTCACTGCCCGCGTGCAGGTATTTCGTCACGGCGGTATCGAGCAGCAGGTCACGCATCGGCGTCCAGTCGGTAATGCCGAGCGGGTCGATCAGCGACACGTGTTTACCGTCGAACATCTGAATCAACCCCAGCTGCGGATAGTACGTCCGGGTACGGACAAACTCGGTATCCAGGGCAATGGCAGGAAAGTCGCGCGTCACTTCGCACAGCGAAGCCAGCTCGTCGTTGGTGGTGATCATCTGGTAATTCAAAACGGATTCTCTTTTGTTTGCGCCCATAAAAAACGCCGGCTTAACCGGCGTCTGGGCGATTAGCGTGAAGCTCAGGCCTTATTGTCTACTTTGGCACGGGCTTCGTCACGTAATTCTCGTCGTAATATCTTTCCGACGTTGGATTTCGGCAGCTCATCGCGGAATTCAACCAGCTTCGGCACCTTGTAGCCCGTTAGCTGACGACGGCAGAACGTTACCAGCTCTTCTTCCGTGAGTGAAGGATCCTTCTTGACCACAAATATCTTGACCGCTTCGCCGCTGCTGCCGGAAGGCACGCCGACTGCGGCGACTTCGAGCACGCCGCTGTGCTGCATAACCACGTCTTCGATCTCATTCGGATAGACGTTGAAGCCGGAGACCAGGATCATGTCTTTCTTGCGATCGACGATGCGCAGGAAGCCCTCGTCATCCATCACCGCAATATCACCGGTGTGCAGCCAGCCGTCTTTGATGATTTCATCGGTCGCATCGGGACGCTGCCAGTATCCCAGCATCACCTGTGGACCTTTGACGCACAGCTCGCCCGGCTCGCCCGGCGCGACTTCGTTATCGTTATCATCGACCAGCTTGGCCTCGGTGGAAGGCACAGGCAGACCGATGCTCCCGCTGTGATAGTCGATATCATGCGGGTTAACGCTGACCAGCGGCGCGCATTCCGTCAGGCCGTAGCCCTCCAGCAGATACTGACCGGTGAGCTTCACCCAGCGCTCGGCCACCGCCTGCTGAACCGGCATGCCGCCGCCCGCTGAGAGGTGCAGCGTGGAGAAGTCCAGCTGCTGGAACTCTTTGTTATTCAGCAGCGCGTTGAACAGGGTGTTTACCCCGGTCATGGCGGTGAACGGATATTTTGCCAGCTCTTTCACCAGTCCCGGAATATCTCGCGGGTTGGTGATTAAGACGTTTTGCCCGCCCAGCTCGATAAACAGCAGGCAGTTCATGGTCAGCGCGAAAATGTGATACAGCGGCAGCGCGGTGATCACCAGCTCTTTACCCGGATGCAGCAGCGGACCGTAGGTGGCGTTAACCTGTTCCAGATTCGCCAGCATGTTGCGGTGGGTCAGCATCGCGCCTTTGGCCACGCCGGTGGTGCCGCCTGTGTATTGCAGAAACGCAAGATCTTCCGCGACCACTTCGGGTTTCACATACTGCATACGGTAACCCGCATGCAGCGCGCGGCGGAAGGAGATGGCGTCCGGCAGATGGTATTTTGGCACCAGACGTTTGACGTATTTGACGACAAAGTTAACCAGCGTGCCTTTGGCGGTGGAGAGCTGATCCCCCATGCGCGTCAGGATGACGTGTTTCACCTGGGTTTTGTCGACCACCTTTTCCAGCGTATGGGCAAAGTTGGACACAATGACGATCGCGGTCGCGCCGCTGTCATTCAGCTGGTGCTCCAGCTCGCGCGGGGTGTACAGCGGGTTGACGTTGACGACAATCATCCCGGCTCGCAGGATGCCGAACAGCGCCACCGGGTATTGCAGCAGGTTCGGCATCATCAGCGCGACGCGGTCCCCTTTTTGCAGCCCCAGCCCTTCCTGCAGATAGGCCGCAAACGCCCGGCTACGCTCCTCAAGCTTACGGAACGTCATCACCTCGCCCATATTCACAAATGCGGGCTGGTCCGCGTAGCGCCTTACCGAGTGTTCAAATAATTCCACCAGGGATTGATAACGGTCAGGATTGATCTCAGCAGGAACATCTGCGGGATAACGGTTAAGCCAAACCTTCTTCAATGCATCACCTCTGAAATGAGTGTTCGTCGTCATCACAACCCCGATAATAAACAGTTTGTTAACATTATATTAACTCAGCGTACCAGTTTATTAATTGTTCAGATTTAAGGTTGCGAAGCGCGTCACTCTTTTTTTTCGTTTTATCCGTAAAAAAACAGAGACAGCGGCTGAGCCGCTGTCTCTTTTCCAACAATAACAGTAAGTTACTCAGTAACGATCGTCTGAACCTGTGCCGGGCCCGGGTTATACCAACCCCAGCCAGGGTAGCCGTAACGATAAGGATGTGGACCCCACATCCACGGATCGATCGGCTGAGGCGGCATGATCACCTGCTGTGCCAGCCGCCAGCGTTTGTAACCGTTGACCTGCATGGTCATAAATTTATAGGGCGAGTTGCCGATTTTGCCCTGCACGGTGCCGGTAATGGGCCCCACGACGGTCACCAGCTGCCCGCGAAAATCGACCGGGTCGAGGAAACCACTGACGTCCGCATAGATACGCCCCAGAGAGGCCTCGCCCAGGACAGGCCGAGCGCCGCTGTCCAGCGGAACGGTCGCGATCTCCAGGCGGGTTTTCCCCTGCTGGTTTTGCACTTCTATCACCTTGCCGCCAAAGCGCGCTTCCTGGCCGACGTACAGCTCAGGCGCATTCATTACCCGTACCAGATCCTGCTGGGGCGTCGGGCTACTGCCCTTAATCGCATCAGGAACGGAAACGCATCCGCTCAGTGCTATGGCAAACGCGCCTGCCATAATAAGGCGTACTACTTTAGTCTGAACCGCCATGATGCGACTCCTTTTTCTCAGTTCCTGTTACTGAGATTCACTCGCGGCCCGGAAGTTTCTTCCACGCAACGGTGTTTCGCAAATAAACCGGCTCCGCGTGTTCAACGGCAACGGTTTTTCCTGCTGCGAGCAGCTGACAGGCAATCGGAAGCATATCTTCCGCGGCAGGCAGAAGCATATTGCCGTCCACCAGCGTCACCCCGGTGTTATTTGCCATCTCCGGCCACGCCGGCCAGCCGGTGCCGACGGTTGCCCACTCACCGGACAGCTGCTGCAGCCGTTCAGTGACCGCTTCAGGCTTAAGCACGGCTTCCGTCTCTTCACCGTGCCACACGCCCTGCGCGTCGCGGGTGTATTCGGCCCAGTACACTTCGCCCATGCGGGCATCAATTGCGGCCAGCACGCGCGTTGCCCCGGTCATGCGCCACGCGCCCTGCGCCATGGTGGCGAGGGTAGAGACGCCGATCATCGGCAGGTCAGCGCCCAGCGCCAGCCCCTGGGCAATGCCAATCCCGATACGTACGCCCGTAAAGCTGCCCGGGCCGCGGCCAAAGGCCAGCGCGTCGAGGTCGGTTAAGGAGGTATTCCCCTGGGTTAAAATGGCTTTTACCAGGGGCAGAATGCGTTGGGTGTGTTCCCGAGGGCACTCTTCGAAATGGGCAGAAACAGCACCGTCGTTCAACAGAGCGACAGAGCAAGCCTCTGTCGCGGTATCTATAGCCAGAATTCGCATCGGTCGTCGCGCTCTCGCAAGGGTCAGTCACAAAATGGCGCGCATCTTAGCACACTCCGGTGTAAATTACTCCGCCGTTGGGTTTGCCAGGAAGCGCACCGCGCGTTTTATGTCCCGCGTGCGCGGCGCGGGCGGCAGGCTGGCGAGGAAGGTTGCCCCGTAAGGGCGCATCACCAGCCGGTTATCGCAAATGACCAGCACGCCGCGATCGGTGACGTCGCGGATGAGTCGCCCTACCCCCTGCTTGAGGGTAATCACCGCCTCCGGCAGCTGCACCTCGTCAAACGGGTCCCCCCCGCGCAGGCGGCAGTCTTCCATGCGCGCCTTCAGGAGCGGATCGTCCGGGGAGGTAAACGGCAGCTTATCAATGATCACCAGCGAGAGGGTGTCTCCCCGCACGTCCACCCCTTCCCAGAAGCTGCTGGTGGCGACCAGCAGGGCATTACCGGCGCTGACAAACTGCTGGAGCAGCTGGCCTTTGCTGGTTTCGCCCTGCAGCAGCACCGGCAGCGTCATGGTGGCGCGGAACTGCTCGGCGAGATCGCGCATCATGGCGTGAGAGGTACAGAGCATAAAGCAGCGGCCGTTGTTAGCCTCGATCATCGGTTTTAACATCGCGGCCAGATGGCGCGCCGCGCCCGGCTGGTTCGGCAGCGGTAAATTACGCGGGACGCAGAGCAGCGCCTGTTTTTCATAATCAAACGGGCTGGGCAGCAGCAGCGACTCCGCCTCCTCAATGCCGAGGCGCTCGGTAAAGTGGTGCAGATCGTCATTCACCGACAGGGTTGCCGAGGTAAAGATCCAGCTTCCCGGCTTTTGCGCCATCACCTCTTTAAACTTATCCGCCACCGTCAGCGGCGTAAGCGCCAGGGTGAAATGGCGCGAGGTGCATTCATACCAGTAGCTGTAGCCCGGCTGGTTAATCTCCTTCAGCCGTTTCAGGCGGCCGCGATACAAGGTGGCGCGCTCGAAGGCGGCATCCAGCAGCGCCGAGCGGCCAAGCGACAGCTTCGCCACGTCGTAGCAGAGTTCGAGGGCATCATCGAGCAGCAGCAGCGCGCGCTGGATGTTTTTGTCCGCCAGCAGCTCGCGCAGGTTGCCGCGATAGCCCGGCTCGCCGAGCTGCAAGCGGAAATCCTGCGCGCTCTGCGCCAGGCGGTCGGCGCACTTCTGCAGCTGCTGGGTATCTTTGAGTTCGGTCCGGTAAGCGATGGTGAAATCTTTCGCCAGATCCTGAAGCTGGCGGCTGGAGAGCGACTGGCCGAAGTACTGGCTGGCGATGTCCGGAAGCTGGTGGGCTTCGTCGAAAATCATCACGTCCGCCTCCGGGATCAGCTCGCCAAAACCGCTGTCTTTGACGACCATATCCGCGAGGAACAGGTGGTGGTTCACCACCACCACATCCGCGTCCATCGCCGTTTTGCGCGCTTTCACCACAAAGCAGTCTTTGTACAGCGGGCAGTCGCTGCCGAGGCAGTTGTCGTTGGTGCTGGTCACCAGCGGCCAGGCGGGAGAGTCTTCCGGCACGCTCGCGCAGGTGCTGATATCGCCCTCTTCGGTCTGGTTCGCCCAGGCGCGAAGGATAATCACGTCGCTGAGGGTTTGTACCGGCAGGTCGCCGCCCGCCAGCGCCTGCTGCTCAAGACGCTCCAGGCAGAGATAGTTGGAGCGCCCCTTCAGCAGCGCCAGACGGCCTTTGTATTTCAGCGCCTTTGCCACCGTGGGCAAATCGCGGCTGTAGAGCTGATCCTGCAGCGCCTTCGAACCGGTGGAGATAATCACCTTCTTTTTCGCCCGCAGCGCAGGCGCAAGGTAAGCATAGGTTTTACCCGTGCCGGTACCGGCTTCAACCACCAGCGGCTGAGCCTTATCGATGGCGCGCGCAACGGCGTGCGCCATCTGACGCTGAGGCTCACGGGGTTTGAAGCCGGGAATCGCCTTCGCTAATTGACCTTCAGGGGAAAAATCGTCTGCCACGGTGCTCTCTCACTGTATTTTTGCACAGGGATTATGTCAGCCCATCCTCTCCTGTGCCACCCCAAATAGTGACGACGCCGGAACAATATGGCAGTCTTGCGGCCTGACGACGAAAAATAACGAGGAAACGTTTATGACAATTGTGCGCATTGATGCCGAAGCCCGCTGGTCTGATGTGGTGATCCATAACCAGACGCTCTACTACACCGGCGTACCGGCTAACCTGGACGCGGACGCGTTCGAGCAGACGGCGAACACCCTGGCGCAGATTGACGCGGTGCTGGAAAAACAGGGCAGCGACAAATCCCGCATTCTGGATGCGACAATTTTCCTGGCGAACAAAGAAGACTTCGCGGCAATGAACAAAGCCTGGGATGCGTGGGTGGTGGCGGGTCACGCGCCCGTACGCTGCACCGTACAGGCCACGCTGATGAAGCCGGAATACAAGGTTGAAATTAAGATTATCGCGGCGGTTTAAGCCCGATTACTCTTCATCTTCATCCTCGAAACGCGCCACGATCCGCTCGCCGGAATGACTGGCGCGAATTTCCTCAGCGACAACGGTAATCGCCTGTCCGCTGCTCATCCCCTGGGACATCAGTTCCTGAATTCGCTCAACCGCTTTCTGCTGCTGTTCATGGCTCAGAGAAGGTAAACCTGCAAACATCGTCAACTCCTGCTAAATTATTCGCGCTAATTATTTCACGCTGCCCGGTAGTATGCCACACATGAACATGCGCTTCCCCACTGTTATTACCTTGCCCTGGCGCGCAGACGCCGCTGAGTTCTGGTTTGCCCGCCTGAGCCATCTTCCGTTTGCGATGCTGCTGCACTCCGGCCATGCGGACCACCCCTATAGCCGCTTTGATATTCTGGTCGCCGATCCGATAAAAACGCTGACTACCGACGATCTGTCGTTAACGGACGATCCGCTGGCGCAGCTTCAGCAGGCGATTAACGCGCTGGGCTTATCTGCCACACCGAACCCGGACCTTCCTTTTCAGGGGGGCGCGCTGGGGCTGTTTGGCTACGATCTGGGTCGCCGTTTCGAAACGCTGCCCGAGCATGCGAAGGCTGATATTCCCCTGCCCGACATGGCCGTGGGGCTGTATGACTGGGCGTTAATTGTCGATCATCAGAAAAAAACGGTTTCCCTGCTGAGCCATCGTGACGCGCAGGCGCGTCTGGCCTGGCTTGATGCGCAACAACCGGCACCGGCGGAAACGTTCGCGCTGACCTCCGGCTGGCGATCAAACATGAGCGCCGCGGAGTATGGCGAAAAGTTTTCGCGCGTTCAGGCCTATCTGCACAGCGGCGACTGCTATCAGGTGAACCTCGCCCAGCGCTTCCAGGCGACATACCGGGGGGATGAGTGGCAGGCCTTTACCCGCCTTAACGCCAGCAATAAGGCGCCGTTCAGCGCGTTTGTGCGCCTGGAACAGGGGGCCATACTCAGCCTGTCACCCGAGCGCTTTATTCATCTGGCCGAGGGCGCGATCCAGACGCGTCCGATTAAAGGCACCCTTCCGCGTCTTGCCGATCCCGACGCCGACCGCCAGCAGGCGGAAAAGCTGGCCAGCTCCCCGAAGGACCGTGCCGAAAACCTGATGATTGTCGATCTGATGCGTAACGACATTGGCCGGGTGGCCGTTCCGGGCAGCGTCCGCGTGCCGGAACTGTTTGTCGTCGAGCCTTTTCCGGCGGTGCATCATCTGGTCAGCACCGTTACCGCGCGGCTGCCCGATTCGCGCACGGCCTGCGACCTGCTGCGCGCCGCGTTCCCGGGCGGCTCCATCACCGGCGCGCCAAAGGTGCGGGCCATGGAGATTATCGATGAGCTGGAGCCGCAGCGCCGCAACGCCTGGTGCGGCAGCATCGGCTATATCAGCCTGTGCGGCACGCTGGATACCAGCATTACCATTCGCACGCTGACGGCCTGTAACGGCAATCTTTACTGTTCGGCCGGAGGCGGCATTGTCGCCGATAGCCAGGTCGATGCGGAATATCAGGAAACCTTTGATAAGGTTAACCGTATCCTGAAACAACTGGAGTAATCACGGGTGGAAAAAGAGAACCTGACGCTGGATGACTTTTTATCTCGCTTTCAGCTATTACGACCGCAGGTCAACCGCGAAGCGCTGAATCAGCGTCAGGCGGCGGTGCTGATCCCAGTCGTGCGACGCGCGCAGCCGGGCCTGCTGCTCACCCAGCGTTCCCCCCATTTACGCAAGCACGCGGGACAGGTCGCCTTTCCGGGGGGCGCGGTAGACAGCACCGACGCCTCGCTGATTGCCGCCGCGCTGCGCGAAGCCCAGGAAGAGGTTGCCATTCCGCCGGAGGCCGTGGAGGTGATCGGCGTGCTGCCGCCCGTCGACAGCGTCACCGGTTTTCAGGTCACGCCGGTGGTGGGCATTATCCCACCGGGCCTGCAGTATCACGCCAGCGTCGATGAAGTCTCTGCGGTGTTTGAAATGCCGCTGGATGAAGCCCTCCGACTGAGCCGCTATCACCCGCTGGATATTCAGCGCCGCGGGCATGACCATCGGGTCTGGTTGTCCTGGTATCAGCATTATTTTGTCTGGGGCATGACGGCGGGCATTATTCGCGAGCTGGCGTTGCAAATCGGCCTGAAGCCTTGACTATACTTTACATTCTCTCGTTTTTTGCAGGTTTGCGATCGGCGTCGCGCTATTAGCAAAACCCATCGTTAACCATTAGTTTAATTCATGTGAATAGTTAAGCCGAGGTCGGTGTTCCCTCTTACACTATGCGCAGTTATAACATCGTTACTGGAACCCCGGTAACCCTGTCAGGAGTGTGAAAGTGATTAGTATATTCGACATGTTCAAAGTGGGAATTGGCCCTTCGTCTTCCCATACTGTTGGCCCGATGAAGGCCGGTAAACAGTTCGTCGATGATCTGGTCGAAAAAGGATTACTGGAAAGCGTTACCCGCGTTGCCGTAGACGTTTATGGCTCGCTGTCCTTAACGGGTAAAGGCCACCACACCGATATCGCCATTATTATGGGTCTGGCTGGCAACATGCCGGATACCGTTGATATTGATGCCATCCCGGCATTCATCCGCGACGTGGAAACACGCGGTCGCCTGCTGCTGGCAAACGGCCAGCAGGAAGTGGATTTCCCGCAGGATGACGGCATGCGTTTCCGCAGCGACAACCTGCCGCTGCACGAAAACGGCATGACCATTCACGCGTTTAGCGGTGAAAAAGAGATCTACAGCAAAACGTATTACTCCATCGGCGGTGGCTTCATCGTGGATGAAGAGCATTTTGGCAAAGACAGCGTCGGCGACGTCAGCGTACCGTACCCGTTCAAATCGGCGACCGAGATGCTGGGCTACTGCAAGCAGACCGGCCTGTCCCTGTCCGGCATGGTGATGCAGAACGAGCTGGCCCTGCACAGCAAAAAAGATATTGAAGACTATTTTGCGAACGTCTGGCAAACCATGCGCGCCTGTATCGACCGCGGAATGAACACCGAAGGCGTTCTGCCGGGTCCACTGCGCGTGCCGCGTCGTGCCTCGGCCCTGCGCCGTATGCTGGTGACCACGGACAAGTTCTCCAACGACCCGATGAACGTGGTCGACTGGGTCAACATGTTTGCCCTGGCGGTTAACGAAGAGAACGCCGCCGGCGGACGCGTGGTGACGGCGCCAACCAACGGTGCCTGCGGTATCGTTCCAGCCGTGCTGGCGTATTACGACCACTTTATTGAGCCCGTGACGCCGGACATCTACATCCGCTATTTCCTGGCGGCAGGCGCTATCGGCGCGCTGTACAAGATGAATGCCTCCATTTCCGGTGCGGAAGTGGGCTGCCAGGGTGAAGTCGGCGTAGCCTGCTCCATGGCGGCGGCGGGTCTGGCAGAGCTGCTGGGCGCCAGCCCTGAGCAGGTCTGCGTGGCGGCTGAAATCGGTATGGAACATAACCTCGGTCTGACCTGCGACCCGGTAGCGGGCCAGGTGCAGGTGCCGTGCATCGAGCGTAACGCCATCGCCTCGGTGAAAGCCATCAACGCCTCGCGTATGGCGATGCGCCGTACCAGCGAACCGCGCGTATCGCTGGATAAGGTGATTGAAACCATGTACGAAACCGGCAAAGACATGAACGCGAAGTACCGCGAAACGTCCCGTGGCGGCCTGGCCATCAAGGTGCAGTGCGACTAATACTCGCTTTCGCCCATCTGCAACGGATGGGCGATTTTCCCTCTTATTCCTCGTCTCCTGCTGCTTTCCCCACTACACTTTTCCTGTTGCGTCCGGCTTTTGTAGCTGGTGGCTTACCAGGCGACCGTTCATGCAAACTGCACAAACGATCATTAAAAACTATCGCCGAAAACGCATTATCGTCTGCGTGACGGTTGCGCTCCTTACGCTCATCCTGACCCTGGGCATTCGCTTTATTTCACAGCGGAATGTTAACCAACAGCGGATCCTTGATTTTACCCGCCACACCGTGCGCGCCCTTGATAACGTACTGCTTGCTTTAGAGAATCGGCGCGGCGTGCTGCAGCCCCTGGTGGGGCAGCCCTGCCCGCAGGCGCAGCTAACGCTGCGAAAGCAGGCCGCCATTTTGCAGACGGTGCGTTCCATCGCCCTGATTAAAGACGGCGTTCTGTATTGCTCAAGCATCTTCGGGAGCCGCAATGTGCCCCTTCGTGACTTCCTGAAAGAATTGCCCGCCAGCACGGCGAAGCTGATTTTATCGACAGACGAGTGGCTGCTTAAGGGCAGCCCGATATTGATCCAGTGGGATCCCGTATCTGCCGACGGTGAAGCAGGCGTCATCGAGATCGTCAATATCGACCTGATCGCCAGAATGATCCTGGAGCCCCAGCGCCCGCTCATCAATGACGTGGCGCTGACCGTGGGCGATCGCTTTCTGCGCTATGGGCAACGCGTCACCGACAGCCTGACGTTTGAAGAGGAAGGGACGCTTTTTCAGCAATCATCAACCCAACATCCCTTCACCATTATGGTCAGCGGGCCAGGCCCCGGAGAATTAGCCTTAAAAAGCCTGCCAGCCCAGCTGCCGCTGGGGCTCATGCTCAGCCTGGTGCTGGGCTATCTCGCCTGGCTGGCAACGGCAAACCGCATGAGCTTCACGTGGGAGATCGATATGGGGATCGCGGGACGGGAATTTGAGCTTTTCTGCCAGCCGCTGATGAATGCCCGTACCCAGGGGTGCACCGGCGTGGAGATCCTGCTGCGCTGGAATAACCCCCGTCAGGGATGGATCGCCCCGGAGGTGTTTATCCCTCTGGCAGAAGAACATAACCAGATTATCCCCCTCACCCGCTACGTCATCGCCGAAACGGTGCGCCAGATAGGCTACTTCCCCAACAGCGCCGGTTTTCACATCGGCATTAACGTCGCCGCCAGCCATTTCCGTCACGCGGTGTTGATTCAGGACCTGAACCGCCTCTGGTTCAGCGCCGATCCGCGCCAGCAGCTGGTGATTGAACTTACGGAACGGGATGCGCTGATGGATGCGGATTATCGCATCGTGCGCGAACTGCATCGCAAAGGGGCAAAGCTCGCCATCGACGATTTTGGCACCGGGAACAGCTCCCTCTCCTGGCTTGAAAAACTGCATCCGGACGTGCTGAAAATCGACCAGTCCTTTACCACCGCCATCGGCACTGACGCCGTGAACTCCACGGTGACGGATATGATTATTGCGCTGGGCCAGCGGCTGAATATTGAACTGGTGGCTGAAGGAGTCGAAACAGAGGAGCAGGCGCGCTATTTGCGCCGTCACGGCGTGCCAGTCCTGCAGGGGTTTTTCTATGCGCGGCCCATGCCGCTGCGGGATTTTCCGAAGTGGCTGGCGGGAAGCGCCTCCCCGCCAGCGCATCATAACGGGCACATCGTGCCCCTCATGCCGCTGCGCTAGGCCGGCTTACTCATCTTCGTCGTGGGCTGATTGTTCTTTAACAATACGCACCATATCAACGCGATAGTCGTTGGCTTCGACGATCGTAATGTGCAGCGGCGCCAGCTCGATCACGTCCCCAACGCGCGGGATTTGCCCGTTAACGGCGATAACCAGACCGGCAACGGTTGCGATGTCTTCTTCGTCGTTGATCACGTTTTCCAGCCCCAGCGTGTGCGAGAGAGCGTGCAGGTCGGTGGTCCCTTTCACCAGCCAACCTTCACCGTCGGCGACGATCTCTGGCGTTTCGTCGGCATCCGGGAATTCACCGGCAATCGCTTCCAGCACGTCCAGCGGCGTAACCAGCCCCTGCACCACGCCAAACTCGTTGGTGACGATAACGAAGCTGCCGCGAGCGCGACGCAGTACCCCGAGCAGGTTGATCGGATCCAGCGTTTCCGGGACGACAATCGCAGGTGACGCCGCAGCGACGGCTTCCACGTTAACGCCCTCTTCCAGCGCCACCAGCATCTCTTTCGCCCGCACCACGCCGATTATCTCGTCCAGCTCGCCGCGACACACCGGGAACAGGCTGTGCGGTGAGGAGAGCAGCTGCTGGCGAATTTCATCCACGCTCAGGTTAGCATCAACCCAGCTGATCTCCCCGCGCGGCGTCATAATGCCCCGCAGCGAACGGGAAGCCAGGGAGAGCACGCCGTTAATCATGTAGCGCTCCTGTTCCACAAACGCCCCTTCCGGGACCGGAACCGGATTATGGTGTTCGGCATCAGACTGGACGTTCACCTGACGACGACCGCCCATCAGGCGCAGAATGGCGTCTGCGGTGCGGGCGCGCAGCGGCTGATTCGACTGCTGCTTAATAAAGTTACGGCGCGCAATCTGGTTGAACAGCTCGATCAGGATCGAGAAGCCAATCGCGGCGTACAGGTAGCCTTTCGGAATATGGAAGCCGAAGCCTTCCGCCACCAGGCTCAGACCAATCATCAGCAGGAAGCTCAAACAGAGCACGACCACTGTCGGATGCTGGTTAACGAAGCGCGTCAATGGTTTCGAGGCCAGCAGCATCACCGCCATCGCAATGACGACGGCCGCCATCATCACCGGCAGATGATTCACCATGCCGACCGCTGTGATCACCGCATCCAGCGAGAAGACCGCGTCCAGCACCACAATCTGCAGCACCACCACCCAGAAGCTGGCATAGCCTTTACCGTGGCCATCGTCGTGCTGGCGGTTTTCCAGCCGCTCATGGAGTTCCGTCGTCGCTTTGAAAAGCAGGAATATCCCCCCGATCAGCATGATTAAATCACGCCCGGAGAAGGTGTAATCCATGACGGAGAACAGCGGCTTGGTCAGCGTGACCATCCAGGAGATGACGGAGAGCAGCCCCAGTCGCATGATCAGCGCCAGCGAGAGGCCAATCAGGCGCGCTTTATCACGCTGCTTTGGCGGCAGTTTGTCCGCCAGGATGGCGATAAAGACCAGGTTATCAATGCCGAGAACAATCTCCAGCACCACCAGCGTGAGCAGTCCCACCCAGATTGACGGGTCCATTAAGAATTCCATGACAAGCTCCTGCTAAAGGAATGACGAAACGGTGCCCCACTCAACGTGGGCAAATCAGAGGCAGATAGAGTCGAAACGTGGCGAGGATCGCCGGTGAAAAAGGCGCGAAATGGCCTGGTAGCTGACTGACGTCGGTGACGGTCCATATAGTGGGCTGTAGCCCTATACTCCTGAATAATTAAACGGAGGCTAAACATATCAGAGACACTGTATTTTTAGCAAAGATTTACGTTCCTTTGCAAAGTTCTGTAACACAGCGGCTTTATGCTACAGAGAAATCTGTAACGCGTGGCTAAATTACGGATCTTCATCACATAAATTATTTTTTCACTATCTAAAATAATTCGCGGAAGTCTTAGTTTTTTGAACTCTAACCCTTATCTGAATCGATTCGGTTCGCCAATACGATTCTCAGTACGTCTGCCGGGCAGGCGTATTAATGATAATAAAAGGAGGTAGCAAGTGACCATTGCTATTGTCATAGGCACACATGGTTGGGCTGCTGAGCAGCTACTCAAAACGGCAGAGATGCTGTTGGGCGAGCAGGAAAACGTCGGCTGGATCGATTTCGTTCCCGGTGAAAACGCCGAGACGCTGATAGAGAAGTACAACGCTCAGCTCGCGAAGCTGGATACCAGCAAAGGCGTGCTGTTTCTCGTTGATACATGGGGCGGCAGCCCGTTCAATGCTGCCAGCCGCATTGTCGTCGATAAAGAGCACTATGAAGTTGTCGCCGGGGTCAATATTCCCATGCTGGTGGAAACCTTCATGGCGCGCGACGACAACCCGTCGTTCGACGAGCTGGTTGCGCTGGCCGTTGAAACCGGTCGCGAAGGGGTAAAAGCCCTGAAAGCGCAGCCGGTTGAAAAACCTGCCCCTGCACCCGCAGCGGCACCAAAGGCGGCGGCACCGGCAAAACCGATGGGCCCGAACGATTACATGGTCATCGGCCTTGCCCGTATTGATGACCGCTTAATCCACGGCCAGGTTGCCACGCGCTGGACCAAAGAGACCAACGTTCGACGCATTATCGTGGTCAGCGATGAAGTGGCCGCCGATACCGTTCGTAAAACCCTTCTGACTCAGGTTGCTCCTCCTGGCGTTACCGCGCACGTCGTGGATGTCGCCAAGATGATTCGCGTTTACAACAACCCGAAATACGCGGGTGAACGCGTGATGCTCCTGTTCACTAACCCGACAGACGTTGAGCGTATTGTTGAAGGCGGCGTGAAGATCACCTCAGTAAACATTGGTGGTATGGCATTCCGTCAGGGCAAAACGCAGGTCAACAACGCCATTTCAGTCGATGCGAAAGATATCGAGGCATTCAACAAGCTGAATGCGCGCGGTATTGAGCTGGAAGCCCGCAAGGTTTCCACGGATCAAAAACTGAAAATGATGGATCTGATCGGCAAAGTTGGGAAATAAGCCCGCGCCGGTTCTCATATAAAGTTTATGTAATAGGAGAAGTGCAATGGAGATTACCACTCTTCAGATTGTGCTGGTGTTCGTCGTCGCATGTATTGCGGGTATGGAATCCGTACTTGATGAATTTCAGTTCCACCGCCCTCTGGTGGCCTGTACGCTGATCGGGGCCGTTCTGGGTGACATGAAAACCGGTATCATCATCGGGGGTACCCTCGAGATGATCGCCCTGGGCTGGATGAACATCGGCGCCGCGGTTGCGCCCGATGCCGCGCTGGCCTCTATCATTTCGACCGTTCTGGTTATTGCCGGTCACCAGAGTATTGGTGCCGGTATCGCCCTGGCGATCCCGCTGGCAGCAGCAGGTCAGGTTCTGACTATCATCGTTCGTACTATCACCGTTGCCTTCCAGCACGCGGCGGATAAGGCGGCTGAAAACGGCAACCTCACGGCGCTGTCGTGGATCCACGTATCCTCCCTGTTCCTGCAGGCGATGCGCATCGCGATCCCGGCGGTTATCGTGGCGATCTCTGTCGGCACCAGTGAAGTCCAGAGCATGCTGAACGCCATTCCTGAAGTGGTCACCGGCGGCCTGAACATCGCGGGCGGTATGATCGTGGTGGTCGGTTATGCGATGGTCATCAACATGATGCGCGCAGGCTACCTGATGCCGTTCTTCTACCTCGGCTTCGTGACCGCTGCTTTCACCAACTTCAACCTGGTTGCACTGGGCGTGATTGGTGCCGTGATGGCGATTCTCTATATCCAGCTCAGCCCGAAATATAACCGCGTTGCGGGTGCCCCAGCGCAGGCTGCTGGTAACAACGATCTCGATAACGAACTGGACTAACAGGTGAGCGAAATGGTTGATATGACAAAAACTACCACCGAGAAAAAACTCACTCCGAGTGATATTCGTGGCGTGTTCATCCGTTCTAACCTGTTTCAGGGTTCATGGAACTTCGAACGTATGCAGGCGCTGGGCTTCTGCTTCTCCATGGTACCGGCGATAAAACGCCTGTACCCGGAAAACAACGAAGCGCGCCGTCAGGCGATCAAGCGCCACCTGGAATTCTTTAACACCCATCCTTACGTTGCGGCCCCGGTACTGGGCGTAACGCTGGCAATGGAAGAACAGCGTGCGAATGGCGCAGAGATTGACGATGGTGCCATCAACGGTATCAAAGTCGGTCTGATGGGTCCGCTGGCCGGCGTCGGTGACCCTATCTTCTGGGGTACCGTACGTCCGGTCTTCGCGGCGCTGGGTGCCGGTATCGCGATGAGCGGCAGCCTGCTTGGCCCACTGCTGTTCTTCATCCTGTTCAACGCCGTGCGTTTGTTGACCCGTTACTACGGTGTGGCCTACGGCTACCGTAAAGGGGTGGACATCGTTAAGGATATGGGCGGCGGCTTCCTGCAGAAACTGACTGAGGGGGCGTCAATCCTCGGCCTGTTTGTTATGGGGGCGCTGGTGAACAAGTGGACGCACGTGAACATCCCGCTGGTGGTTTCGACCATCACCGGTCAGGATGGTCAGACCCGCGTTACCACCGTGCAGACGATTCTGGATCAGCTCATGCCTGGCCTGGTACCGCTGCTGTTAACCTTCGCCTGTATGTGGCTGCTGCGTAAGAAAGTGAACCCGCTGTGGATTATCGTTGGCTTCTTCGTCATCGGTATCGCGGGCTACGCCGTCGGCCTGCTGGGTCTCTAAGTTTCAATGCTATAGGCCGGGGGCTTGCCCCCGGTTTTTTTATATGGAGGATGAATGACTGTCACGGACATCGTACTGGTTTTATTTATTGCAGCCCTTCTGGCTTACGCGATCTATGACGAGTTCATCATGCCCCGCCGTCACGGCGAGACGCTGCTCTCCCTTCCCCTTCTGCGACGCGGGCGCGTGGATGCGTTTATCTTCGCGGGTCTCATCGCCATTCTTATTTACAATAACGTCACCAGCCATGGTGCAATATTAACCACATGGTTATTATGTGCGCTGGCATTAATGGCCGTTTATCTGTTCTGGATCCGCACGCCGAAAATCATTTTTAAATCCCGTGGGTTTTTCTTCGCCAACGTGTGGATAGAATATAACCGTATTAAAGAGATGAATTTATCCGAAGACGGCGTGCTGGTGATGCAATTAGAACAACGTCGCCTGCTTATTCGGGTTAAAAATATTGACGACCTGGAAAAGATATACAAGTTACTCGTTAAAACTCAATGAGTTAGATATATAGCCATGGCTATATTCTGCGTTTATTTTGCGCACGAAATATAGCCAAAGCTATATTCCCTCCGTTAATTTTACCTCTAGCTGTTAACGATATTTTCACGATTAAAGATAAATGAAAATCGTTATCAACAAGCACTTTAAATAATGCCTTTTCATTGTTGTTTTATATTCTCAAAATATGTTAAGGTTGCGCCCGTCGTTGGGGAGTAGCCGATTTCCTGTTCGCAGGAAATGTACGTGTCAACATACTCGTTGAAAAACGTGGCACGTACGGATCGCCGGAGCACTTATGTGCGGCGCGATCAGGCGAGACCATAGATACATCAACTGCTGTTTACTGGGGGCAGTGATGTGTCATATGGATATCCCCGGTCTGGACGCTGTTATGAATATTTCCGCTACGATCCTCCTCGCTTTTGGCATGTCCATGGATGCATTTGCTGCCTCCATCGGAAAAGGCGCCACGCTCCACAAACCCAAATTCTCCGAAGCTCTGCGTACCGGCCTGATCTTTGGCGCTATCGAAACGCTGACGCCGCTAATCGGCTGGGGCCTTGGCATGCTTGCCAGCCAGTTCGTGCTGGAGTGGAACCACTGGATTGCATTCGTACTGCTGGTGTTTCTCGGCGGCCGAATGGTGATTGAAGGTTTTCGCGGCGGTAATGATGAAGACGAGGAGCCTCAGCACCGCCACGGATTCTGGCTGCTGGTCACCACGGCTATTGCCACCAGCCTTGATGCGATGGCCGTCGGTGTCGGTCTGGCATTCCTGCAGGTCAATATTATCGCCACCGCGCTGGCTATCGGCTGCGCAACGCTAATTATGTCCACGCTGGGCATGATGGTCGGACGGTTTATTGGTCCGCTGCTGGGTAAACGCGCCGAGATCTTAGGCGGTATTGTGCTGATCGGCATTGGTGCCCAGATCCTCTGGGCACACTTCTCGGGTTAATCTTCGCGCTGCCAGACGTGGATGCTGAAATCCGTCTGGCAGCGAAATGCTGAACGTGCAGCCAGCGCTTCCCATACCTCCGGTTTCGCCCGCCACGCGAACGGCGTCATCTGCAGCAGCGCGGTAGCCTCATCCCCTTTCAGCGTCATCTCATACGCCACGGTTTGCTCCTGCTTCAGGGTAAAACCGGCCAGCCGTTCAGAATGCGGGGCATGCAGGCGCACTTCGTCGTAGATCAGTCCCTTCAGCTCCATCAGATGACGCGGACCCGGCGTCACGGTGACGACACTTCCGCCCGGTTTCACTACGCGCGCCAGCTCCTCTGCCTTACAGGGCGCGTAAATGCGGATAATCGCGTCCATGCTGGCATCGTCAAACGGCAGGCGGTGGCTGGATGCCACGCAGAACGTCACGTCAGCATAACGCTTTGCCGCCGCGCGAATGGCCACTTTCGACACGTCCAGACCGAACGTCTGTGCGCCCCTCTCGCGGGCAACCTCCGCAAACCGCGCGGTGTAGTACCCTTCCCCGCAGCCAATATCGAGCACGGCGGTGGCTGAAACCGGCATAATGTCATTCAGCCTCTGCGCGACGGTCTCCCGCAGCGGCAGATAGTGCCCGGCATCAAGAAACGCGCGGCGCGCCTGCATCATCTCTGCACCGTCGCCCGGATCGCGGGAGCGCTTATGCTGCACCGGCAGAAGATTCACGTAGCCTTCTTTTGCCCTGTCAAACTGATGCCCCTGCGGACAGGTATAACTTTTATC
Source organism: Enterobacter cloacae complex sp. ECC445 (assembly GCF_021892025.1). Lineage (NCBI taxonomy): Bacteria > Pseudomonadati > Pseudomonadota > Gammaproteobacteria > Enterobacterales > Enterobacteriaceae > Enterobacter > Enterobacter cloacae complex sp. ECC445. The sequence continues at coordinate 157,593 of NZ_JAKLRZ010000001.1, read as the reverse complement.
TGAATGCGTCAGGGGGGCGTGGCAAAGGGGACAGCTGAAGGACATGGTGACTCCGGAGCATAATCAAAGGGCTAAGTGTACCGCTATTCGCCCTGGTTATATACCCGTCATACTTCAAGTTGCAGGTGCGTTGGCTGCACTCACTCACCGCAGTCACGTACTTATGTACGCTCCCGGGGATTGGTTCCCTTGCCGCCTTCCTGCAACTCGAATTATTTTGGGTATAAACGCCCGGTTAACGCATAACGATAAGGCGATCGGAACCGGCCGGTAACCCGTCAGGTTTGACATTCTCCAGACGCAGCACGTTGCCCATAATCTCGCTGAAGACGGGCGCGGAGACGGCCCCACCGTAGTAGGCTCCGTTTTGCGGATCGTTAATGACCACCACCAGAGCAAAGCGCGGATTGCTGGCGGGCGCAACGCCCGCGGTGTAGGCGACGTATTTATCGACGTACTTCCCGCTTTCGTCAATTTTCTTCGCCGTGCCGGTTTTCACCGCCACCCGGTAATCGCGAACGGCGGCCTTAACGCCGCCGCCGCCGGGCAGCGCAACGCTCTCCATCATGTGTTCGACTTCGTGCGCAATCTCTTCCGGCATGACGCGGTGCCCGATAACGGGGGGATCGATGCGGGTGATGGAGAGCGGACGCTCAAGCCCGTAGCCGCCAATCGTGGCGTAGACGTGCGCCAGCTGGAGCGGGGTCACCATCAGCCCGTAGCCGAAGGCGAAGGTCGCGCGATCGAGCTGGCTCCAGAACTTCCGATGTGGCAATAGCCCCGAACTTTCCCCCGTTAGGCCAAGCCCCGTATTCGAACCAAAACCAAAGTTTCGGTAAGTATCAATGAGGTGCTGGACGGGCATCGCCAGCGACAGCCGGGAAACGCCGGTATCGCTCGATTTTTGCAGGATCCCGGTCATCGTCAACTCGGGATAAAAGCCCACGTCGCGAATGCGGTGCCCGTCAAGGGTGTATGGATGGGTGTCAATCACGCTATCCGGCTGAACCAGCCCCTGCTGCAGGGCCGTCATCAGCACCAGCGGCTTGACGGTCGAACCGGGTTCGAACGTATCGCTGATTGCGCGGTTGCGAAAATCGTTGATCGTCGCCCCTTCCCGGTTATTGGGGTTGAAATCCGGATAGCTCGCCATAGCGAGGATTTCCCCGGTTGGGATATTAATGAGCACCGATGCACCCGACTCGGCCTTGTTCCAGGCCACGGCGTTGTCGAGCGCATCCTCGGTGATGGTTTGCAGCCGCTCGTCAATACTTAGCTGGATGTTATGCGCCGGTGTGGGGGCAATTTCGGTCAGGTTTTCAACCACGCGTCCATAGCGGTCTTCCCTTACCTGACGCACTCCCGGCTTGCCGGTGAGCTGCGCGTTAAAGCTCTTTTCCACCCCTTCAATGCCCTGCCCATCAATATTGGTGAAGCCAATCAGGTTCGCGGCGACATGGCCGGCAGGATAAAAACGACGTGACTCGTCGCGTAAATTGATGCCGGGCAGACTCAGCTTGTCGATCCACTTTGCCTGCGCCGGATCGACCTGACGGGCAAGGTAAATAAAGCGCCCCTGTGGATTGGCGTTGATGCGTGCAGAGAGCGTGCCGAGGGAAAGATGCAGCGCAGTAGCCAGCGCCTGCCAGCGCTCATCAGCGCCTACGCCCCCTTTTGCCAGCACCGTTTTAGGATCGGCCCAGACGGCCCGGACGGGCACGCTTACCGCCAGGGGGCGGCCTTCGCGATCCGTTATCATGCCGCGAGGCGCATCAATCGCCACCTGACGGAGGGAGCGCATATCCTCCTGCTTTACCAGATTGTCAGGCTTGATGATTTGTAGCCATGCAACGCGGCCCAGCAAAAAAGCCAGACTACAAAAAATAGCTAAACAGAGCAGCGCAAAACGCGCCGGCGTGAAGCTTCCGGCGGTCACTATCGAATTCTTCTTCACCTGAACCCCAGGACTGTTAAACAACGCCCTGATTTAACGGGAAAAGATGAGTTAAGGGTGGCGAAACAGTGCTACTAACTTCGCAGCTTTGCAACAAGTTACTAACAAGACCGCAAATGGTAATATTTTGAAAGATAAGGGACATAAAAAAGCCCCGCGTTGTGCGAGGCTTTATGTCTGAGATTGAGGCGCCAGGCGCTTCAGTCAGCAGCGGTTCGATCAGATAGCAGTTACGTTAACTGCAGCTGGGCCTTTCTGGCCGTCCTGAATTTCGAACTCAACGTTCTGGCCTTCAGCCAGAGTTTTGAAGCCGTTACCCTGGATTGCAGAGAAGTGTACGAACACGTCTTTGCTGCCGTCAGCAGGAGTAATGAAGCCAAAACCTTTAGACTCGTTGAACCACTTAACTTGACCTTTAATCTTTGCCATTTTGCAAAATTCCTTAGAGTGTTTTCTTAGCCCGCAGGCATTAACTGAGATAAAACTGAGACATTACTGCATGAGGCACTAATATAAGGTTCGGCAGAGAAGCGGTATTCAACGACAACGTGTTTACTCAGGACTTCTTTACTGAAAATGCCACACATAAACAGAACTGTACCTCGTTTGACCCAAAACGTGTTATCACACACTATGTTTAATATGGCAAGCCATTTTTAAACATGTCTCGATCCGCCGCACAAATTCGAACAGTGCCTGTCAGGTTTTGCACAATTATGCGCATTGCATACAGACAGCCCTGCTGCGTCACAAAGACCCGGCGTTGCTTTCACAACCGCTGTAATCTAAGACTTTTTTAACATAGCTCAATCTTTACGAAGCGTCCAGCAACCGGGAAAAGAAATCTTGCGTCTTGATTGGGTTAGAACAAATTGTGAAAACTTATGCTTAAATCATTGTAACGTGACCGAATTGTTTCAGAAAAAAACGTCGTTAATAACCCGCACCCAACTGTATTAAAATGCACCAGTTAATAAACAGCGTTATGCACCAAAATAATGAAATTTTTATGACTCTGCATCAAAACAAGGCAAGCAAAACGTTTCGATAAAAATAAAACATCCCTGCACGCGTTTACACACAGAATATATGCAACACGCTATCGCCTCGTTTATAAGGATAAATATTCACCAATTTTCAGTATCCTGAAAGAATGGTTAACCAGCGCTAAATTATCCAGCGCGTCAGTTAACTCTCGCACTGGTTCATCGAGGGCTTCATCTGCCAGTTCAAACACGCCCCAGTGAACAGGAAACGCCAGAGGACAGCCCAACTGCTGCCATAACGCTACCGCAGATTGCGGATCCATATGATGGACAGCCATGAACCATCGCGGGGCATAGGCACCAATCGGTAACGCAGCAGCATCGATAGGGCCCAGGCGTTCAGGAATCAAGAGCAGCTCAGGCGAATACCCCGTATCACCGCTGAACCAGAAACGATGATGTCGACCTTCCATCACCCAGCCGCACCACAATGAGCGATTGCGGTTCCATGGCGTGCGCATACTCCAGTGCTGTGCAGGGACGGCGGTCAGCGTCATCCCCTGCCAGGTGAAGCTCTGCCACCAGTCGAGCTCAACCACGCGTTTTGCTCCTCGACGGCGAAACCAGTTCGCCAGGCCTAACGGAACAAAGAAATTGACGTCGGGAAAGCGCCTGAGAATACGGCGGATGGTCGCGTCATCAAGATGATCGTAATGGTTATGGGAGATGACAACCGCATCCAACTGATGAAGCCGATCGACTGAGAGCGCGGGCGGCGTTTTGCGCCGTGGTCCCAGGAAAGGGAGCGGAGACGCGCGCCGTGAAAAAACCGGATCGGTAAGAAGGATATTGCCATCTAGCTGCAGCAACACGCTCGCGTGACCCAGCCACCACACCCCATCTTCTTGAGGTTGCGTAAGATCAACGGGTTGCCACCACTGGCGGATAAAGTCTGCATAGCCCAACGCGGGCGGCTTCGGTAAACCGGCCTCTTTGCGCGCTTTACGCCAACGGTCCAGATCGCCGGGTTGATGGCCGACGGGAGCGGTATTACGAAAACCGTTCGGGGTGTGATGCTTCAGGGAGGGGTCATACCAGGGATTTTTCCAGACCACAGCCGCCTCCCAGCATAGACAGATTAACGCTCAGCCACCAGGCGGATAAAGTCGTCTTCGTCTTTGGTATCTTCAACGACCGCGTTTTTAGGCGCGTCTTTCTCTTCCGGCTCGTTAGCCTCACACAGACGGCGTAGCAGCGCGTTCTGACGCTTTTGCTGATCGAGCAGCGCTTCCAGCAGTTCGATCTGCTCGTTAGTACGTGAACTGGCGCGGTTCACGAAGAACCAAATGACCAGCCCGACAAGCAGAACAACCAAAGAAATCATCAGGGATGCCATATTCAGCAGCCCTGAATTCAGTAACTCACCCATTTCACCACCTCAATAAAAACGTCTATTTTACCACTGGCGCGAAGGAAGGAAATCACCTTGAGAAAAAATGCGTGTTACCACGGAATAAACTTGTTGATCGCGCAAACGCCGCTAAAAAACTGTACATCCTGATCGCACATCACATTGATCGTCTGCGTCCATAACACCACGCACGCTATCAGCACGATAATCAGAATTACCCAGCGTATTTTTTTCACTCCACACTCCGTCAAAAGATCTGATGCGATAACGTTATCACGTTGACCTTAAACAAGGGCTAACTGCGCCTCCATCGCATCTCTTTTCAGAATCCTGCACTTGTTTAACCGCCTGAACCGGTTACGCTAGCATTATGATAAAAACGAAAAAAGAGGTAATGATGCGATTCATCACTCGAACAATTATTGCACTGGCCCTTGTCTGGATTGGTCTTCTGCTAACGGGTTATGGGGTGCTTGTGGGAAGCACCGAAAACGCAGCCGGCTTAGGCATACAGTGTAAGTACTTAGCAGCGCAGGGAATAAGCTCTGCGCAATATCTGCATACTGATAGCGGGATTGTTGGCTTAACCCACTGTCCCGTACTGCGTAAAACCTCCGTCGTCATTGATAATGGCTAATCAGCTGGGTAAGGGACGGATAAAAAAACGCCGCAACGGATGCGGCGTTTTTTTATGCGAGCAGAAATTAAAACGGGTAGTCGTGATAACCCATCTGTTCAGAGATCTTACGCGCGGCTGTGTGCAGAATCGCCACATACTCGTGCAGACGTTCTTCAGAGAAGCGGAGGGTTGGGAAAGAGATACTTAGGCCCGCAATCACCACGCCAAAGCGGTCAAACACCGGAACGCCGATGCAGCGCAGCCCCTCTTCCTGCTCTTCGTTATCTTCGCCATACCCCTGTTCGCGTACGCGATCGAGCACCGTCAACAGCGCGTCCGTGCTGGTAATGGTTCGTGCAGTACTTTGCTTGTATTCCACGCCTTCGAGGATCTGCTTCACCTCCTCGCGATCGCGCCACGCCAGCAGCACCTTACCAATAGCGGTACTGTAAAGCGGGTTGCGACGACCAATGCGCGAATACATGCGCAGATTGTACATGGAGTCGATCTTATGGATATAAACAATGCTGTCTTCATCCAGCGCGCCGAGATGGATGGTCTCTTTGGTCAGGCGAGAGATTTCGCGCATCTGAATATCGGCGCTGCGGATCAGGTCAACATTTTGCAGCGCCCGGGCCCCCAGCTCAAACAGCTTCAGCGTCAGAGAGTATTTTTCAGATTCGCCTTCCTGAGCAACGTAGCCCAGCGACTTCATGGTTTGCAAAAAGCGATACACGGTGCTTTTTGACATCATCACGCGCTGCGACAACTCTGTAATACCTATTTCACGCTCTTCTCCCAGCGCCTGTAAGATACCAAACACCTTCAGCACGGAAGAAACAGAATCTGGCTGTTTATCCAAATCCGCAATAGCCATTTACCACCTCATAGAGAGTGTTTTATAAAAATCAGAACCGGTTTTTATTATAAGTTCCCGTCATGTCACCTGCAATCAATCCGCGTTTACTTCGTTACAAATCTGCGACATATCACGCCTGTAACAGTGCTAAAATAGTTACCCTGAGAATAATTTCACGCTGAGCTTTTTTAATCCTCATGGAAAAAAACCTTTCCGATGGCCTGCCTTTACCCCAGCGGTATGGCGCAATAGCGACCATCATTATTGGTATCTCAATGGCCGTTCTGGACGGCGCAATCGCGAACGTTGCCCTGCCAACCATCGCCAGCGACCTGCACGCCTCTCCCGCCAGCTCAATATGGATTGTTAACGCCTATCAGATAGCGATTGTGGTTTCCCTGCTCTCGTTCTCTTTTCTGGGCGATATGTTCGGCTACCGTCGGGTGTACCAGTGCGGTCTGGTGGTGTTTACCTTCACGTCACTGCTTTGCGCCCTTTCAGACTCGCTGCATACCCTGACGCTGGCCCGCATTGCGCAGGGTTTTGGCGGCGCGGCGCTCATGAGCGTAAACACGGCGCTGATCCGCCTCATTTATCCGCAGCGCCATCTTGGTCGCGGCATGGGAATAAACTCGTTTATTGTCGCCGTCTCTTCCGCTGCCGGGCCAACTATTGCGGCGGCGATCCTTTCCGTTGCGTCATGGCAATGGCTGTTCGCCATTAACGTGCCGCTGGGTATGGTCGCCATCTTCTTTGCCCTGCGCTTTCTTCCCGCGAACGGTCCCAAAAGCACCATGCCGCGCTTCGATGTGGCGAGCGCGGTGATGAATGCCCTGACCTTTGGCCTGCTGATTACGGCGCTGAGCGGCTTTGCGCAGGGACAATCTCTGTTACTCACTGGCGCTGAGCTCATCGCCCTGCTGGCAATCGGCTTCTTCTTTGTTCGCCGCCAGCTCACGCTTCCCGTGCCTCTACTGCCCGTCGATCTGCTGCGCATTCCCCTCTTTTCGCTCTCCATCTGCACGTCAGTCTGCTCGTTCTGCGCCCAGATGCTGGCTCTGGTTTCTCTCCCCTTCTTTCTGCAGAGCACGATCGGGCGTTCAGAAGTGGAAACCGGCCTGCTGTTAACCCCCTGGCCTCTGGCGACCATGGTGATGGCGCCGCTGGCGGGTTACTTAATTGAACGCGTTCATGCCGGTTTACTCGGCGCGCTGGGGCTGGGGGTGATGGCGACAGGCCTGTTCGCGCTGGCATTGCTCCCCTCATCGCCAACCGATCTGGACATCATCTGGCGCATGATCCTGTGCGGCGCGGGGTTTGGCCTGTTCCAGTCCCCCAATAACCACACCATCATCACCTCCGCGCCGCGTCATCGCAGCGGAGGTGCCAGCGGCATGCTCGGGACCGCTCGCCTTCTGGGACAAAGCTGCGGGGCGGCGCTGGTCGCCCTGATGTTTAACCTCGCCGGACAAAACGGCAACCATGTTGCGCTTCTCACCGCAGGTGCCCTTGCCACCCTCGCCGCTATCGTCAGCGGCCTGCGGGTGACCCAGCCCAGGGTTCAGGCATAAAAAAAGCCGGGCGGAGTGTTCTCCTGCCCGGCTTAATAAGGTTCTTTGCGTTACTTCAGGTATTCTCCACTGCGCAGCGCTTCAATACGTTTATCCAGCGGCGGGTGAGACATAAACAGCTCGCTCAGCGATTTGGATTTCCCGTTGATGCAGAAGGCCATCATGCTGTTCGCTTCCTGCGGCTCGTAGCTGGTTTTCAGGCGCTGCAGCGCGGCAATCATCTTCTCACGCCCCACCAGCTTCGCCGAGCCGGCATCCGCGTGGAATTCACGGTGGCGGGAGAACCACATGGTGATGATGCTGGCCAGAATACCGAACACCAGTTCCAGGACCATAGACACGGCGAAATAGATCAGCGGGTTACCGTTGCTCTCTTCGCCTTCGTCGCGGTTGCCGCCCATAAAGCCTGCCGCAATCTGCGCCAGGATACGGGAGATAAAGATCACGAAGGTGTTCACGACGCCCTGAATCAGGGTCATGGTCACCATGTCACCGTTTGCGATATGGCTGATTTCGTGGGCAATAACCGCTTCGGCTTCGTCACGGCTCATGTTCTGCAGCAGTCCGGTACTAACCGCAACCAGGGACGCATCGCGACGGGCGCCCGTGGCAAACGCGTTGATGTCTGGAGCATGGTAAATCGCCACCTGCGGCATGGCGATCCCGGCCTGGCGGGATTGCTGGGCCACCGTGTTCATCAGCCACTGTTCCATATCGTTACGCGGTTGTTCAATAACCTCACCGCCCACCGATTTCAGTGCCATCCACTTCGACATCAGCAGGGAGATGAACGAGCCACCAAAACCAAACAGCAGCGCCATAATCAACAGACCCTGAACGCTGCTCGACTGAATTCCTGTCAGGCTTAGCACGAGCCCGAAAACCACCATGACCGCCAGGTTGGTGAGCAGGAAGAGCGCGATTCGCATCATAATTTTCTTTTTACCTCAGTTTAACAAAACGCACTATGCGATTACCCACATCGTATGGGTATTACGGCTATTTTCAAGCATCCGGCGGGCGTAAGTCACCAGAAAGACACAACTTTACACAATTTGAAATCAGGCTGACGGAAGGACAGAGAACAAAAAGAAACAGGCACAATTTCTTGTGCCTGTTGGGAGATTATTTTGCCGGAGCGGGCTGTACGGCAGGTTTCTCTTTTTCCTGATTCGCCAGGTCGAGAGCGATATGCACCGTCTCGTCCAGATACGGATCCGGCTCCTGGTAATCTTTTGGCAGATCGTCCAGTTTCTTGAGCAGAGGCTTACCTTCACGCTTGAAGCGATCGTTGATACGCGCCAGGCGGGTTGCATCGTCTTCGTTGTTCTCTTTCTCACGCTGTGCGTAGTTAAGAGACACGATATTCCGCTTATCCTTCAGGGCATTGAAACGTGCGATGTCCTTCATGATGTACTGGAACTCCGGATCTTTCGCGATGCGGTCGTTATGCGCTTTCAGCAGTTCAGGGCCAAATTGCGTCATATCACCCGCCTTCACGTAGGTCGCGGCATTGATGCTGTCCCACGGCAAGGCGTTATCTTCAAACTTCTCGCCGGTTTCCGTCTCTTCCGTGCCAGTCGGCATCATGATGTCCGGCGTAACGCCTTTACGCTGCGTACTGCCGCCGTTCACGCGGTAGAATTTCTGAATGGTGTACTGAACCGAGCCCAGCGCAGGCCATTCCGGACGCAGCATCTGATCGTAAATACGATTCAGAGAGCGGTACTGCTGAACGGTGCCTTTCCCGAAGGTTGGCTCACCGACAATCAGCGCACGGCCATAGTCCTGCATCGCAGCGGCGAAGATCTCAGACGCGGAAGCGCTGAAGCGGTCAACGAGAACCACCAGCGGGCCTTTGTAGTAGACCACACCGTCGTTGTCGGCATCTTCACGCACTTTACCGTTGTTATCGCGCACCTGAACCACCGGGCCAGATGGAATGAACAGGCCAGAGAGGGAAACCGCTTCCGTCAGCGCCCCGCCGCCGTTACTGCGCAGGTCGATGATGATGCTGCTGACGTTCTGCTTTTCAAGCTTTTGAAGCTGAACTTTCACATCGTCAGTCAACCCAACGTAGAAGCCAGGAATATCCAGCACCCCAACCTTCTCTTTACCCACGGTTTTCACCGACATTTTCACCGCGCGGTCTTCCAGACGGATACGCTCGCGGGTCAGAGTAACGATACGGGTTTTGGTGCCTTTACCGGCTGGCAGAACTTCCAGACGAACCTTGCTGCCTTTCGGACCCTTGATCAGCGCAACCACGTCATCGAGACGCCAGCCGATCACATCAACCATGTTCTGGCCGGTTTGGCCTACACCCACAATACGATCGCCTACGCTAATCGCTTTGCTTTTGGATGCCGGGCCGCCAGCGACCATCGAATTGATCACCGTGTAATCATCGTCCATCTGCAGCACCGCACCGATACCTTCCAGAGAAAGGCTCATTTCGGTATTGAACTGTTCGGTGTTGCGCGGAGAAAGATAGTTGGTGTGCGGATCGATTTCGTGCGCAAAGGCCGTCATGGCCAGCGAGAAAACATCCTCACTGTTGGTCTGGGCCAGGCGACGAATGGCAAATTTGTAACGGCGCGTCAGCGTGTCACGGATCTCTTTTTCGTCTTTGCCGGTGAGCTTGAGGCTTAACTCGTCGTATTTAACCTTACCGTCCCACAGCGCATTCAGCTCGGCTTCATCTTTCGGCCAGGGTGCTTTGCTGCGGTCCAGATTGAAGGTGTCGTTGCCGGTAAAGTCCATTGGACGTTCAAGCACTTTCAGCGCGTACTGATAGCGTTCAAAGCGGCGCTTTTGCGACAGGTTGTAGAGATCGTAGAACAGATCCAGCTTGCCTGAACGCAACTCGTCACCCACCTCGGATTTACGCTTAGCGAACTGCTCGACATCGCTGGCGAGCAAAACGTTATGGCTGTAATCCAGCAAGTTCAGATAGCGGTCAAAGATTTTGGCCGAAAAGGCCTGATCGAGATCGAACTGACGATAGTGCGAGCGGGTAAAACGTGAGGTCACGCGCTCGCTCACCGTCGCGTGCTGCGTCTCTTCCTTGAGTACCGGAATTTGATCAACACGCGTGATATCGTCCACTGCAAAAGCGTGACCTGTTATAGCAAACAGGCCCGCCAGCGCGGTGAGCTTAAAAAAAGTGTTCATGCCAGGCTTGGCCTCCGTTTCAGAACAACAAGTGTTCTGCGCGTACAATCATTGACATACCAGAAGTCAGCTGTACACGAACGCCATCTTTGGTGATTTCCAGTACGGTGGCGTCCATAGCATTGTTACCCGCTTTTACCTTCAGCGCCTGACCTACGCTCAGGGCGTTAATGTCAGAAACCGGCGTATGGCGCGGCTCTTCACGAGGGGCACGCGGGGCTTTTGCTGCTGGTTTGTCTGCACGCGGTTTGCGATCGTTATTATCGTGACGACGCGGCGCAGGGCGTGGTTTACGCTCGCGGCGAGGCGCGTCTTCCTGGCCGTTTGCCGCGGCGGCTTCGCGTTTTTTCGCTTGCTGTTCTGCACGTTGTGCCTGAACGCGTGCTTTGGCTTCTTCAAGCTGCTTGCGCGCGTGCTCAACGTGCTGCTCGTCCAGCTCACCGCACGGGTTGCCGTCGAGATCCACGCGGGTCGCGCCAGGTTTGATACCGTACAGGTAGCGCCAGCTCGAAGTATAAAGACGTAAGGCGGAACGCAGCTGAGTTTTGCTGAGGTTCATTTCCCCTTCAACACGCGCCACCAGATCCTGAAAAATACCGACTTTCAGGGGACGAGCTTCACCTTCCGCGCTGAAGCACTGCGGGAAACGCTCGGCCAGAAATGCGATAACTTCTTTACTGCTATTCAACTTAGGTTGATTTTCCATGAAATTTCCTGATTACAACGGACGTTGCCAACAAGCGCAGGCATGAACAGGCGTCATTATAATGACGCTATCAGTAAATGCTACGTTATCCGTTGATTATCCTGCGACGCTCGCAAAGAATTTTTGATAATCGGTTGCAGCGAGTACGTTTTCCAGATTCGCCACCAGCTCGCGCAGCCCCTGTTCGTCCTCGGTTGTAAAGCGACTGAAGACCGTACTGTCGATGTCCAGAACGCCAATAATCTGATTTTTGACCACCAGCGGCAGAACGATTTCAGAATTACTGGCGGCATCACAGGCAATGTGTCCGTCAAACGCGTGTACATCCTCCACGCGCTGTACCTGATTTTCAGCCACCGCCGTGCCGCATACGCCACGCCCTACCGGGATACGCACGCAGGCCAGTTTGCCCTGAAAAGGACCAAGCACCAGCGTGTTACCTTCAAGAAGGTAAAAGCCTGCCCAGTTTACGTCAGAGAGACGTTCAAACAACAATGCGCTAGTATTTGCCAGAGTGGCTAAGAAGCTGGTCTCACCCGCCATCAATGCCTTAAAATCGCGGTTAAGATCCGCGTAGAATTCTGTTTTGTTCATTATTCAATCACTTAGTTGTCTTACAAAATTACCGCATAGCCTATTAAAATAAGCATTAAATGCGCTCATGCTCAAGATGAATCCGTTCATGAGTTATTATAACTTTCAACAATACTTATTTGTGCGCAGCTGATGGCCTTAAAAACAACCAAAATTACGCCGACAAGAAAGATAACCGTCCATACGGTAAGCGAAGCTTTGCCACGTGCACATTATCAGCGTTGCCCCCAGTGCGATACGCTTTTTATGTTGCCGAAGATGAAATCGCACCAAAGTGCCTTTTGTCCCCGCTGCGACGCCAAAATTCGTGATGGTCGCGACTGGTCGCTAACCCGCCTCGCCGCCATGGCCGTCACCATGCTGCTGCTGATGCCCTTCGCCTGGAGCGAGCCGCTGCTGAAGCTCTACCTGCTCGGCGTACGCATTGACGCCAACGTGCTGCAGGGGATCTGGCAGATGACCCGTCAGGGCGATCCGATTACCGCCGCCATGGTGCTGTTTTGCACCGTTGGCGCACCGCTGGTGCTGGTCGCCGCCATTGCCTATCTCTGGTTTGGTAATATTCTCGGCATGAACCTTCGCCCGGTGCTGCTGATGCTGGATAAGCTTAAAGAGTGGGTGATGCTCGATATTTATCTGGTAGGCGTGGGCGTTGCGTCAATAAAAGTGCAGGATTATGCCTTCCTGCAGCCCGGTATCGGGCTCTTTGCCTTTATTTGCCTGGTATTGCTGAGCATCCTGACGCTGATTCACCTGAACGTTGAGCAGCTCTGGGAGCGGTTTTATCCTCAGCGCCCCGCCACGCGTCCCGATGAAAATCTGCGCGTCTGTCTGGGATGCCACTATACCGGGCTGCCGGACGCGCGTGGACGCTGCCCGCGGTGCCATATTCCGTTGAGGCTGCGGCGTAACAACAGCCTGCAAAAATGCTGGGCCGCGCTGATTGCCTCCCTGGTGTTTCTGCTCCCGGCCAATATGCTGCCGATCTCCATCATTTACGTGAATGGCGGGCGTCAGGAGGATACTATCCTCTCGGGGATTATCTCCCTTGCGCACAGCAATGTCGGGGTGGCGGCAATTGTCTTTATCGCCAGTATCCTGGTTCCCTTTACCAAAGTGGTAGTGATGTTTACCCTGCTCATCAGCATTCACTTAAAGTGTGAACAGGGCTTACGGACCCGCATTTTGCTTCTGCGATTCGTCACCTGGATTGGCCGCTGGTCAATGTTAGATCTCTTCGTAATTTCGCTGATGATGTCGCTCATCAATCGCGATCAGTTACTTGCTTTTACAATGGGACCCGCGGCTTTTTATTTCGGCTCTGCGGTGATATTAACTATTCTTGCTGTGGAATGGCTGGATAGCCGCTTACTTTGGGATGCACATGAGTCAGGAAACCCCCGCTTCGCCGACTGAAGCGAGAATTAAAACTAAACGCCGCATTTCGCCATTCTGGCTGCTGCCCGTCATCGCGCTGATGATTGCGGGCTGGCTGATCTGGACCAGCTATGAAGATCGCGGGAGTACCGTCACCATTGATTTCCAGACCGCCGACGGCATCGTCGCCGGGCGAACGCCCGTTCGATTCCAGGGGGTTGAGGTGGGGACGGTTCAGGACATCTCCCTTGGAAAAGGGCTGAACAAGATTCAGGTGCGGGTCAGTATCAAATCTGACATGCAGGATGCCCTGCGCAGCGAAACGCAGTTCTGGCTGGTGACGCCGAAAGCCTCTCTGGCCGGCGTGTCCGGGCTGGATGCCCTCGTGGGCGGTAACTACATTGGCATGATGCCGGGCAAAGGCGAACCGCAGGATCACTTTGTTGCCCTGGATACGCAGCCCAAGTATCGCCTCAATAACGGCGATTTGATGATCCATCTGCAGGCGCCGGATCTTGGTTCCCTGAACAGCGGCTCGCTGGTCTATTTTCGTAAGATCCCCGTTGGCCGCGTGTACGATTACGCGATCAACCCAAATAAACAGGGCGTCACCATCGACGTGCTGATCGAGCGTCGCTTCACCAATCTGGTGAAAAAGGGCAGCCGCTTCTGGAACGTGTCCGGCGTGGATGCGGACCTCAGCCTGAGCGGTGCGAAGGTGAAGCTGGAAAGCCTGGCCGCGCTAGTGAATGGCGCTATTGCCTTTGACTCCCCGGAAAACTCGAGCCCGGCCACCGCTGATGACTCGTTCGGATTGTATGCCGACCTGGCGCACAGCCAGCGCGGCGTGATCGTCAAGCTCGCCCTGCCCGATGCTAAGGGGCTGAAAGCCGGTTCAACGCCGCTGATGTATCAGGGTCTGCAGGTCGGTCAGCTCACTAAAATGACGCTCAACCCGGGCGGATCGGTTACCGGCGAAATGACGGTCGATCCGAGCGTGGTCGATCTCCTGCGCGAGAAAACGCGCATCGAGATGCGCAGTCCAAAGATCTCCCTGAACGATGCCAGCCTCAGCACCCTGCTGACCGGGAATACCTTTGAGCTGATCCCGGGTGAAGGTCAGCCCAGCAACAGCTTCGTGATTGCCCCGGCGGATAAAGCGCTGCTGCAAAAGCCGGGCGTGGTGACGGTCACGCTGAATGCGCCAGAAAGCTACGGCATCGAAGCCGGTCAGCCGTTGATTTTACACGGCGTGCAGGTCGGCCAGGTGCTGGAGCGCAAGCTCTCGGCGAATGGCGTGACCTTCTCGGTCGCCATCGATCCGCAATATAGCGACCTGGTGCATGGCGACAGCAAATTCGTGGTGAACAGCCGCGTTGACGTGAAGGTGGGTCTGGACGGCGTGGAATTCCTCGGTGCCAGCGCCAGCGAATGGGTCAACGGCGGCATCCGCATTTTGCCGGGCGACAAAGGCCCCGTGCGCGACAGCTACCCGCTGTATGCCAACCTGGAGAAAGCCATTGAAAACAGCCTGGGCGATCTGCCTACCACCACGCTGACCTTAAGCGCCGAGACGCTGCCGGACGTTCAGGCAGGGTCCGTGGTCCTTTATCGCAAGTTTGAAGTCGGGGAAGTGATCGCCGTTCGCCCACGCGCGGACGCGTTTGATATCGAACTGCACATCAAGCCGGAATATCGCAAGCTGCTGACGCCGAACAGCGTCTTCTGGGCCGAAGGCGGCGCGAAAGTTCAGCTCAACGGTAACGGGCTGACCGTGCAGGCCTCCCCGCTCTCGCGCGCCCTGCGAGGGGCGATTAGCTTCGATAACCTCAGCGGCGCGGGCGCGAATCTGCGCAAAGGCGATAAGCGGATTCTCTTCCCGTCCGAAACCGCCGCGCGTGCCGTGGGTGGGCAGATTACCCTGCACGCCTTTGACGCCGGTAAGCTGGCGGAAGGCATGCCTATCCGCTATCTGGGCATTGATATCGGGCAGATTCAGAAGCTGACGCTAATCACCTCGCGCAACGAAGTGCAGGCCACCGCCGTGCTTTACCCGGAATACGTACAGACCTTCGCCCGCACGGGTTCGCGCTTCTCGGTGGTCACGCCGCAGATCTCGGCGGCGGGCGTTGAGCATCTCGACACCATTTTACAGCCGTACATCAACGTTGAGCCAGGCCAGGGCAATGCCCGTCGTGATTTCGAGCTGCAGGAAGCCACGATCACCGATTCGCGCTACCTGGGCGGCCTGAGCATCGTGGTGGAGGTGCCGGAAGCGGGCTCGCTGAATATCGGCACGCCGGTTCTGTTCCGCGGCATTGAGGTGGGGACGGTTACGGGCCTCACGCTCGGCACGCTGTCCGACCGCGTCATGGTGGCGTTACGCATCAGCGAGCGATATCAGCACCTGGTGCGTAATAACTCGGTATTCTGGCTGGCATCCGGCTATTCGCTGGACTTTGGCCTGACGGGCGGCGTGGTGAAAACCGGCACCTTTAACCAGTTCATTCGCGGCGGCATTGCCTTTGCCACGCCGCCGGGAACGCCGCTGGCGCCAAAAGCGCAGCCGGGTAAACACTTCCTGCTGCTCGAGAGCGAACCGAAAGAGTGGCGCGAATGGGGAACCGCCCTGCCGCGTTAATCTGACAGGCTCCGGTGTCACCGCACCGGAGCCTTTATGCTACACTGCGCGCCTGAACTTTTCCCTGTGGTGTGCCCGTGGCTCAAAACTCCGTATTTCTTCCTGAACAATTCCTGGCGCAGATGCGCGAGGCGCTTCCTTCTCACCTGTCGCTAGACGATTTTATCGCCGCCTGCCAGCGTCCGCTGCGCCGGAGTATTCGCGTCAACACGCTGAAAATCAGCGTCGAGGATTTTCTGGCGCTGGTCTCCCCGTACGGCTGGCAGCTGACGCCGGTACCGTGGTGTGCTGAGGGGTTCTGGATCGAACGCGATGACGAAGCCTCACTGCCGCTGGGCAGTACCGCTGAACATCTGAGCGGCCTGTTCTATATCCAGGAAGCCAGCTCCATGCTGCCGGTAGCCGCCCTGTTTGCCGATGGCAACGCGCCTGAACGCGTGATGGATGTTGCCGCCGCGCCGGGCTCAAAAACCACCCAAATTGCCGCCCGGATGGGCAACCACGGGGCGATCCTTGCTAACGAATTCTCCGCCAGCCGCGTGAAGGTGCTGCATGCCAACATTAGCCGCTGCGGTATTCACAATGTCGCCCTGACCCACTTTGACGGACGCGTGTTTGGCGCCGCCGTACCGGAAGCCTTCGACGCCATTCTGCTGGACGCCCCCTGTTCCGGCGAAGGGGTGGTGCGTAAGGATCCCGATGCGTTAAAGAACTGGTCAGTAGAGAGCAACCTTGAGATCGCCGCCACCCAGCGCGAGCTGATCGAGAGCGCATTTCATGCCCTGCGCCCTGGCGGCACGCTGGTCTACTCAACGTGCACCTTAAACCGCGATGAAAACGAAGACGTCTGCCTGTGGCTGAAGGCGCAATATCCGGAGGCAGTCGAATTTCTGCCGCTTAACGATCTGTTCACGTCAGCAGAAGAGGCCGTGACCCCCGAGGGGTTCCTCCACGTGTTCCCGCAGATCTACGACTGCGAAGGATTCTTTGTGGCGCGTCTGCGTAAAACGCAGGGGATTGCTCCCCTGCCTGCACCGAAATTCAAGGTGGGCAACTTCCCGTTTGCCCCTCTTAAAGGTCGCGACGCTGCGCAGCTTGAAGCCGCCGCCCGCAAGGTTGGCCTGGTCTGGGATGAGAGCCTGAACCTCTGGATGCGTGATAAAGAGATATGGCTGTTCCCGGCTGCGATAGAGCCGCTTATCGGAAAGATCCGTTTTTCCCGTATCGGGATCCGCCTGGCGGAAGTGCATAATAAAGGCTATCGCTGGCAGCATGAGGCCGCCATCGCCCTTGCCGGCCACGAGAATACCTTTGCCCTGACGCATCAGGAAGCCGAAGAGTGGTACCGGGGTCGCGATGTCTATCCGGACGGCACCCCATCAGGTGATGAAGTGATAGTGACGTATCAGGGCTACCCGCTGGGGCTGGCCAAAAAGGTCGGCTCGAGGCTGAAAAACAGCTATCCGCGCGAGCTGGTTCGGGACGGTCGGCTGTTTACCGGTAACGATCGCACGGCCTGAAAAAAAGCGCATTTTTTTACTGGCGATTTTGCTCTCCTTGTCTACGATCAAAAATGGGGACCGTACTGGTCATACCAGATTTTGACAACCGACCCGGAGAGCACTATGACGAAAACCAGCGTGCGTATTGGCGCTTTTGAGATCGACGACGCAGAGCTGCGCGGCGAAGCGCAAGGCGATCGAACGTTAAGTATTCCCTGCAAATCCGACCCGGATTTGTGCATGCAGCTCGATGCATGGGATGCAGACACCAGCGTCCCGGCAATACTTGATGGCGAACATTCTGTCCTTTACCGTGAGCATTACGATAGTAAAACCGATGCCTGGGTCATGCGTCTTGCCTGACCTAAAGAGAACCCGCCCGAAGGCGGGTTATTTATTACTGCAGCTGCGCCAGCGTAAAGTAACCGTCAAATACCGCACCCGTATCGATGTAGTGAAGATTGTCAAAATCATACCGTTTGTCAACGGGCGTATGTCCGAACCAGAAATGATCCGCCCCGCTGATGCCCTGCCCTTTGCCTACCATAAATCCCATCAGCCGATCGCGGTCCCATAAGACGCGATGGGCGCTCACCGGTTTTTGCCAGCCGTATTCCGCGGCCGGATAATCAGCATGGGCAATCACATTCAGACCGTTCGCGCAGGTTATCTCGATGATATGCGGTAAATCGCGACAGGCGTCGAGCAACGACAGCGCAAGCGCCTGCTGGTCGCGTTCAAGATGCGCAAACCACATTCCGCCATTTATCGTCCAGAGAGAAAAATCGTTATTATCCAGACCGTCGAGCGCCATTTGCTCATGGTTGCCCCGCACCGCGCGAAACCATTTTTCATTCATTAACTGCAGGCATTTAACGCTGTCAGGGCCACGGTCGATCATGTCCCCGACTGAAATAAGCAAATCCTCATACGGGTTAAAGTGACGGCGCCTGAGTTCATCCATAAGCCACTGATAACAGCCGTGTATATCGCTGACAACCCAGACGTGACGCCACATTCCACCTTCAATTCGCTGATACATAGCACCTCCATTTAACAGTATAGCCGTCGTAGAAAAGGCAACAGCCAGGCACGGTCCTCACCAAGTGAAACAAACGGTAAACCAAACAGAAATAAAGATCCTCACACTATTAATCCCTTTTTATTGGCTCTTTAGAATAAGGGTAGAAAAAAAGAGGGGTCTTCACGTGTCTAATACGCACCTGCATAACGATGTTTTTTACCCGCATCGCACAAATATTATTTCCGAGCTGGTAAACGGCAAACGCGTGCCGGGGCCAATCTGGCGGAAACGCGAATATCGCCTGAAGTTTCTTTTACGCTCGCTGCTGTTCTGGTCCTCTACACGCCGCATGCTGGAAGCCCTTTCCGGCCGGGGTGATTTCGACAAGCTGCTCGCCTCACAGATTACGTTGCCCAGCAAGACCCACCGGCAGTATCTGATGCGTGGCCTGACGGCTAACGATCGCGCCGACGCGATTGTTAACCACTATTACTGGATTGATAGCCTGAAAGAGAGCGCTCTCGCTCAGGCCCTGACCAGCCCGCTGGAGCAAACCATCGCGCAGTTTCATGCCAAAGACGGTGTAACCTTTACGGTCAACGCGTCCTCTGCGGGTAAAGCCGAGCGTGAAGGCGAAAGCACCCTCTGGCTTCACGACAGCGAGAATACGCTGCTGGCGAGCCTGACCTTTAGCGTCGCGCGCAGCAACGGACAGCCAGTCATGGTCATCGGCGGGCTTCAGGGCCCCCGTCGCAGCGTATCGCGAGACGTCATTAAGCAGGCCACCCGCGCCTGCCACGGCCTGTTCCCTAAGCGCGTTTTGATGGAAGTCCTTTTCCAGCTGGCCGCGCAGTCCTCTGTCCGGGCGATTTTTGCCGTCAGCGACGAGGGGCACGTTTTCCGCGCGTTGCGATATCGCCTGAGCAAAGGCCGCCATTTCCACGCCAGCTACGATGAGTTTTGGGGATCGCTGGACGGCAAAAAGCTCTCGGCCTTCTGCTGGCAGTTGCCGCTACAGATGGAGCGGAAATCCCTCGAAGAGATTGCCAGTAAAAAACGAGCCGAATACCGCCGTCGCTTTGAGCTCCTCGATGAGATAGAGGCGTCGGTTAAGTCGCACTTTCAGACCCCGCGCGTGCTTTTTTGAATTACACACGAAAATTTAACAAAACAGGCAAAAAGGGCTGGACGACTGCCTGCCGTAGTGTGTTATGTTTTAACCAGCCGCACAGGACGTGCGCTGCAGAAGTGAGGCAATGCAAGGATGAGTCTTTTACTTTCATGCAGATAAAAAGAGACCGAATACGATTCCTGTATTCGGTCCAGGGAAATGGCTCTTGGGAGAGAGCCGTGCGCTAAAAGTTGGCATTAATGCAGGCTAAGTCGCCTTGCCTTTTAAGAATAGATGACGACGCCAGGTTTTCCAGTCCACAGCTAAAGCGGTTGGAAAAAAAGCGCCAGAGCATCATTAAATGTGAAAAACCGCAGTGCTTTCGCAAGCATCTGCGGTTTTTTATTGGAAACCTGAACGTTAGCAGAGCGTGTCGGCGCGCTCAATAAACGGTGCCAGACTCATCTTCTGTCCAGGATGCGCCGGGTCATCGATCTGAATAATGCTAATCGGCTGGCCGCTGCTCTTGCCGCTGGCGACCTGCTGCTCTGCGGCATCGTTTAACGGGTATTGCACCAGCGTGCTCGGGTTGATGGCATACAGCGCATGGCCTGGGCGGCAGGTCAGCATCACCTCTTCACGGTCGAACGCCCATTTGTCCTTGCCCACTTCAAAACGACTGACCGTGATAACCTGCGGTGCGGCAAACGCGCTCCCGGTGCAGGCCAGCAATATGAGAGTAAGTACTGTCTTTTTCATATGATATTTAACCTTGTCAGAAGGGTTCCCAGGTGGCGAACAGACTGACCGTTGCCAGTACCAGCGCGCCCAGCACCACTTCTGCCTGTGTCATCCTGATAAAAATCTGTTGTGCTCGCCCGCTCTCCGGACGAAACCGTGGCACCAGAAAATACCGATTTGCCAGCGCAATTACCACCATCAACGCCACCAGCGCACATTTGAACAACAAAAACTGCACGTAGCCAGCCTGCCAGGGAATATGGATGCCCAGGATCAATAGCGCATTGAGCGCGCCGGTGAGCAGCACGCCCGCGACCGCATAGTGGCCAACGCGCGAGAAGCGCATCATGGTAAAGATGGCGGCATTCTGCCAGCGCCCCTTCGCCAGGCGCATGCAGAACAGCAGGGGCAGTAATCCACCAAGCCAGGTCGCGGCGCATATCAGATGGAAGGCATAATTAACCCGCTGTAACGCCCCCAGCGGGCCGTCGTTCATCGCCGCGTGCCCTACTCCCGCCAGCAGGATAAGCTGGCCCATGGCGAGCAGCAGCAGTCGCGAACCTTTCAGCGGCGCCAGCCATGCGGCACCGACCGTCATCGCGGCGAGGATGATTTGCCACAGCCAGACGCTGCCAAACTGCGTTCCCAGAACGCCCTGCCAGACCAGAGGGTTAAGCACGTCCCCCCAGCCGTCACCCATCAGCCCGCCCTGCAGCACAAACATCACCATCGCGGTAGTCAGGCTGATTAGAGATGCCACGCGCTGCCGTCGGGCAAAACGTCGCGACATTAGCCGCTGAAGAGAGGAAGGCGCAAACCAGACGCTGTAAAGCGCATTGCCAAAAACCAGCATCAGCGCCGCGAAATGGACAAAGCGCAACCCGATATAACACAGCGCCAGCATGCTATTTCACGCTAAAGCGATAGCTGCCTTTGGTTTTATGGCCGTCCACGGAGACGACGTGCCAGTCTACCCGATACGTCCCGGATGCCAGCGCGTGTTCCAGCGGAACGGTGAGCTGAGCCTTGTTCTTGTCGTCTCGCGTAGCGGTACCCGTTTTAATGACCTGCTTTTGCGCGTCCGTCACCACCACGCCGCTAAATCCCGGTTCGATACCCTCTGAAAAATTCAGCGTAATTGCCTGCGGAGCGCTCACCACGCTGTCTGCGGCCGGGATCGGCTGTGTTAGATGTGCATGGGCCAGCACGGAGGAGGTCATCATTGTCGAGGCCACAAAAACCAGTGCGCATACCGCGCGGGAAACAGGGAAACCCATCGCAATCATTCCTTTTTGTTATGTCTGTATGCTAAAGAATAACGCTGTATAATAAACGAGTCGAGGATCATCCTGCCTCCGCTTGTCATCGTCGTGCAATCGCGGTAACGTTGCCGCCGCATAAAAAGGAGAAGGTAATGAAGATCAATCTGGCCGCCCTTCCACAGGACGAGATGGATAAAGTGAATGTCGATCTCGCTGCCGCAGGCGTCGCGTTCAAAGAGCGTTACAACATGCCCATCGTGGCTGAAGTCGTTGAGCGGGAACAGCCCACCCATCTGCGCGACTGGTTTCGCGAAAGATTAATCGCCCACCGTCTCGCCTCGGTTAACCTTTCCCGTTTACCGTACGAGCCTAAAGTTAAATAAGCTTAACGAGTCGTTACACTTCCTTACGCGGAATCTGGCAGGATAAGAAAGCCCTGATAAATTTAGGTGTATTCTTAAATCTCTGCGACTCAGTGTATAAGGAAGTCACGATGTCACATTGGAATATAGCGGCAGCCCAGTATGGCCGTCAGCATCAGAGCGTGGATGACCACGTTACGAATCACCTGCGCTTCATCGCCGAAGCCGCGCGGCAGCGGTGCGATCTGCTGGTCTTCCCGGAACTCTCGTTAACGGGCTCGGATTCAACGACGTTACCTCCTCCACCCGGCGACGCGCAGCTGGAACCGCTGCTCGAGGCGGCGCATTCTCACCGGCTTACCGTGATTGCAGGGCTCCCCCTGGAGCGAAACGGCCAGCGCCTGAAAGGCCTCGCGCTGTTTACGCCCGCTCGCCGCCGCATTCTGCGCTACCCACAGGGTAGCGGTGCCAGCCTGGTGCCGGGGGAAAAGCAGCTCAGCATTCTTGAAGCCCATGCCGATTCCCCCAATCTCGACCCCAGAGCCACGCTGGTTACCAGCTGTCAGTCAGTGGAAGATAACCGCTGGCGGCAGTCCATCAGCACCCTGCAGCGCTTCGCGCATAAATATGCCATTGCGGTGCTGATGGCGAACGCCTGCGGCGGTAGCGCCCTGTGGGATGAAAGGGGCCAGCTGATCGTTCGCGCGGATAAGGGCGAGCTGCTGCTGACCGGCACGCTCGGCGGAGAGGGTTGGCAAGGCGATATCATTCCTTTAGGCTAGGCGTTTTAAGCTCAGGAGTTTTCAATGCTGCGCGTCATCGATACCGAAACTTGCGATCTTCAGGGCGGAATTGTGGAAGTGGCCTCTGTCGACGTGGTTGATGGTAAAATCGTCAACCCAATGAGCCATCTGGTGCGTCCCGATCGCCCCATCAGCCCTCAGGCGATGGCTATCCATCGGATTACTGAATCGATGGTGGCGGATAAGCCGTGGATCGAAGAGATTATTCCCCACTACTACGGTAGTCCGTGGTACGTCGCGCACAACGCCAGCTTTGACCGCCGCGTGTTGCCTGAAATGCCGGGCGAATGGATTTGTACCATGAAGCTGGCGCGCCGTCTCTGGCCGGGAATTAAATACAGTAACATGGCGCTATACAAGTCCCGCAAGCTCAGCGTCCGTACCCCTGAGGGGCTTCACCATCACCGCGCCCTGTATGACTGCTATATCACCGCCGCGTTGTTGATTGATATTATGAATACCTCAGGCTGGACGCCGGATGATATGGCGACGATCACCGGTCGTCCCGCGCTGCTGACCACCTTTACCTTTGGTAAATATCGCGGGAAGCCGGTGTCCGAGGTGGCGGATAAGGACCTGGGCTATCTGCGCTGGCTGTATAACAACCTCGACAGAATGAGCCCGGAGCTGCGCTTAACGCTGAAGCACTATCTCGGCGACGCCTAACGCTCCGCACGGCCTGGCAGCGTCTCCTGCGCCAGGCCTATCAAAAAGGCATATTCCAGGGCCACGCCTTCGTACGATTTGAATCGCCCCGATTTCCCCCCGTGTCCGGAATCCATATCGGTACAGAGCAGCAGCAGGTTGTCATCGGTTTTCAGCTCCCGCAGTTTTGCCACCCATTTTGCCGGCTCCCAGTACTGCACCTGAGAATCATGCAGACCGGTGGTGACCAGCATGTGCGGGTAGGCTTTCGCCTCCACGTTGTCGTACGGGCTGTACGACTTCATGTAGCGATAATAAATCTCATCCTGCGGATTCCCCCACTCCTCAAACTCCCCGGTGGTCAGCGGAATGGACTCATCGAGCATGGTCGTCACCACATCGACAAAGGGCACCTGCGCGACAATCCCCTTGAAGCGCTCTGGACGCTGGTTGGTAACCACCCCCATCAGCATGCCGCCCGCGCTGCCGCCCATGCCAAAGCAGAGCTGCGGATCGCCATAGCCCTGATCGATCAGCGCATCGCAAACGTCGAGATAGTCATTGAAGGTGTTTTTCTTTTTCAGGAATTTCCCGTCTTCATACCAGTGCTGACCCAGCTCACCGCCGCCGCGAATATGGGCGATGGCGAAAACAAAGCCGCGGTCGAGCAGGCTTAATCGGCTGCTGCTGAAATCGGCGTCCATGCTTGAGCCGTAGGAGCCGTAGCCGTAGACCAGGATCGGGTTTTTCCCTTTCTGGAAATGGGCCTTATGGTAGACGAGCGAGACGGGAACCTCGACGCCGTCGCGGGCGGTGACCCACAGGTGCTCGCTGCGGTAGTTTTCAGACTCAAACCCTTTGACCTCGGTCTGCTTAATCACCTGGCGCTGCCCGGTATCCATGTCCAGCTCGAACAGGGTGTCCGGCGTGGTCATGGACGAGTAGCCGTAGCGCAGCCGCGACGATTCGGGCTCAGGGTTAAAGCCAATCCACGTCACGTAGGCCGGGTCGTCGAACGCAATCCCCACCACTTCCCGGGTTTTTCGGTTGATTTGCCGGATACTGGTCAGCCCTCGCTGGCGCTCTTCCACCACCAGCCAGTCGGTAAACAGGGTGAACCCTTCGAGCATCACCTGCTCCCGCGCGGGAATAAGCACCTCCCACTTGCGCTCGTCGCGCACCTTGGTTTTATAGAGACCAAAGTTTTTCCCCTCGCGATTCGAGCGCAGATAAAAGCTATGCTGGAAGTGATCCAGGCTGTACTCGTGATCCTTGCGGCGCGGCAGGAAGCAGAGCGGCTGGGCGTCGGGCAATTCGGCATCCAGCAGCAGAACTTCTGACGTCGTCGCGCTGGAAAGGAAGATAATCACATAGTGGCGAGAGGAGGTTTTATGCAGGCTGACATAAAAGGTCTCGTCGTTCTCCTCGTAAACCAGCTCGTCGCCAGCGGAGTCCGTTCCCACGGTATGTCGCCACACCTGATACGGCAGCAGCGTCGACGCGTGCTTTTTAACGTAATAGACCGTCTCGGAATCATTGGCCCAGACAAAATCCGGTGAGACGTTTTCCAGCATTTCCGGATACCAGTTGCCGGTGTCCAGATTGCGAAAACGCAGGCCGTACTGGCGCCGGGAGAGATAATCCTCCGCCAGCGCCATCACCGCGTTATCCGGCGAGATGGACATGCCGCCCAGCGTATAGAACTCGCTGTGGGCCGCGCGCTGGTTGGCATCCAGCAGAATATCCCACGCATCCCACTCGGCGCTGAGCACCGACTGGCGCTGGTAGATGGGATACTCGTTGCCGGGCTCGTAAATATGGCGGTAGCGATAGCCGTTTTTGGTCCAGGGCGCGGAGATATCGCGCTGGGGAATGCGCTGCACCATCTCGTTCAGCAGCTGGTCCTGCAGCGTCTGCTGGCTGGACATAACCCTGCGGCCATAGTCGTTTTCATCGTGCAGATAGTCGAGCACCTCTGGCCGGGAACGCGAATCGTCCCGCAGCCAGTAATAGTTGTCTATACGCGTATCGCCATGCGTGGCGATCGCATAAGGAATACGTCGGGCTTTCGGTGGCATGTCATCTTTCTTTTGAGTTTTACACCCTATAAGGTTGGCAAAACCCACGCATGATGCAAGCGAAACCGGGCCGCAACGGCGGGGACTATCCCTGTAACGCCTGTTTTTGTTCCCGAATATCCCGCTCAATGCCCTCACGCACGTCCTGAGGGATCTTCAGCGCGTCGCCGAGGGCGTTAAGGTAGCTTCGCTCCATAAAGTGATCGATATCGATGGCGGCGCAGCTGAGGAAATAGAGCTCGAGCGCCTCTTCCTCATTTTTCACGCTTTGCGCCAGGCGCTGGGGATCGAGCGGCTGCTCGATGGCCTGCGCCACCAGCGCTCTGCCCTTCTCTTCAACACCGGCTTCGCGCAGCTGCTGCTCGATCGCCGAGCGTTCTTGATCGTCGATATGCCCATCACTTTTCGCGGCAAAAACCAGCGCCTTAATGAGCCGTTCGGTACGCAGATCCAGCGGCGAGGTGTGCTCGCCATAATGCGGTTCATCGCTGTGCGCGGTCCGAACCCTGTCCTTGTATTTGTTCCACAGAACGGTGCCCGCGATGGCACCCCCACCGACCAGCAGCGCGCCCGTGCCATACTTTGCCAGCAGCTTGCGCGAGGATTTATTCGCGACCAGCAGGCCTGCCAGCCCGCCGAGCGCCCCGGGCACCAGCAGCTTGCTGAGGTCCCGCTCGCCGGAAGAGGATGTTTTCTGCCCTAACAGGGACTGCAGTTGATTTAGCCAGCCAGACATGGTTTCCCTCACTTAACGGTGTACATGTTCCACAGCGTAAGCGAGCAGGCGTCAGGAAATGTCTGGGCGGGCTAAAGAAGCGCAAATTTATTACCCCGCACTTAGCCACGTACAAGACAGACGCAAACGTTTTCGTTTATACTGCGCGCAACTTTTTCAGGGGGATTGTTATGATTCGTTTAGGAACCGCGCTGCGACCTGCGGCGACGCGAGTGATGCTGTTAGGATCGGGCGAGCTGGGAAAAGAGGTGGCCATTGAGTGTCAGCGTTTAGGCGTGGAGGTGATTGCCGTAGACCGCTACGCCGATGCGCCCGCCATGCATGTCGCCCACCGCGCGTATGTGATTAACATGCTCGATGGCGATGCCCTTCGCGACCTCATCGCGCGTGAGAAACCCGATTTTGTCGTGCCGGAAATTGAAGCCATCGCGACCGACACGCTGATCGCCCTGGAGCAGGAAGGCCAGCGCGTTGTGCCCTGCGCGAAAGCCGCAAAGCTGACCATGAACCGCGAAGGCATTCGCCGCCTGGCGGCGGAAGAGCTGGGGCTGCCCACCTCAAGCTACCGCTTTGCGGGCGATAAAGCTGAGTTCCTGCAGGCCGTAGACGAAATTGGCTACCCGTGCATCGTTAAGCCGGTGATGAGCTCCTCCGGAAAAGGCCAGAGCTTTATCCGCGACAGCAGCACCCTGGACAAGGCGTGGGATTATGCCCAGCAGGGTGGCCGCGCCGGAGCCGGTCGCGTGATTGTCGAAGGCGTCGTGAAGTTTGATTTCGAGATCACCCTGCTGACCGTCAGCGCCGTTGACGGCGTCCATTTCTGCGATCCGATTGGCCACCGCCAGGAGGATGGCGATTACCGCGAGTCCTGGCAGCCGCAGCAGATGAGCGCCCTGGCGCTGGAGCGTGCGCAGGCGATCGCGAGGAAAACCGTTCTGGCGCTGGGCGGCTATGGCCTGTTCGGCGTGGAGCTGTTCGTGTGCGGAGATGAGGTGATTTTCAGCGAAGTCTCCCCTCGCCCGCATGACACCGGCATGGTCACGCTGATTTCGCAGGATCTCTCCGAGTTCGCCCTGCACGTGCGCGCCTTCCTCGGCCTGCCCGTCGGCGGTATCCGTCAGTACGGCCCGGCCGCCTCGGCGGTGATTCTGCCGCAGCTAACCAGCCAGAACGTCACGTTTGCTAACGTCGACGCGGCGGTGGGGACCGGGTTGCAGGTACGTTTATTCGGCAAGCCGGAGATCGACGGAACCCGCCGTCTTGGCGTGGCATTAGCCACCGGGGATAGCGTGGACGACGCCGTAACGAGAGCGAAAGCGGCCGCTGCGAGCATCAAGGTAGCAGGATAAAAAAACGGGCCGAAAGGCCCGTTTTTCATGCGGCGAATGACTTACAGCTTCGCGCCTTCCACCGCTTCGCGAGCAAGCTTTGTGATGCGATCCCAGTCGCCCGCTTCCAGCGCATCCGCCGGAACCAGCCATGAGCCACCGATGCACAGCACGCTTTTCAGCGCCAGGTAGTCACGGTAGTTGGCAGGAGAGATCCCGCCCGTCGGGCAGAAGCGTACCTGTGAGAAAGGACCGGCAATCGCCTGCAGCGCTTTGGTGCCGCCGTTCGCTTCCGCCGGGAAGAATTTGAACTCTTTCAGACCGTAGTCCATGCCCAGCATCAGTTCAGAGACGGTGCTGATGCCCGGGATCAGCGGAATAGTGCCTTCGGTCGCGGCTTTCAGCAGCGAATCGGTCAGGCCCGGGCTGATGGCAAACTGTGCGCCCGCTTCGGTCACTTCAGCCAGCTGTTTTGCGTTCGTCACGGTACCCGCACCGATGATGGCGTCCGGCACTTCTTTGGCAATCGCGCGGATCGCGTCCATCGCGCAGGCGGTACGCAGGGTCACTTCCAGAACGCGAACGCCGCCCGCAACCAGCGCTTTCGCCATCGGTACAGCGTGCTCCAGCTTGTTTACCACGATAACCGGCACGACAGGGCCCGTGGTCAGGATTGCTTCTGCACTTGTTTTCCAGTTTTTCATCAGAGTTTTCTCTCGCCAGATCGTTAAAATCAAGTCGTCTTAAAACGTCATACAGGTTGCGCCCTGCTCGGCACCGGAGAGTTTCTCACGCAGCGCGCTGAACATTTCGCGTCCGGTCCCCACGCGCGAGGCGCTCAGGTCAGGAATATGGGGCTTGCGTGCCGCCAGCTCGGCGTCATCGACCAGCAGGGTCAGCTCGCCCGTCTGGCCGTTCACGCGGATCGTATCGCCGTCGCGCACTTTCGCCAGCAGACCGCCGTCGTAGGCTTCCGGCGTCACGTGGATAGCGGAAGGCACTTTACCGGATGCGCCCGAGAGGCGTCCATCGGTGACTAACGCAATTTTGAAACGGCGGTCCAATAATACACCAAGTGGCGGCATAAGTTTATGTAATTCTGGCATCCCGTTGGCTTTCGGCCCCTGGTGACGCACCACCACCACGCAGTCTTTATCGAGCAGACCGGCGTCAAAGGCGGGTAATACGTCGTGCTGGCTTTCAAACACCACCGCTGGCGCTTCAATAATCTGGCTCTCTTCGGGTACGGCAGAGGTCTTCATCACCGCGCGACCGAGGTTGCCGCTCAGCACTTTGGTACCGCCGTGAGGGGAAAACGGTTTATCGATGGTGGCAATCACCTGCGCATCAAGAGACGCGCTCGCGCCTTCACGCCAGTCCAGCTCGCCGTTGTTCAGCCACGGCTCCTGGGTGTAGCGCTGCAGGCCAAAGCCCGCCACGGTATTCACGTCTTCATGCAGCAAACCGCCCTTCAGCAGCTCGCGCATCAGCAGCGGTACGCCGCCTGCGGCCTGGAAGTGGTTGATGTCCGCCGGGCCGTTCGGGTACAGGCGCGCCATCAGCGGCACCACGGATGAGATCTCGGAGAAGTCATCCCAGTTAATCAGAATGCCCGCCGCGCGCGCCATGGCCACCAGGTGCATGGTGTGGTTGGTCGATCCGCCGGTGGCCAGCAGGGCGACAATCCCGTTGACGATGACTTTTTCATCGACCATTTTGCCCATCGGCATCCATTCGTTGCCGTTGCCGGTCAGACGCGTGACCTGACGGGCCGCAGCCTCGGTCAGCGCCTTGCGCAGCGGCGCGTCCGGCTGGATAAAGGACGAGCCCGGAAGCTGCATCCCCATAAACTCCACCACCATCTGGTTGGTGTTGGCCGTGCCGTAGAACGTACAGGTCCCCGGCGCATGGTAGGACGCGGCTTCCGCCTCCAGCAGCGCCTGGCGGTCTGCTTTCCCTTCCGCGTACAGCTGGCGAATACGCACTTTTTCCTTGTTCGGCAAACCGCTTGCCATCGGACCGGACGGCACGAAGATCGCAGGCAGATGCCCAAACGACAGCGCCGCCATCACCAGGCCCGGGACAATTTTGTCGCATACGCCGAGATACAGCGCGCCATCAAACATGTTGTGCGACAGGCCCACCGCCGCGGACATGGCGATCACTTCGCGGCTCAGCAGAGAGAGCTCCATACCGTCCTGCCCCTGCGTCACGCCGTCGCACATGGCGGGTACGCCGCCCGCCACCTGGCCCACCGCGTTCACGCTGTGCAGCGCCTTACGGATGATGTCCGGGTAGACCTCGTACGGCTGATGCGCGGAGAGCATATCGTTATAGGCGGTAATGATGGCGATATTGTTACGCAACATGCTTTTCAGCGACGCTTTATCTTCAGGCTGGCAGGCAGCGAAGCCGTGCGCCAGATTTCCGCATGCCAGCTGGGATCGGTGGACGGTGTTGCTCTTTGCCTGTTCAATCCGGGCGAGGTAGGCCGAACGGGTCTCTTTCGAGCGCTCGATAATGCGCTGTGTTACGCGTAACAATGTCGGATTCATAAAAGCTCCTCTAATTTATCTGTCCGGGCTCGGGAGTTTACAAAGTCGCTGGCAGTTGTTAACAACGCTGAAACGCTTGCTGTCCGGAGCTCAGGGGCAAAATCACTTCCGGCAGTGTAATAAAAAAAGCTCCGCGGGTGAATCCACGCGGAGCTTAAAAGTTGAAAATTGTGCCACGAGCTGTGTTAGATCATGTTACCGGTAAAATAACACTTTCGAGCTAGCGGATTATCTTACTCAAACTCGTTCCAGGAGCGGCCATCGCGGGTGATCATTGCCACCGACGCGACCGGCCCCCAGGTGCCCGCCTGATACGGTTTTGGCGCATCCTGATCGGCAGCCCAGGCTTCGGTGATGGAGTCGACCCACTTCCACGCCTCTTCCACCTCATCGCGGCGCACGAACAGCGCCTGAATACCGCGCATGGTTTCCAGCAGCAGACGCTCGTAAGCATCGGCCAGGTGCGTCTGGTTGAAGGTTTCGGAGTAGCTCAGATCCAGCTTGGTGGTCTGCAGGTTGTGTTTATGATCCAGGCCCGGCACTTTGTTCAGGATCTGGATATCCACGCCCTCGTCCGGCTGCAGACGAATGGTCAGCTTGTTCTGCGGCAGCTCCTGCCAGGACTCTTTGAACAGGTTCAGTTCCGGGTTTTTGAAGTAGACGACAACTTCGGAACATTTGGTCGGCAGACGTTTACCGGTGCGCAGGTAGAACGGCACGCCCGCCCAGCGCCAGTCGTCGATATCCACGCGGATCGCCACGAACGTCTCGGTGTTGCTGGACTTGTTCGCGCCCTCTTCTTCCAGGTAGCCAGGCACTTTTTTGCCCTGCGCAAACCCGGCGGTGTACTGACCGCGGACGGTCTTCTCGCGCACGTTAGAGCGGTCGATGCGGCGCAGCGACTTCAGCACCTTCACTTTGGCGTCGCGGATGCTGTCCGCCGTTAAATCTGACGGTGGAGACATGGCAATCATGCACAGAATCTGCAGCAGGTGGTTCTGGATCATGTCGCGCATCTGACCGGCCTGGTCAAAGTAACCCCAGCGACCTTCAATTCCCACCTCTTCCGCCACGGTGATTTCCACGTGGTCGATAGTGCGGTTGTCCCAGTTATTCACAAACAGTGAATTCGCAAAACGCAGCGCCAGCAGGTTCAGCACCGTCTCTTTACCGAGATAGTGGTCGATACGGTAGACCTGGCACTCTTCAAAGAACTCGCCCACCTGGTCGTTAATTTCACGCGAGGTTGCAAGGGAAGTACCCAGCGGCTTCTCCATCACAACGCGCGCCGGTTTGGCGTTCAGTTTGGCTTCGCCGAGACCTTTGCAGATGGCGCCGAAGGTGCTTGGCGGCATGGCGAAATAGTTAATGGTGACACGGTTTTTCTGATCCAGCATCGCGCCCAGGCGGCTAAACGCGCTGACGTCATTGACGTCCAGGTTGCAGAAATCGAGACGTCCGCTCAGGGTATCCCACAAACTTTCATCAATTTTTTCCTTCATGAAAGTTTCGAGCGCCTCGCGGACGACTTTGGTATAAGCGTCCTTGTCCCAGTCGGCGCGCCCTACGCCCAGGATACGGGTATCCGGGTGAATTTGGCCCGCTTTCTCCAGTTGATACAGGGAAGGCAGCAATTTTCGGCGTGCAAGATCGCCTTTCGCGCCGAAAATGACCAGGTCACATGCCTGGGCTGTTTGCGTTACCGCCATGTCATTCTCCTCAGTTGGATCACCTGGTACTTCTGCCAGGTATCGTTGTAATTTTATTACAATGCACTGTACTGCTTTTACGTCATTCCCGAAACCATTAGCGCTTATCGTCGCGTGCGATACCGCGATTTTTCACCCTTTGGGTGATTACGACGGGACAATGACGCAACAACCGTCGTTTCTTTGCGCAACAGGGTCACAGCAAAACCCGACACCGATCAAGTTATGAAAAAAAACAACAACATTATCTTGTCGAATATTACCCTTTATGGAAGCCACAAGGGTAATATCGGCTAAATCGAATCAGGATTTCATCAATTTATGAAATCGTTTACACCCATGAGCGTCCTGTTAACATGAACATGCTGGAAAAAATCCAGTTTCAACTGGAACACCTTAGCAAATCCGAGCGAAAAGTGGCCGAGGTCATTCTCGCCTCCCCCGCTCAGGCGATTCATTCAAGCATCGCCGCTCTGGCACAGGAAGCGGGTGTGAGCGAACCGACCGTCAATCGCTTTTGTCGCAGCCTGGAAACGCGCGGCTTTCCTGATTTTAAACTGCATCTGGCACAAAGTCTGGCTAACGGCACCCCTTATGTTAATCGTAATGTGGATGAAGACGACAGCGTTGATGCCTATACCGCGAAAATTTTTGAATCGGCAATGGCTTCGCTTGACCACGTCCGTCAGTCTCTGGACATGAGTTCCGTGAATCGCGCGGTGGATTTACTCACCCAGGCCAAGCGGATTGCGTTCTTTGGTCTCGGGTCGTCGGCCGCCGTGGCGCATGACGCTATGAATAAATTTTTCCGCTTTAACGTTCCGGTGATTTATTCCGATGACATTGTCCTGCAACGCATGAGCTGTATGAATTGCAGTGAAGATGACGTCGTGGTGCTGATTTCGCATACCGGCCGCACCAAGAGTCAGGTCGAGCTGGCCCAGCTAGCCCGTGAAAACGATGCCATGGTGATCGCCCTCACCACGGCAGGCACGCCGCTGGCGCGGGAGGCGACGTTGGCGATCACTCTCGACGTGCCGGAAGACACCGACATTTATATGCCGATGGTGTCCCGACTGGCGCAGCTCACCGTCATTGACGTGCTGGCGACCGGTTTTACCTTACGTCGGGGCGCAAAATTCCGGGATAACTTGAAGCGGGTCAAGGAAGCGCTGAAGGAATCGCGTTTTGATAAAGAATTGCTTATAAAGAGCGATGTTCCCTGATAGTTGATAACGAAGACGTAACCAATAATTACGATGTAACGATTTACGGCATTCGGCCCACTCTCCGCTGCCTTGCAGCAGATGAAGGCCGATTCATTGTTCACGCAACACCAAAGTTGTTTCAGTCAACGGAGTATTACATGTCCAGAAGGCTTCGCAGAACCAAGATCGTAACCACCTTAGGCCCGGCCACCGATCGCGATAACAATCTTGAGAAAATTATCGCCGCCGGCGCCAACGTGGTGCGCATGAACTTCTCTCACGGTACGCCAGAAGACCACAAATTACGTGCCGACAAAGTGCGTGAAATCGCAGCAAAACTGGGCCGCCACGTGGCTATCCTCGGCGATTTGCAGGGTCCAAAAATCCGCGTATCGACCTTTAAAGAGGGGAAAGTTTTCCTCAATATCGGCGACAAATTCCTGCTCGATGCCAACCTGGGCAAAGGCGAAGGCGATAAAGAGAAAGTCGGCATTGACTATAAAGGCCTGCCGGCCGACGTGGTGCCTGGCGATATCCTGCTGCTCGACGACGGTCGCGTGCAGCTGAAGGTGCTGGAAGTTCAGGGCATGAAAGTGTTCACCGAAGTCACCGTCGGCGGCCCGCTCTCCAACAATAAGGGCATCAACAAGCTGGGTGGCGGTCTCTCTGCCGAAGCGCTTACCGATAAAGACAAAGCGGACATCGTGACTGCCGCACAGATTGGCGTTGACTACCTGGCCGTCTCCTTCCCGCGCTGCGGCGAAGACCTGAACTATGCCCGTCGCCTGGCGCGCGATGCGGGCTGCGATACCAAAATCGTCGCCAAAGTTGAACGTGCGGAAGCCGTTTGCGATCAGGATGCCATGGACGACGTGATCCTCGCCTCTGACGTGGTGATGGTTGCGCGTGGTGACCTGGGCGTTGAGATTGGCGACCCTGAGCTGGTCGGCATCCAGAAAGCGCTGATTCGTCGCGCGCGTCAGCTGAACCGCGCGGTGATCACCGCCACTCAGATGATGGAATCGATGATCACCAACCCCATGCCAACCCGTGCAGAAGTCATGGACGTGGCGAACGCCGTGCTGGACGGTACCGATGCGGTGATGCTCTCAGCAGAAACCGCCGCGGGCCAGTATCCGGCAGAAACCGTGGCCGCGATGGCGCGCGTCTGCCTGGGCGCAGAAAAGATCCCAAGCATCAACGTCTCTAAACACCGTCTGGACATCCAGTTCGACAACGTGGAAGAAGCGATTGCGATGTCTGCGATGTACGCGGCAAACCATCTGAAAGGCGTTACCGCGATCATCACCATGACCGAATCCGGCCGCACCGCGCTGATGACCTCGCGTATCAGCTCTGGTCTGCCGATCTTTGCCATGTCCCGTCACGAACGTACCCTGAACCTGACGGCGCTGTACCGCGGCGTGACGCCGGTTCACTTCGACAGCACCAATGACGGCGTTGCCGCGGCGCACGATGCCGTAAACCTGCTGCGCGACAAAGGCTATCTGGTGTCCGGTGATATCGTCATCGTGACCCAGGGCGATGTGATGAGCACCATCGGCTCAACCAACACCACCCGCGTCATGACCGTCGAATAATAACGCTCGTGTTAAAAAGCCCTCTCCATCTGGAGAGGGCTTTTTTTATTTCCGCGGATAAAGCTCTTTGCGTTTATAGGGCTCTGTTTCACCCGGTTTGCGCGTTTTAAGCAGCTTCAGTATCCACGTGTACTGTTCAGCATGCGGCCCCACCAGAATCTCCACCTCTTCGTTCATGCGACGCGCGATGGTATTGTCATCCGCGGTGAGCAGATCGTCCATCGGCGGACGAACCTCAATACTCAGGCGATGCGTTTTGCCGTCATAGACCGGGAATAGCGGGATCACGCGGGCACGGCAGACTTTCATCAGACGGCCAATCGCGGGAAGCGTCGCTTTATAGGTCGCAAAGAAGTCGACAAACTCGCTGTGCTCGGGGCCGTGGTCCTGATCCGGCAGATAGTAGCCCCAGTACCCCTGACGAACCGACTGAATAAAGGGCTTAATGCCGTCGTTACGCGCATGCAAGCGTCCGCCAAAACGACGACGGACCGTA
This sequence comes from Enterobacter cloacae complex sp. ECC445, assembly GCF_021892025.1. NCBI lineage: Bacteria > Pseudomonadati > Pseudomonadota > Gammaproteobacteria > Enterobacterales > Enterobacteriaceae > Enterobacter > Enterobacter cloacae complex sp. ECC445. The sequence goes on along the minus strand of NZ_JAKLRZ010000001.1, from coordinate 122,540 downwards.
TTCCAGACAAAATCGTAGATTTTATTTCCCTGGTTATGGAACATCGCCGCCATTTTCTGACCCTGAGACGCCATCAGCATCGCCGGAATATCCACCCCCCAGCCGTGGGGGACAAGGAAAATGACTTTCTCGTCATTGCGGCGCATCTCCTCGATAATGTCCAGCCCCTTCCAGTCAACGCGATCGACGATTTTATCCGGCCCCTTCAGCGCCAGCTCCGCCATCATCGCCATGGCCTGCGGCGCGGTGGTATACATCTCATCGATGATTGCCTCGCGCTCGGCGTCGCTTTTCTCAGGAAAACAGTAGTAGAGGTTGATCTGCGCGCGACGGCGGGCGCTTTTGCCTAAGCGTCCGGCCAGACGGCCAATTTTCCCCAGAACGGGATCGCGGACGGAAGCAGGCAGCAACGCCATCCCCGCAAAGGCATAGACACCAAGCCAGGCGCCCCAGTTTCGCGGATGGCGGAAGGATTTTTCAAACTCAGGAATGTATTCAATATTGTTTTTTTTGGTTTCCATGCTGGATCCAGGGTCTGATGACGCAAAATTTTATTCAGATAGTGTAGCGAGGCAGCCGTCCACGCACAAAAGAAAAAGCCGGCGTCAGTGTGCGCCGGCTTTGTTAACAAAAACAGAGGGCTTAGTTCAGGCTCAGCTGCGGAATCACCTCTTTCACCTGGGCCAGATAATCAGTACGATCTTTACCCGTCAGGCCTTCGGTGCGCGGCAGTTTCGCCGTCAGCGGGTTTACCGCCTGCTGGTTGATCCACACTTCATAGTGCAGGTGCGGGCCGGTAGAGCGTCCGGTATTGCCGGAGATCGCGATACGGTCGCCCCGCTTCACCTTCTGGCCCGGTTTGACCAGCAGCTTACGCAGGTGCATATAGCGGGTCGTATAGGTGCGGCCATGACGTACCGCGACATAGTATCCGGCGGCTCCGCTCCGTTTGGCCACCACCACTTCGCCATCCCCTACCGCCAGCACCGGTGTACCCTGCGGCATCGCGAAGTCAACGCCACGGTGCGGCGCGACGCGCCCGGTGACCGGGTTCAATCGACGCGGGTTAAAGTTAGAGGAGACGCGGAACTGTTTCGCCGTCGGGAAGCGCAGGAAGCCTTTCGCAAGACCCGTACCGCTGCGGTCGTAGAACTTACCGTCTTCGGCACGAATAGCGTAGTAATCTTTGCCCTCGGAGCGCAGACGCACGCCCAGCAGCTGGCTCTGCTCGCGCTTGCCGTCCAGCATTTCGCGGGACATCAGGACGGAAAACTCATCACCCTTCTTCAGCTTGCGAAAATCCATCTGCCACTGCATGGCTTTGATCACCGAGCTGATTTCACCGCTGGTCAAGCCTGCATCGCGCGCGCTGGAGACGAAGCTCGCGCCCACGGTACCTTTCAGGACGTTGTTCACCCAGTCGCCCTTCTGCATTTCGCTGGTCATCTTGAAACCGTTTGCAGTGCGATCGTAGGTGCGGGTTTCGCGGCGGGACATTTCCCAGGTCAGACGCTGGAGATCGCCATCGGCCGTTAATGTCCAGGAGAGCTGCTGTCCAATTTTCAGGTTACGAAGATCTTTATCCGCCGCCGCCAGCTGGCTGATGTTGCCCATGTCGATGCCGTACTGGTTCAGCACGCTGCTCAGCGTGTCGCCGGTAGACACCACGTATTCGTGAATACCCGCTTCGTTCTCGGTTTTATCGTCCAGTTCATCCTGCGGGATGGCTTCATCTTCCTGAGCCGCCTGGTCGATAGGCTCACTGGCTTCAGGCAGCAAAGAACGGATTTCGCTCTTTTCAAGCTCGATGGTTTTGATGATAGGGGCAGAACTCGGGTGGTAAACATAGGGCCGCCAGACGGCGACCGCTAAGGTGAGTACTGTAAGCGACCCCAGCATAACGCGGTGGGGTCGAGGCAGATTGTTAAATGCCAGGGCGACAGAGCGGGCTATCTGTTGCACGTATTCACTTCCTCGTTAATCTCCTTTCAGGCAGCTCGCATACTGGTTCGCCAGTTGGCTGAGGAACTGCGAATAGCTCGCTTTGCTCAACTGGATATTCGTACCTAGCGGGTCAAGGGTTCCCATGCGCACGGACGTTCCCCTGGCCACGGCTTCTACGACCGCTGGCCTGAACTGTGGCTCAGCAAAAACGCATGTCGCTTTTTGCTCAACCAGCTGTGTTCTGATTTCATGTAAACGCTGCGCACCAGGCTGAATTTCAGGGTTGACGGTAAAGTGCCCCAGCGGGGTCAAACCGTAGTGTTTTTCGTAGTAGCCGTAGGCGTCATGAAAAACGAAATACCCTTTTCCTTTCAACGGTGCGAGCTCATTACCTACCTGCTTATCGGTTGCGGCTAATTGTGCCTCAAAATCCTTCAGGTTGGCGTCAAGCTTGGCTCGACTTTGCGGCATAAGTTCCACTAATTTGTCATGGATTGCAACCGCTGAAAGCCGCGCTATCTCTGGGGATAACCAAAGATGCATGTTGTACTCGCCGTGATGGTGATCGCCATCACCTTTTTCACCCTCTGCGGCATGATGGTCATGTTCGTCACCGTCGTCATCCGCCCCTTTCATGAGCAGCGGTTTCACGCCGGGGAGGTCGGCAATTGCAACCTGCTTTTCGCCCGCAACCTGTTTTGCAGACTTCTGCATGAACGCTTCCATTTCTGGACCAATCCATACTACTAAGTCCGCGTTTTGTAAGCGCTTTACGTCTGACGGACGCAGGGAATAGTCATGCTCGGATGCCCCATCCGGGAGCAGAACCTGAGTTTCCGTTACCCCGTCAGCAATCGCCGACGCGATGAACCCGAGTGGTTTAAGCGAAGCGACAACCGCAGCGTTAACATCTTGTGCGGTTGTCCCCCAAAGGGCAGCGGATAATGCTGCGAAAAGAAGCGTATTTTTATGTAACATAATGCGACTAATCATCGTAGTGAATGCGTGAAATGTGATATTATAACATCCGTTGACTTCTTCAAGCTTAAAATGACATGACGACATTGGTTTCTCTCGAAAATATTTCGGTCTCATTTGGCCAGCGCCGCGTCCTCTCTGACGTGTCGCTCGATCTGAAGCCCGGCAAAATTCTGACGCTGCTCGGTCCCAATGGCGCGGGCAAATCCACCCTGGTGCGCGTGGTGCTGGGCCTGGTCGCCCCCGATCGGGGCGCGATCAGGCGCGAGGAAAAATTGCGTATCGGCTATGTGCCGCAAAAACTTCACCTCGACGCCACGCTGCCACTGACGGTCAGCCGTTTCCTGCGCCTGCGCCCCGGCACGCGGAAGGCCGATATTCTCCCGGCGCTGAAGCGCGTGCAGGCGGGCCACCTTGTTGATGCCCCGCTGCAAAAACTGTCCGGCGGTGAAACGCAGCGCGTTTTGCTTGCCCGCGCCCTGCTGAGCAGCCCGCAGCTGCTGGTGCTGGATGAGCCGACTCAGGGTGTGGATGTGAATGGTCAGGTTGCGCTTTATGACCTGATCGACCAGCTGCGTCGCGAGCTTGATTGCGCAGTGCTGATGGTGTCTCACGATCTGCACCTGGTGATGGCCAAAACCGACGAAGTGCTGTGCCTCAACCACCATATCTGCTGCTCCGGCACGCCAGAAGTGGTATCAATGCACCCGGAATTTATCTCCATGTTCGGCCCTCGCGGCGCTGAGCAGCTCGGCATTTACCGCCACCATCATAATCATCGCCATGATTTGCAGGGACGAATCGTACTGCGTCGGGGAAACGGACACTCATGATTGAACTGTTACTGCCCGGCTGGCTGGCCGGGATTATGCTTGCCTGCGCCGCGGGCCCGCTCGGCTCGTTTGTGGTATGGCGCAGAATGTCTTACTTCGGCGATACCCTGGCGCACGCGTCGCTGCTGGGCGTGGCGTTTGGCCTGCTGCTGGATGTGAACCCTTTTTACGCGGTGATTGTGGTCACGCTGCTGCTGGCGGCCGGTCTGGTCTGGCTGGAAAAGCGCCCTCACCTCGCCATTGATACGCTGCTTGGCATTATGGCGCACAGTGCCCTGTCGCTGGGCCTTGTTGTGGTCAGTCTGATGTCGAACATCCGCGTGGATCTGATGGCCTACCTCTTCGGTGACCTGCTGGCCGTGACGCCGGACGATTTAATTTCCATCGCCATTGGCGTACTGGTGGTACTCGGTATTCTGCTCTGGCAGTGGCGTAACCTGCTGGCGATGACCGTCAGCCCCGACCTGGCGTTTGTCGACGGCGTGAAGCTGCAGCGGGTTAAGCTGCTGCTGATGCTGGTGACGGCGTTAACCATTGGTGTCGCGATGAAGTTCGTCGGGGCGCTGATTATTACTTCGCTGCTGATCATCCCCGCCGCCACGGCGCGTCGTTTTGCCCGCACGCCGGAGCAGATGGCCGGTGTGGCTGTGATTATCGGGATGATTGCGGTAACGGGTGGGTTAACCTTCTCGGCGTTCTACGACACGCCTGCCGGGCCGTCAGTGGTGCTCAGTGCGGCGGTGCTGTTTATTTTCAGCATGATGAAAAAACAACCGAATGCCTGAATCAGAGATGACCACCGCTATAGAGGGTGGTGCATCGCTTCATGTGCTGCGATCGGCGCATGCCGGGACTTACGCCCGCAGGAGTGTGTCCAGGCTGGGCGCTTAAGCAAATAAGCACCGAAGAAACTATCGGTGCTTATTTTATTAATTGGTACACGTTGCTAAATGCAGTTTGGCACCAGGGACGTTTATACCGCCTTCAATATCAAGACACTTGAGAACACCATCTGCGTCGACTTTTTTCAGCTGTCCGTTAACATGGTCCCAATGACTCGCAATGGGATCATATTCGCGTATATAAATTTTACCGCTTAATGGTGCGTAAGCATAATCTGGATATGCCTCCAGCATCAGTGCCCCATTCATGGCGAAATTGGGCTCACGCATATTCTGCGTATCTGGCTTAGAACCGCATACTTCCATCGTCGCCTGCTCGAAAGCGACGCCAGTCATACATAATTTCCGTCCATTACTGGTATTTTCAAGCTTTTGATCTACCATGTGCCATATCTGAGTTGGGGAAATAGCGGCATTCGCTACGCCAGATATTGCTGCCATAGTCAGAGCGGCTATAGAGATAACCTTCATTAATTTCATTTTGTCATTCCTGATGAGGTGATGAATATATAGCATGGGTGTCGCTATAAATTCATCGTAGAAGAAATGAGCAAATTATCTCAAATGAAATGAAGGATAATTATATCCAAAATAATAGGGATGATAATTCGGATGCGGTGAATAATCGGTCAGCGTCGCAGGCGGAATTTAACATCCCGCCTGCCCATCATTACGGCATTGCCGGTGGCGTAATGCCGAAATGATTCCACGCCCGCACCGTTGCCATACGGCCACGTGGGGTACGCTGCAGGAAGCCCTGTTGGATCAGATACGGCTCCAGCACGTCCTCAATCGTCTCACGCTCTTCCCCAATTGCCGCCGCCAGGTTATCCAGCCCGACCGGGCCACCAAAGAACTTGTCCAGCACCGCTAACAGCAGCTTGCGGTCCATATAGTCAAAGCCTTCGGCATCGACGTTAAGCATATCCAGCGCCTGGGCGGCGATGTCGGCGGAAATCGAACCGTTGTGCTTCACCTCAGCAAAGTCGCGCACGCGGCGCAGCAGGCGGTTGGCGATACGCGGCGTACCGCGGGAACGCTTCGCCACTTCAAACGCGCCCTCTTCGCTCATTTCCAGCCCCATATAGCGGGCGCTGCGGCCAACGATGTGCTGGAGGTCCGCCACCTGGTAAAACTCGAGGCGCTGCACGATACCGAAACGGTCGCGCAGCGGAGAGGTCAGCGATCCGGCTCGCGTCGTTGCGCCAATCAGGGTAAACGGTGGCAGATCGATTTTGATGGAACGCGCGGCCGGCCCTTCACCGATCATGATATCCAGCTGGTAATCTTCCATCGCCGGATAAAGCACTTCCTCCACCACCGGTGACAGGCGGTGGATCTCATCGATAAACAGCACGTCGTGGGGTTCGAGGTTGGTCAGCATCGCCGCCAAATCGCCCGCCTTCTCCAGCACCGGACCGGAGGTCGTGCGCAGGTTCACGCCCATTTCATTGGCCACGATATTTGCCAGGGTGGTTTTGCCTAAGCCCGGCGGGCCAAAAATCAGCAGGTGATCGAGCGCATCGCCGCGCAGCTTTGCCGCCTGGATGAAAATCTCCATCTGGGAACGAACCTGCGGCTGGCCGATATACTCATCAAGCAGCTTTGGGCGAATCGCGCGATCCACCACGTCCTCTGCCTGAACAGTGCCTGCCGAAACCAGGCGGTCTGCTTCAATCATCCTTTACCTCACAATGCAGCGCGCAGCGCTTCACGAATCAGGGTTTCACTGCTGGCGTCCGGTTTGGCAATTTTGCTCACCATACGGCTGGCCTCCTGAGGTTTATAGCCCAGCGCCACCAGCGCGGCAACCGCTTCCTGCTCGGCGTCGTCATCCGTTGCAGGCGCGCCTGGCGAGGTCAGCACCAGATCGGCCGCCGGGGTGAACAGGTCCCCATGCAGACCTTTAAAGCGGTCCTTCATCTCGACAATCAGGCGTTCTGCCGTTTTCTTGCCGATGCCCGGAAGCTTAATCAGCGCCGCAGGATCTTCACGCTCAACGGCATTCACGAACTGAGGCGCGGACATGCCGGATAGAATCGCCAGCGCCAGCTTCGGCCCCACGCCGTTGGTTTTAATCAGCTCGCGGAACAGGGTGCGTTCCTGCTTGTTATTGAAGCCGTACAGCAGCTGAGCATCTTCGCGCACCACAAACTGGGTAAAGACAATCGCCTCTTTGCCCGCGTCCGGCAGCTCGTAGAAACAGGTCATCGGCATATGGACTTCATAGCCCACGCCACCCACTTCCAGCAGCACTAACGGGGGTTGTTTTTCAATGATGATGCCTCTGAGTCTGCCTATCACGTGACGCTCCTGCGTTCTGGAAATGTTTTGACTTCGACATAATAAAAAAAGGCTGGATGTTTATCCAGCCTGATTTCTGATTATCGTAACCTGCCTCGCGCCAGATTGAGCCGCGACTCGCTCATTTGCATCGCGTTCTGGCTGACGTGACAGTGGGTAATCGCAATCGCCAGCGCGTCGGCGGCGTCCGCCTGCGGGTTCGCGGGCAGCTTCAGCAAGGTGCGCACCATATGCTGCACCTGGCTTTTTTCCGCGCTACCAATGCCCACCACCGTTTGCTTGACCTGCCTTGCCGCGTATTCAAATACCGGCAAATCCTGGTTCACCGCAGCGACGATGGCAACGCCGCGCGCCTGACCGAGCTTTAGCGCCGAATCGGCGTTTTTCGCCATAAAGACCTGCTCGATGGCGAAATAGTCCGGCTGAAACTGGGTGATGATTTCCGACACGCCCGCATAGATGAGCTTCAGGCGCGACGGCAGATCGTCCACTTTCGTGCGAATACAGCCGCTGCCCAGGTAGGTTAACTGGCGTCCCACCTGACGGATAACGCCATAACCGGTGACGCGTGAGCCTGGGTCAATCCCGAGAATAATCGACATCACGCGTCTCCTGTAACGGATTTACACGCTCTCATCAGAGAGTCGCTGCAACCTCATCAGAGATTTCACCGTTGTGGTACACTTCCTGCACGTCGTCGCAGTCTTCGAGCATGTCGATCAGACGCAGCAGTTTTGGTGCGGTTTCCGCATCCATGTCCGCTTTGGTGGACGGGATCATAGACACTTCAGCGTTGTCCGCTTTCAGGCCAGCCGCTTCCAGCGCATCGCGCACGGCACCCATCTCTTCCCACGCGGTGTAGACGTCGATTGCACCGTCGTCGAAGGTCACGACGTCTTCAGCACCGGCTTCCAGCGCGGCTTCCATGATCGCATCTTCGTCGCCTTTCTCGAAGGAGATAACGCCTTTTTTGCTGAACAGGTAAGCCACGGAACCGTCTGTACCCAGGTTGCCGCCGGTTTTGGTGAATGCGTGACGCACTTCGGCAACGGTACGGTTACGGTTGTCGGACAGACACTCCACCATCACCGCCGTACCGCCAGGGCCGTAACCTTCATAAATGATGGTTTCCATGTTCGCGTCTTCATCACCGCCCACGCCACGTGCGATGGCGCGGTTCAGGGTGTCACGCGTCATGTTGTTAGACAGCGCTTTATCCACCGCCGCGCGCAGACGCGGGTTAGAGGCAGGATCGCCGCCGCCCAGACGTGCCGCTGTTACCAGCTCACGAATGATTTTAGTAAAGATCTTACCGCGTTTGGCATCCTGTGCCGCTTTACGGTGTTTGGTGTTGGCCCACTTACTATGACCTGCCATAAAAAGTTCTCCAAAAATCGCGCCTTCTCAGGCAGCGTTAATTACAAATTCTTCAATCGCCTGCCGGTTGCTCCACGACTTGGTCAGTGCGGCGGCGTCCGCCGCATTCACCCAGCGGTAGGTCAGGTGTTCGGTAAACACGATCTCCCGTTCATGGGGGAGCGCGAGACAGAACCACGACTCCGTATTGCGCTCGGTACCCGGCGCGTAGCGATGACGTAAATGGCTAAAAATTTCAAACTCCACCGTGCGCTGACAGTCCTTCAGGGTCAGTTGCTCGCGGGCAACGTCAATGGCGACCTCTTCCTTTACTTCACGCGCGGCGGCCTGAGGCGCGGTCTCCCCCTCTTCCAGACTGCCGGTAACCGACTGCCAGAATTCAGGGTCATCGCGCCGCTGCAACATCAGCACCCGCTTCGTGTCTTCTGCATAAATGACCACCAGGACCGAAACGGGGAGCTTATATGTCATATCAGTTTTTCTCTTCCTTCTTCACCACTTCGATGCCCAGCTCGGCCAGCGCGGCCGGGTTGGCAAAGCTTGGCGCTTCGGTCATCAGACACGCTGCGGCAGTGGTTTTCGGGAAGGCGATAACGTCACGGATGTTATCGGTGCCGGTCAGCAGCATGGTCAGACGGTCAAGACCGAACGCCAGACCCGCGTGCGGCGGCGTACCGTATTTCAGGGCGTCCAGCAGGAAGCCGAACTTCTCGCGCTGCTCCTGCTCGTTGATGCCCAGGATGCCGAACACGGTCTGCTGCATTTCACCGCTGTGAATACGCACGGAACCGCCGCCCACTTCGTAGCCGTTGATCACCATGTCGTAAGCATTCGCAACCGCATCTTCCGGAGACGCTTTCAGCTCTGCCGCCGTCATCTCTTTTGGCGAGGTGAACGGGTGGTGCATCGCGGTCAGGCCGCCTTCGCCGTCGTCTTCAAACATCGGGAAGTCGATAACCCACAGCGGCGCCCATTTGGTTTCGTCGGTCAGGCTCAGGTCTTTGCCCAGCTTCAGACGCAGCGCGCCCATCGCGTCGGCAATGACCTTCTTGTTGTCTGCGCCGAAGAAGATCATGTCGCCGTCCTGTGCGCCGGTGCGCTCAAGGATGGCTTCCACGATCTCTGCGTTCAGGAATTTCGCAACCGGGCTGGTAATGCCTTCCAGACCTTTCGCGCGTTCGGTCACTTTAATATAGGCCAGACCTTTCGCGCCGTAGATCTTGATGAAGTTGCCGTAGTCGTCGATCTGCTTGCGGCTCAGGGCTGCACCGCCCGGCACGCGCAGGGCCGCCACGCGGCCTTTCGGATCGTTAGCCGGGCCCGCGAATACGGCAAACTCAACGGCTTTCACCAGGTCTGCCACGTCCACCAGCTCCATCGGGTTGCGCAGGTCTGGCTTGTCGGAGCCGTAGCGGCGTTCCGCTTCAGCGAAGGTCATGATCGGGAAATCGCCCAGCTCAACGCCTTTCACGTCGTTCCACAGGCTGCGCACCAGCGCTTCCATCACCTCACGCACCTGCTCGGCGGTCATGAAGGAGGTTTCCACATCGATCTGGGTAAATTCTGGCTGACGGTCAGCGCGCAGGTCTTCGTCGCGGAAGCACTTAACGATTTGATAGTAGCGATCGAAGCCGGACATCATCAGCAGCTGTTTGAACAGCTGTGGAGACTGCGGCAGCGCGTAGAATTTGCCTTTATGGACGCGGGATGGGACCAGGTAATCGCGCGCGCCTTCCGGCGTGGCTTTGGTCAGCATCGGGGTTTCGATGTCGAGGAAACCGTGGTCATCCATAAAGCGACGCACCAGGCTGGTGATTTTCGCACGGGTTTTCAGGCGCTGAGCCATTTCCGGGCGACGCAGATCCAGGTAGCGGTATTTCAGACGCGCTTCTTCGGTGTTGACGTGGTTGGAGTCCAGCGGCAGCGCTTCTGCACGGTTGATGATAACCAGGTCAGACGCCAGCACTTCAATGGCGCCCGTCGCCATGTCGGCATTAACGTTTTTCTCGTCACGCGCGCGCACGGTGCCGGTGACCTGGATGCAGAACTCATTACGCAGCTCAGAGGCCAGCTTCAACGCATCTGCGCGATCCGGGTCGAAGAACACCTGAACGATACCTTCGCGGTCGCGCATATCGATGAAGATAAGGCTACCAAGATCACGACGACGATTGACCCAACCACACAGGGTCACCTGCTGTCCGACGTGGGACTGACGCAGCTGCCCGCAATATTCTGTACGCATGAGATATCCCTTAATTAGCCGCAGGCTGAATGTCGCCTGGTATGCAGGCTACTATGTCGCAGCTTTCTGTATGTCACAACTGGATGAAAAAAGGCGGCTATTATACTGGAAATTCCGCCGGACGATAAGAGTGAAGCGCGCTCTGACGCTCGTTTGCTGCACGCTTATTGCGTATTCTCACAAAAATTAACAAAATTATCCGATCAACAACAGGCCATCACGTCGTATGGTGTCCGGAAGTGATTCATTTAACGGGAGTAACGATGTTAACACTTGATGCCAGTAAAACCGCGCTTGTCGTCATTGATTTACAGGAAGGCATTCTGCCCTTCGCGGGTGGCCCGCACGCCGCGGATGACGTGGTTAGCCGCGCCGCTCGCCTGGCGCAAGCATGTCGCGCCAGCGGTGCGCCGGTTGTCATGGTGCGCGTCGGCTGGTCTGCCGATTTCGCCGAAGCGTTAAAGCAGCCCGTTGATGCCCAGGCGCCTGCTCATGCCCTGCCGGAAAACTGGTGGACGTACCCGGCCGCGCTGGGTAAACGCGACATCGACATCGAAGTGACGAAACGCCAGTGGGGCGCCTTCTACGGAACCGATCTGGAATTACAGCTCCGCCGTCGCGGTATCGACACGATTATCCTGTGCGGCATTTCCACCAACATCGGCGTGGAGTCTACCGCCCGCAACGCGTGGGAGCTGGGCTTTAATCTGGTGATTGCCGAAGATGCCTGCAGCGCGGCCTCCGCGGAACAGCACCAGGGCAGCATGACCCATATCTTCCCGCGCATCGGTCGCGTGCGCAGCACGGACGAGATCCTCAGCGCGCTATGATGTATGTGGGGTTACCCCAGTGGTCGCACCCGAAATGGGTGCGCCTGGGCATCACCAGCCTTGAGGAGTATGCCCGACACTTCAACTGCGTCGAGGGCAACACCACCCTTTACGCGCTGCCCAAAGCCGAGATTGTCGAGCGCTGGCGGGCGCAAACGACGGACGATTTCCGCTTCTGTTTTAAGTTTCCGGCGACTATCTCCCACAACGCCGCGCTGCGCAACTGCGGAGATTTAACCGAAGAGTTCTTTACGCGCATGTCGCCGCTGGCGAACCGTATTGGGCAATACTGGCTCCAGCTTCCCGCCACGTTTGGCCCACGCGATCTGCCTGCCCTGTGGCAGTTTCTTGATGCCCTGCCCCGCGAGTTTACCTACGGCGTGGAGGTCAGGCATGCTGAATTTTTTGCCAAAGGTGAAGCAGAAATAGCGCTCAACCGCGGCCTGCTGGAACGTGCGGTCAACCGCGTCATTCTCGACAGTCGCCCCGTCCACGGTGCAATCCCGCACAGTGAAGCGATTGTGGATGCGCAACGCAAAAAACCGAAAGTGCCGGTCCACGCCATCGTCACCGCGCAAAATCCGATGGTCAGGTTTATCGGCAGCGACAACATGCAGCAAAATCAGGCGATGTTCGCCGTCTGGCTGCAAAAATTAGCGAAGTGGGAGCACACCACTACGCCCTATCTCTTTTTGCACACGCCGGATATCGCCCAGGCACCCGAACTGGTCGATGCTCTGTGGCAGGCCTTGCAGGCCGCGGTGCCGTCCGTGGGCAGCGCCCCCTCCATCCCACAACAATCTTCTCTTTTCTGATATCACCCCCTATCATAGTGAAGTGCCATCTGCCAAAAACAGGGAGTTAGTATGGTCAGCGCGCTGTATGCGGTGTTAGGTGCATTACTGCTGATTAAGTTTTCATTTGATGTTGTGCGCCTCAGAACGCTGTACCGCGTCTCTTACGGTGACGGCGGATTTTCAGAGCTGCAAAGCGCTATCCGCATTCACGGCAACGCGGTCGAATACATCCCCGCGGCCTTAATTCTGCTGCTTTTTATGGAGATGAATGGCGCAGAAACCTGGATGGTTCACGTTTGTGGCCTGCTTCTTATTGCTGGCCGACTGATGCATTATTACGGTTTTCACCACCGCTTAATCCGCTGGCGTCGTTCCGGCATGAGCGCGACCTGGTGTTCGCTTTTGCTGATGGTGCTGGCCAACCTGTGGTATATGCCGTGGGAGTTGGTTTTCTCCCTCCATTAGCGCACAATACGCCACTTTATTTTTCCCGGATTTTTACGTTATGTCAGATCGCGACACGCTTTTTTCCGCGCCTATCGCCAGCCTGGGCGACTGGACCTTCGATGAACGGGTAGCCGAAGTCTTCCCGGATATGATCCAGCGCTCTGTTCCCGGTTACTCTAATATTATCTCTATGATCGGCATGCTGGCTGAGCGCTTCGTTCAACCCGGCACGCAGGTCTATGACCTGGGCTGCTCGCTCGGCGCGGCAACGCTGTCGGTTCGTCGTAACGTTCACCACGAAGGCTGCCGAATCATTGCCGTCGATAACTCCCCGGCCATGGTTGAACGCTGCCGTCGCCATATTGACGCCTATAAAGCCCCTGTTCCGGTGGACGTGGTGGAAGGTGATATCCGCGAGATCGAAATCCACAACGCCTCAATGGTAGTGCTGAATTTCACCCTGCAGTTCCTGGTGCCGGAAGACCGCCAGCTGCTGCTGGACAAAATTTATCAGGGGCTGAATCCCGGCGGCGCGCTGGTGCTTTCAGAGAAATTCAGCTTCGAAGATGCCGAGGTTGGCGAACTGCTGTTCAATATGCACCACGACTTCAAGCGGGCGAACGGCTACAGCGAGCTGGAGATCAGCCAGAAGCGCAGCATGCTCGAAAACGTGATGCTGACGGATTCCGTCGAAACCCACAAGGCGCGCCTGAGCAAAGCCGGGTTTGAGCACAGCGAGCTGTGGTTCCAGTGCTTTAACTTTGGCTCTCTGGTGGCGCTGAAGGCGGGGGAACCGGCATGATCGAATTCAGCAACTTCTATCAGCTGATTGCCAAAAACCACCTCTCCCACTGGCTGGAAACCCTGCCCGCGCAGATTGCCGCCTGGCAGCGCGATCAGCAGCACGGCCTGTTAAAGCAGTGGTCAAATGCGGTGGAGTATCTGCCGGAGTTGACCCCGCATCGTCTGGATCTTCTGCACAGCGTCACCGCCGAGAGTGAAGCACCGCTCCCGGCAGGGCAGATTAACCGCATCGAAACGCTGATGCGCAACCTGATGCCGTGGCGCAAAGGGCCGTTCTCGCTCTACGGGGTGAATATCAACACCGAATGGCGCTCGGACTGGAAATGGGATCGCGTTCTGCCTCATCTGTCCGATTTGACCGGTCGCACCATTCTGGACGTGGGCTGCGGCAGCGGTTACCACATGTGGCGCATGATTGGCGCGGGCGCGCATCTGGCGGTGGGTATCGACCCGATGCAGCTGTTCCTGTGCCAGTTTGAAGCGGTGCGTAAGCTGCTGGGTAACGACCAGCGCGCGCACCTGCTCCCGCTGGGCATTGAACAGCTCCCGGCTCTGAAAGCGTTTGATACCGTCTTCTCCATGGGCGTGCTGTATCATCGTCGCTCCCCGCTTGAGCATCTGTGGCAACTGAAGGATCAGCTGGTCAGCGGCGGCGAGCTGGTGCTGGAAACGCTGGTGATTGAGGGCGATGAACACGCCGTACTGGTGCCGGGCGATCGCTACGCGCAGATGCGTAACGTTTACTTCATCCCTTCCGCGCTGGCATTGAAGAACTGGCTGGAGAAGTGCGGCTTTGTGGACGTGCGGATTGCCGACGTCAGCGTGACGTCACTCGAGGAGCAGCGCCGCACCGACTGGATGATCACCGAATCGCTGGAGCAGTTCCTCGACCCGGCGGACCACAGCAAAACCATCGAAGGCTATCCGGCCCCGATGCGTGCGGTGTTGATTGCGACCAAGCCGTAGCCTTTTGCCGGGTGGCGGCTACGCCTTACCCGGCCTACTCTCAACTCGTTTTCTCCAAAATAGTTCAAGTTGCAGCAAGGCGGCAACGCAGCGAATCCCCGGGAGCTTACATCAGTAAGTGACCGGGGTGAGCGAGGCGGCCAACGCGGCTGCGGCTTGAAATATGAAGGAGAAAAAAAGGCCCCTGTGTAATTTGCAGGGGCCTGGTACAAGCAAGCATCATATTGGGCGACATGATGCGCGGTAAAAATCGGTACGTTGCTACACGTGATAGCGCTCAATCAGCGACTTCATTTCCGCAACCGACTCTCCCTCTACGCCGTAGCATGAATACTCATCCGCTTCAGCATCCGTCGACATTGACAACCCTGTATTGCGATAACGCATAAGTGAAGGTATCCATTTACCCGCGGAGCTGTGCAGCTCCTCTACCCCTGCGTTTAAAAACCGTTCCAGATTGCTGGCGCGGACTCCCGCACCCGCCATTATTATTGGAACACCGGAATGTGCTTTTAGTTCCGTAATTAATTGCAGTCCTTTTTCAGCGGACGCCTGTTGACCCGATGTCAGAACGCGCGCTACGCCAAGTTCTCCAAGCGTATCAAAGGCCTGAAGCGGATCTTTACACATATCAAATGCGCGATGAAAAGTGACGGCCAGCCCCTGCGCGGCACTCATAATCTGACGCATGCGCGGTATATCGATATTGCCGTCTTCATTCAGCAGGCCGGTCACCAGGCCCGGGAACCCCAGATCCCGAACGAGCGCGATATCATCAAGCATGGCACCAAACTCGCCCGCCGTGTAACAAAAATCACCGCCGCGCGGGCGAATAATCGGGTGAACGGGGATCGTGACGGCCTGACGGGCGGCCCTCAGCACGCCGTAAGAAGGCGTCAGCCCGCCCTCTTTGGGTGCCGCGCACAGTTCTATACGGTCAGCCCCGCGTTCTTGCGCGGTCACGGCACACTCCACGCTGTAACAACAAATCTCCAGCAGCGCCATTTAATCCTCCTGAAATCCCACTAAACGCACCATCATGACACGCGGTCCGCTTTCATTCCCCGCGCGAACTCACATCTCTTACGCTTCACTGGCAACGATCTGCTCAATGGTCCACGGATGAAACTTCACCGTGACCTGCCCGTCCGTGACGGCCAGCGTCGGGTTAGGTAACCGCTCGCGCTCGCCTTTGGGAGAGCTGGTCTTCACGAAAATCCCCGGCTTGCTTAAGCCGTCGTCAGACAGCAGGGCCAGCGCGCGCGCGTTCAGCGTCTCCGGCTCACCCGGCAGGACAATTTCGATATGTTCCCAGCCTTCGTGCGGATAGCGCTTTTCGCCCGGCCACGGCAGTTCCACCACGGTGAATTGCCAGTGGGCTACGTTCACCGGCTCGCGCAGTTTAAACAGGCAGATGGGGCGACCATTAATCATGTTCTCGGACAGCAACTCGCCGCACTGCTCGAACCCGCGACGCCAGCGCTCGGCGGTGGCATTCTGATGACAGCGCAAAGAGATGTGATCGGCCTCAAGCGGTGCGATATCCAGACCCAGACGGGTGGCAAGTTCTGTGAACGCCTGGGTGAAGCGCGGTAAATCTGCGGAAATATCATGCAGTTCGTCAATGGATTGCCAGTTCGCCATAATTCACTCTCTTTTCGTGTCGCAAAGCCGCTAATTTACTCTGTTGACCTGTTTTGACCAACCGCTGAATCCGGCTTTTTGCGACTGCATGATTATGCACACCTTCACCGCCTGGATTCTGAGCAATCTTCAGGCCCCGCGATGCTGACGCCAGAAGGCATTTGCAGTATACTCCCGCCCTAAATTCTCTAACTGGCGCGGGTGGTTGTGAGCCCGCATCAAAAAAGTAAGGTATCCAGGTGAATATTCAGGCTCTTCTCTCCGAAAAAGTCAGTCAGGCACTGATTGCCGCAGGTGCGCCTGCGGATTGCGAACCGCAGGTTCGTCAGTCAGCAAAAGTACAGTTTGGCGACTATCAGGCTAATGGCGTGATGGCAGTGGCTAAAAAACTGGGCATGCCGCCGCGACAGCTCGCTGAGCAGGTACTGACGCATCTGGATCTTTCCGGCATTGCCAGCAAAACCGAAATCGCCGGTCCGGGCTTTATCAACATTTTCCTTGAGCCTGCATTCCTGGCAAGCCACGTTGACGCGGCGCTGAAGTCTGACCGTCTGGGCGTTTCCCAGCCGGAAGCACAGACCGTGGTGATCGACTACTCTGCGCCGAACGTGGCGAAAGAGATGCACGTTGGCCACCTGCGCTCCACCATCATCGGTGACGCCGCGGTGCGCACGCTCGAGTTCCTCGGTCACAAGGTGATCCGCGCGAACCACGTGGGCGACTGGGGTACCCAGTTCGGCATGCTGATTGCTTACCTGGAAAAACAGCAGCAGGAAAACGCGGGCGAAATGGCGCTGGCGGACCTGGAAGGGTTCTATCGCGAAGCCAAAAAACACTACGACGAAGACGAAGCCTTCGCCGAGCGCGCGCGCAGCTACGTGGTAAAACTGCAGGGCGGCGACCAATACTTCCTCGAGATGTGGCGCAAGCTGGTCGACATCACCATGTCTCAGAACCAGCTCACCTATAACCGCCTCAACGTCACCCTGACCCGTGACGACGTGATGGGTGAAAGCCTGTACAACCCAATGCTGCCGGGCATTGTGGCGGACCTGAAAGCGAAAAACCTGGCGGTTGAGAGCGAAGGCGCAACGGTTGTGTTCCTTGATGAGTACAAAAACAAGGAAGGTGAACCGATGGGCGTGATCGTCCAGAAAAAGGATGGCGGCTACCTCTACACCACCACCGATATCGCCTGTGCGAAATACCGTTACGAGACGCTGCATGCCGACCGCGTGCTGTACTACATCGACTCCCGTCAGCACCAGCACCTGATGCAGGCGTGGACCATCGTGCGTAAAGCGGGCTACGTGCCGGACAGCGTTCCGCTGGAACACCACATGTTCGGCATGATGCTGGGTAAAGACGGCAAGCCGTTCAAAACCCGCGCGGGCGGGACCGTGAAGCTTTCCGATCTGCTGGACGAAGCGCTGGAACGCGCCCGTCGTCTGGTGGCCGAGAAGAACCCGGACATGCCTGCCGACGAGCTGGAAAAGCTGGCCAACGCCGTGGGTATCGGTGCGGTGAAATACGCGGATCTCTCCAAGAACCGCACCACCGACTATATCTTCGACTGGGACAACATGCTGGCGTTTGAAGGCAACACGGCACCGTACATGCAGTACGCCTACACCCGCGTGCTCTCGGTATTCCGTAAAGCCAATATCGATGAAAGCGTGCTGGCGAATGCCACCGTGACCATCACGGAAGATCGTGAAGCGCAGCTGGCTGCCCGTCTGCTGCAGTTCGAAGAGACGCTGACGGTGGTTGCGCGTGACGGCACGCCGCACGTAATGTGTGCATACCTGTACGATCTGGCAGGTCTGTTCTCCGGCTTCTACGAGCACTGCCCTATTCTCTCTGCGGAGAATGAATCGGTCCGTCACAGCCGCCTGAAGCTGGCGCAGCTGACGGCGAAGACCCTGAAGCTGGGTCTGGATACCCTGGGTATCGAAACCGTAGAACGTATGTAATACAAAAAACCCGGCAAACGCCGGGTTTTATTTTGTAGCCCCGGTAAGCGCAGCGCCGCCGGGGATATCCACAGGTTCAGAAGTATTTCCGCAAATACTCCGTCAGACACAGTATCGCCATCGCCTGTCCGTACGGCATCGACGTCAGCGGGATCTGGCGATAGAACGCCAGATTGCTGCCCATCCCCGTACCGAACGACGTTTGCAGTAACTCCCCTTCCGGCGAGATATTTTTTACGATGCCGCGAATCGCCTTTTCCGCAACGTCAGCATACTGTTGACTAACATAGCGCTTACGCACCGCTTTCAGAATGCCGTAGGCAAACCCTGCCGTAGCGGACGCCTCAAGATAAGAATTTGGATCGTCGAGCAGCGTGTGCCACAACCCGCTCTCGTCCTGGCATTTCGCCAGCGCCGCAATCTGCGCATTAAGCACCTGCACCAGATAACGATGCACGGCGTTGCTCTCGGGCAGATCGACCAGCTCAAGGAAGTCCGGAATGACGATGGTCAGCCAGCTGTTGCCGCGCGCCCAGCGGGCACGCGCAAAGTTATGGTTGCCGTCGTAATTCCAGCCGTGGAACCACAGCCCGGTCTCCCGGTCCATCAGGTTCTGCACGTGCAGCAGGAACTGATACACCGCCTCTTCAACGTACTCCGGTTTGTTGAGCAGCTTGCCGATTTTCGCCAGCGGCAGCACCGTCATCATCAGCGTGTCATCCCACATCTGCTGATGGTTCTCTTCCGCCAGGGTGATATGCTGCATGCCGCCGTGCTCCGTACGCGGCATCTCATTCATCGCCCATTCCGCCCAGCTTTCCAGCCACGGCAGCCAGGCCGGGTTTCGGCTCTCTTCATAGCGATAGGCTAGCGTCAGGAACGGCGACATGGTATTCACGTTCTTGGTGGTCGCCCCTTCCGCAAACCGGTCCGCGAACCAGCCGTCGATGATGTCGCGCATACCCTTGTCGCCGGTCTGGCAGTAATACTGCCAGATACCGTAAAGGCCGACGCCGTGCGTCCACTCCCATCCGGCCCAGCCTTTGGTGTCGATCACGCGCCCGTCGTCCAGCCGCAGCAAAAACTCGCCCGTTTTGTCGTGGATATTCACCAGATTATGCGTCACGCTCTGAATCAACGATTTCAGCTCGTCCCTGGCGATAAAACGCTCTGGCTGACGCAATAACGGGCTATGTTTGACAGGCCAAACTTTCATCTTCTTAACCTCTGTTGTATGTCGAATTCAGTACCGCGCGATCCTTCAGCGAAGGCGCCGCGGGCTTATTGCGATTCAGATAACCGATGTTGTTGTTGCCCCACAGTGACTCATAGGGCATACCGGCCAGCATCTCCACGGTGGCACGGGCTTGCGGCGTGGCAGCTTCGGGTATCGCACGGTCAGACTCGCGCATTTTGGCGGTCTCCTCGCGCAGCGTGCTGTGGGTCTGCAGATTAAGTTTGAAGCGCAGGGAAACGAGGAAGCCGCAGAGCAGCACCAGGATGGTGCCCACGCTGAGGATCATCAGAATGGTGTGGCTCACTTCCGCTGGCTGGACTTTCTGACCGCTAACAAAGCCGGATAACTGCATCACAATGCCCACCAGCATCACCGCACCGGCCTGAGATGCCTTACGGGTCAGGGTCATGATGCCGGCGAAGATCCCTTCGCGGCGCTGGCCGGTGATCACTTCATCCACATCGGCAATGTAGGTGTAGGTATTCCATGGTACGTAGTTGATGCCGCCGCGCCCCAGGCCCGCTATCGCAGAGATCAGCAACAGCAGAGCATAGACGTCGCTCAGGCCGGCATAATAGAGCATGGCGTATGAGAGAGAGGCCAGGCCAAACAGCACCACCACCATGCGGTAGGACGGCGCAGGCCCAAAGCGGATACACAGCGGGATCATGGCGATAACCGCAAGGAACTGGAAGATAGCCATCGTGCCCAGCAGGTTGGACGCCATTGACGCTTCCTGCATCAGCACAAACACCACGTAGTAGGTGAAGACCGCATTAAAGACGTCCTGCGCAATATAGCCGCCGAGGTACATGCCCAGATGCTGGCGGAAAATCTTAATCCGCAGCGTAGAGCTCAGCTCCACGAACAGACGGTTCAGGCTCTGGCCCAGCGTCAGCTTCTTCTTCTCTTCTTCGGCACGCAGCGCCGCCTCAGACCACTCCTCTCTCGGGCGTTCCCAGGTGAAGCACCAGACAAAGGTCAGCATCAGCGCGCACAGCACGGAGAAGACCAGGCTTGCGTAAAAGAAGGAAACCGCGTTGTCTTTGCCGAATTGGGTTAGCAGGATGCCCGGCAGGAAGGAGGCCAGAATGGCGGACATCTGCGCCATAGAAATGCGCGCCCCGGAAAACTTGGTCTTCTGTTTGAAGTCATCGGTCATTTCCGGCACCAGCGTTTCGTATGGCACCAGAATCATCGTGTAGACAATATCAAACACCAGGTAGGTCAGCAGGTAGTACCAGAAGCTCATGTCCCCTACCCACATCAGCGAGTAGCTGAACACACACGGAATACCCAGCAGGATAAAGAACTTGCGGCGGCCAAAACGCTTGCCGAGCCAGGTTGTACCAAAGTTATCGGTCAAAAAGCCCATTAACGGGCTCACCAGGGCATCCAGCACCCTTGCCGCGGCAAAGATGAACGTTGCTTCGATAGGTGAGAGTCCACAGAAGGTGGTATAAAAATACAAAAGCCAGGCCGCCGTCAGGGCGGTGGTACCCGCCCCGAGGAAATCGCCTGACCCGTAAGCAAGATAATTTGCGAATCCAATTTTACGTGTTTTCATTGCCGTCAACCCTAATCAGTTTTGGGAGACTCCCTGCAAGCAAGCCTCGTCCGGGAGCTTTTATACGGCTACAGTAAATGCATCGGCCTGTTGAAACCTTTCTGTTTCTGCCATCACGAAGTGGGTAAATGGCAAAATTGCAAAGAGTATGGTCACGCGCGTCACTGATTTATAAAACAGCGTTTCTTTTTCTTCAAAAGGTGAGGTCGATTTTGAGATCCAGCCATCAGAATTCCCTGATGGCTGGCGAACAGGCAGGATGTTAGCGGTAGTTGACGATGACAGAATTGCTCTGCACTTTCAGGGCCGGGATTAAACGCCCCCCGCCCGGCACTTCCCAGATAAAACGCAAAGGTTCAACAGCCGGCACGCCGTTGAACGCCTGCGTTGTGCCATTTTCACCGTCGATTTCCGTACAGCGCGTCTGAGAGCAGAGGCGTACCCGCAATCCCGCAGGCGTCGGGCCAATCAGCCGGTAGTTCCAGACCACCAGTCCCATCAGGCCGGATACGCCCTCAGAAGGCGACAGCGGGTGAGAGGACATGGCAACGCCCCGGTTGCTGAGGGTCACCCCCATGCTGCTTGCCTGCCAGGAGCCCTCTCCACCGGCCTGCGCCGCCAGCGGAAAGAGTAAAATCCATAGCCATTTACGCATTATTTCCCTCCAATCGTCGCGGTCATGCGGATATGGCGGTTATCCGACAGCTCCAGGTTTGACAGCACGACCAGCTGGCTCAGGCTGCGGCGCAGGAAGCGCGACAGCAGCGGACGCAGCGCGTGGTTCACCAGCAGCACCGGCGGCGCGCCCAGCATCTCCTGACGCGCCAGCGCCTCCTGCGTTTGCGCCAGCAGACGGTCCGCCAGGCCCGGCTCCAGGCCGCCCCCGCCCTGCAGAGCCTGCAGCAGCAGACGTTCAAGCGGCGTATCGAGGCCAATCACCTGCACCTCTCCGGTTCCCGGGAACCACTGCTGGGTGATCGCCCGCCCCAGCGCCACGCGCACCACCGCCGTCAGCTCGTGCGGATCGCTTTGTATCGGCGCGTGCTCGGCAAGGGTTTCCAGGATGGTGCGCATATCGCGAATCGGCACCTTCTCGTCGAGCAGATTTTGCAGCACCTTATGCAGCGTGGTTAAGGTCAGCACGCCCGGGACCAGGTCTTCCGTCAGCTTCGGCATCTCCTGCGTGACGCGGTCCAGCAGCTGCTGCGCTTCCTGGCGGCCAAACAGCTCGGCCGAGAATTGCCCGATCAGGTGATTAAGATGGGTCGCCACCACGGTACTGGCTTCGACTACCGTATAACCCTGGATCTGCGCCTGCTCTTTCAGGGCGCTTTCAATCCAGATCGCGGCCAGGCCAAAGGCCGGGTCGATAGTTTGCTCGCCCGGCAGCGTGCCTGCTGCGGTGCCGGGGTTAATCGCCAGCCAGCGGCCCGGATAGGCATCCCCGCTGCCGATTTCCACGCCTTTCATCAGGATGCGATAGCGCGCGGGCGGCAGGTCCATATTGTCGCGGATGTGCACCACCGGCGGCAGGAAGCCCATATCCTGCGCGAATTTTTTACGGATACTGCGGATACGGCCCAGCAGCTCGCCGTCCTGCTGGAAATCGACCATCGGGATCAGGCGATACCCCACCTCCATCCCCAGGGAGTCTTCCAGCTGAACGTCGTTCCAGGTTGCTTCGACGGCCTGGTTATTCTCCGGCATTTTGACCGGAGCAGGCTCCGCAGCCGGTTGGATTTCACGGCCGCGCATCCACCAGGCCAGCCCCAGCAGCGCCGCCGTAAACAGCAGGAAGACAAGGTTTGGCATGCCCGGCACCAGGCCGAGCAGGCCCAGAACGGCAGCGGCCAGCAGCATCACGCGCGGGTTGCTGAACAGCTGGCCAACCATCTGCTCGCCAACGTCCTGATCGGTGCTCACGCGGGTCACGATCACGCCCGCCGCCGTGGAGATGACCAGCGCCGGGATCTGCGCGACCAGACCGTCACCAATGGTCAGCAGCGTATAGCTTTCCGCCGCGTGGCCCATGTCCATCCCGTGCTGCAGTACCCCCACCAGCAGCCCGCCGACCACGTTAATCACCATGATCAGAATGCCCGCGATGGCGTCACCGCGCACAAACTTGCTCGCACCGTCCATGGAGCCGTAGAAGTCCGCTTCCTGCGTCACTTCCGCACGGCGCTTTTTGGCTTCATCTTCGGCGATAAGACCGGCGTTCAGGTCGGCGTCGATCGCCATCTGCTTGCCCGGCATCCCGTCCAGCACGAAGCGCGCGCCCACTTCCGCGATACGCCCTGCACCTTTGGTGATAACCATAAAGTTGATAATAACGAGGATAACGAACACCACGATGCCGATAGCGAAATTGCCGCCCACGAGGAAGTGGCCGAACGCTTCCACCACTTTACCCGCCGCTGCCGCCCCGGTGTGCCCTTCCATCAGGATGATACGCGTGGACGCCACGTTCAGCGCCAGCCTCAGCAGGGTGGTAAACAGCAGAATGGTCGGGAACGCGGCAAACTCCAGGGTACGCTGGGTGAACATCGCCACCAGCAGCACCATAATGGACAGCGCAATGTTGAAAGTGAAAAGCAGATCGAGGATGAACGCCGGGAGCGGCAGTACCATCATCGACAGAATTAGCAGGATCAGAATCGGCCCGGCCAGGATCTGCCATTGGGTCGATTTCAGGTTGCCGGGCAGGCGCAACATTGCCACCAGATTAGCCATCAGTGTCCTTCTCGTTCATATAATCCAGCGCGGCAGGCACCGGAAGGTTCTCAGGTTTCACAGGCCGCTGACCGCCGGCCAGATGCCAGCGCTTCAGCTGCCATACCCAGGCCAGCACTTCCGCCACGGCGGCGTAGAGCTGTCCCGGGATCTGTTGTCCAATATCCGCATGGCGGTACAGGGCACGCGCCAGCGGAGGGGCTTCCAGGATCGGCACCCGGTGTTCCGTGCCAATTTCACGGATACGCAGGGCGATCGGTCCCGCCCCTTTCGCGACGACTTTCGGCGCGCTCATTTTGTTTTCGTCATAGCGCAGCGCAACGGAGTAGTGCGTCGGGTTGGTGACGATGACGTCGGCCTTCGGCACATCCTCCATCATGCGTCGACGGGCGGCGGCACGCTGCATCTGGCGGATACGCCCCTTCACGTGCGGGTCACCTTCCATCTGCTTATACTCGTCGCGAATATCCTGACGCGACATGCGCAGCTTTTTGAAGTGGGTGTACAGCTGGAAGATGACGTCAAAACCCACCATCGGGATAATGCTGAGCACCACCAGCAGCGCGCAGAGGCCGACCAGATTCAGGGCGTTGCTCATGGCGGTCAGAGGCGATTCGCTGATCAGGCGCATCATTTCCGGCCAGTGGTACCAGAGGTAAAACCCCGCGGAGCTGCCCATCAGCACCGATTTGAGAATGGCTTTGAGCAGCTCGGCCCCGGTCTGTGCAGAGAACATTTTCGCAATGCCCGGCAGCGGGTTGAGTTTGGAAAATTTCGGCTGCAGCGATTTGCCGCTAAAAACCAGACCGCCGAGCATCACCGGAGAGACCAGCGCGACCAGCACGACCCCGGTTATAAGGGGCAACAGCGCGACCATGGCCCCTTTAATCAGCTGGATAATCTGGCTGAGGATCAGATTCGGATCGTTGACCATGCTGTAGTCAAAACGTAAGCCGGTTGACAGCATGCCCGCCAGCTTGCGGGCGAGCGACTCCCCGCCCCACCAGATAATGCACACGCCTACGATAAGGATCAGCAGGGAGGTCAATTCTCGGGATCGGGGGATCTGCCCTTCCTCACGCGCCTTTTCAAGTCGGTGGGGTGTGGGGGCTTCCGTTTTGTCGTCGTTCTCTTCTGCCACAGTGCATGCTCAGCCCATTACGTCACGGGTATCATGCCAGCGCAGCGGAAATCCAATGGCGGGAAAAGCCCGTTTATTCGGGCTCTTTTCGGGGATTTTGTCGTAAACCGCCTCAGGCGCTGTTAATCCCCTGAGGCGGAATGGACAATCAGAAGCCGAGGCTGTCCAGCAGGTCGTCCACCTGGTCCTGGCTTGCCACCACGCCCGCCTTGCTGGCGTCGAGCTGTGGGCCATTGAGCAGGCTTTCGTTCTCGCGCTTTGGACGGGCTGCCGGTTCCGGAATGTTCTCCAGCAGCACCATCAGCAGCTGACGCTCAATCTCCTGGATAACGTCCATCATGCGCTTGATCACCTGACCGGTCAGGTCCTGGAAATCCTGCGCCATCATGATGTCCAGCAGCTGGGCGTTGGTGAAGCTGGTGTGGCCCGGCACATCGCCCAGGTACTGGCGGGTATCGGTCACCAGCTCGCGGGCATCCGCCAGCTCGATAGGATTTTCAAACCACTCATCCCAGCGTTTGCTCAGCGCTTTCGCCCCTTTTTCCATCGCATCCTGGTGTGGCTGAGACGCTTCAACGCTGTTCAGCGCACGCTCCGCGGCCTGCGCGGTCATCTGAACAACGTAGTCCAGACGATCGCGGGCATCGGGAATCGCTTCCGCCGCCTCCGCAATCGCCTGATCCAGACCCAGCTCGCGAAGGCTGTCGCGCAGCATGCGCGTCAGGCTGCCGATACGGACGATGATATCGCTCGGCGAGTGTTCTTCAACGGGTTTCATAGAAGGTTGCAACATTTCCATCACCTCACATGCCGAGTTTCTCGAAGATCTTACCGAGCTTCTCTTCCAGGGTTGCCGCGGTGAATGGCTTCACCACATAGCCGCTTGCGCCCGCCTGTGCCGCAGCAATGATATTCTCTTTTTTCGCTTCCGCTGTGACCATCAGAACCGGCATGGACGCCATTCCCGCATCGGCACGAATGGTTTTCAGCAGTTCCAGACCGTCCATATTCGGCATGTTCCAGTCGGAGATCACAAAACCAAACCCGCCAGCCTGCAGTTTGTTCAGCGCATCAACGCCGTCTTCTGCTTCTTCAACGTTGTTGAAGCCCAGCTCTTTCAGCAGGTTGCGCACGATGCGACGCATGGTGGAAAAGTCATCCACAACCAAAAACTTAAGCTCTTTATCCGCCATAAAATAATACTCCTGAGTCAAATACGTATTGCCTGTCCGGCACTGATTTTCGCCAGCATCTGCTGGCTTACCTGGCTAAGATCGACCACTTCGCTCACGCCACCCATATTGATGGCCTCGCGCGGCATGCCGAACACCACACAACTTGCTTCATTCTGCGCAATCGTCCAGGCGCCAGCCTGGTGCATTGCAAGCATTCCGGCGGCACCGTCGTTGCCCATCCCCGTCAGGATCACCCCAACGGCGTTGCGCCCCGCATGTTTCGCCACCGAATGAAACAGCACATCCACCGACGGACGGTGCCGGTTAACCGGCGGTCCGTCATGAATCTTGATTTGATAGTTAGCGCCGCTGCGCGCCAGCTCCATATGCTTGTCGCCCGGGGCGATATAGGCATGCCCCGGCAGCACGCGCTCGCCGTCTTCCGCCTCTTTCACGCTGATCTGGCACAGCTTGTTCAGGCGTTCGGCGAACGAGCGGGTAAAGCCTGGCGGCATATGCTGAGTAATCAGAATACCCGGACTTGAGAGCGGCAATGGCTGGAGTACATGGCGAATTGCCTCTGTTCCTCCGGTTGACGCCCCAATGACCAGCAGTTTTTCCGAGCTGAGTAACGGGCCGGCCTTCAGGGTTGTCGGGGCGGCCATCGGCTTATGCGCGGCAAGCTTCGCCCGCGACGCGGTGCGAATTTTCTCCGCGATCATTTCGCTATACGCCAGCATCCCCTCGCGAATGCCGAGCTGCGGCTTGGTGACGAAATCCACCGCCCCCAGCTCCAGCGCGCGCAGGGTGATTTCCGACCCTTTCCCGGTCAGAGAGGAGACCATCACCACCGGCATGGGCCGAAGCCGCATTAACTTTTCGAGGAAATCGATGCCATCCATGCGCGGCATTTCGACATCCAGCGTTAGCACATCGGGGTTATATTTTTTAATTAAATCCCGCGCGACCAGCGGATCGGGCGCCGTTGCCACCATCTCCATGTCGCTGTGGCTATTGATGATTTCAGTCATGATCTGACGCATCAGCGCTGAATCGTCGACAGACAATACCCTGATTTTACTCATGCTTTTTCCTTACTCAGCGCATACACCGTTTGCCCACGCAGGCTAAACTCACGCGCGAGGTTGCTGAAGTTTTCCGAGTGCCCGGCAAACAGTAAACCGTCAGGCTTGAGCAACGGAACAAACCGACGCAAAATGTCCTGTTGCGTCGTTTTATCAAAATAGATCATGACGTTACGACAAAAGATGGCGTCGAACGGCCCCGACACGTTGTACTGCTTATCCAGCAGGTTAACGGGCGCGAATTCAACGCAGTTCGCCAGCTCCTGGCGCACGCGTACCAGCCCTTCATGCGGGCCCGTGCCGCGCATGAAGTAACGCTGCAGCTGCTGCGGCGACAGCGTTTTCAGCTCGTCCTGGCGATAAACGCCGTTACGCGCCTTCTCCAGCACCTCGGTATCGATATCGCTGGCGTAGACCTTCCAGCGTCCTGGCGTCATGCCGAGAGTGTCAGCGAGGGTGATCGCCAGCGAGTACGGCTCTTCGCCCGTCGAGGCGGCCGCACTCCAGACGCGATACTCCCCGGTGCGACGGCGCGCGTGCTCGGCCAGTACCGGGAAGTGGTGAGCTTCGCGGAAAAACGCCGTCAGGTTGGTGGTCAACGAGTTAATAAAAGCCTGCCACTCGGCGCTGTTCTGGTTCGCCTCGAGCATGCTCAGATAGCGGCCAAAGTCATCCAGCCCCAGCGTACGCAAGCGCCGCACCAGACGGTTGTAGACCATGTCCCGCTTATGATCCGCAAGCACGATCCCCGCACGCTGGTAGATTAACTGACATATCCGACGAAAATGCGCGTCGGACAGCGCGAGGCGCTGTGTCATCTGCAACAATAATGACGTTTGCCCAGGGGGCATTGGTGATGTCATAGCGCCTTCTTAATTACATTCAGGATACAACTGGCACGGCCTGCGACCGCCCGACTTCTGTTACTGCTTCAACGTGCTCTTTCACATTAAATACCGCGACCAGCCCGGTGAGGCGATCCGCCTGGCTGGCCAGCTGATCGGTTGCCGCTGCCGCTTCCTCAACTAACGAGGCGTTCTGTTGCGTCACCTGATCCATCTGGCTGACCGCCTGAGCCACCTGCTCAATGCCGCGACGCTGTTCGTCCGACGCCGAGGCAATCTCGCCCATGATGTCGTTCACCCGCGTGACCGAGGTGACGATCTCGTGCATGGTGTGCGCCGCCGTATCCACCAGCGTCGAGCCCTGCTGAACGCGCGAGACCGACTCTTCGATCAGCACCTTAATCTCTTTCGCCGCGTTGGCGCTTCGGCTCGCCAGGTTACGCACTTCCCCCGCTACCACGGCAAATCCGCGCCCCTGCTCCCCGGCGCGCGCCGCCTCAACGGCGGCATTCAGGGCCAGAATGTTGGTCTGGAACGCAATACCGTCAATCACGCTGATGATGTCACCAATTTTCTGCGAACTGGTGGCGATCTCCTGCATGGTGCTGGCGACGTGAGAGGCCTGATCGCCGCCTTTCTTCGCCGTCATCGCCGCCTGTTTTGACAGATCGGACGCCTGACGCGCGTTATCGGCGTTCTGGCTGACCGTCGCGGTGAGCTGCTCCATGCTGGCCGCCGTCTGCGCCAGCGAGGCCGCCTGCTGCTCGGTGCGGGAGGAGAGATCGTTGTTACCCGCCGCAATCTCTGAAATTCCGGTGTGCATGGCGTAGCTACCCTGCCGCACGTCGGATACCGTTTCCCGCAGCGATCCCTGCATCGCCTTCAGGCTGGCAAAGATCGCCGAAATTTCGTTTTTGCCGAACACCGCCACCGGACGCGCAAGGTCCCCCTTCGCAATGCTGTCGAAGTGGCTGCTGATAATCGCCAGCGGCTGGACAATCATTCTGCGCGACCAGAGCAGTGCCCCGCCGGTCAGCAGCCCCGCCAGAATCACGACCACGGCAAAGATGACGCCCGACATGTGGTAGCTCTGACGGCTCTGTTCACCGGCACGCTGAACAGACTGGTTAATATCCTGCTGCCAGGCGTTGAAGCTGCCGTCAAACGCATCCTGCGAGGCCTGAACCGGCGCGGTCATAAAGTCCGACAGCTGGTTGTTCTCAAGCCACGTCGCCTGATGGTCCAGATCGCTGTACCACTGTTCAAAGTTCGTCTTCATGGCGGCCTTCAGCGCTTTCTCTTTCTCGCTGCCGGTGGCCTGCGCCGTAAAGGCTTTGAACTGCGCGTCGGCCTGTTTAAGGCTGCTTCGCGCGGTGGCCATCAGCGCCTTAATGTCATCCGGGGGATAACTCAGCGCGGTTAAGGTTCCCGCCTTGTTCAGCGCGGTGCTTGCCTGCAACAGCACGGCACGCGTTTGTGCCAGTGCGGAGCGCTGCTGATTACTCGCCTCAACGTCCTGCAAATTCTGATAGCCATCGCGAAACGCCCAAAAAGACAACCCGTTACTGCCAACCTGCAACACACCGCAAAGGATCAGAATCAAAAACAGTGTGGTCGAGATACGAATACGATTTAACATCCACGCTCCCATCAAGCGGCAAGCAGCCGCGGTTCAATTGTCAGTCAAAATGTTTCCCAGTTTTCATCTTGTCCGGTCGTTGCCGCACGCAGGCGAGTGACCGCCGATTCGGCGGCTGGCGCGCGATGCGTGGCTTGCGAAGTAACCGTATTTCCAGCGAGTGAAGCGAGACGAAACGCCGAGACGGCCATCTTCAGACGGCTCGCCTGGTCTTCCAGGGCAGCGGCCGCCGCAGCGGACTCCTGCACCAGCGCGGCGTTTTGCTGCGTCACGCGATCCATTTCCGATACCGCCAGGGCCACCTGGTCGATACCACGACTCTGCTCATCGGACGCAGAGGCGATTTCACCCATGATGTCCGTCACGCGGGTGACGGCATTCACGATGTCATTCATGGTCTCCCCGGCGCTTTCCACCAGCACGGAGCCGGTATCCACGCGGGAGACGGAATCTTCAATCAGGGCCTTAATCTCTTTCGCCGCGTTGGCGCTGCGGCTGGCCAGGTTGCGTACTTCCCCGGCCACCACGGCAAACCCGCGTCCCTGTTCACCCGCACGCGCCGCTTCCACGGCGGCGTTCAGCGCCAGAATGTTGGTCTGGAAGGCAATACCGTCGATGACGCTGATGATGTCGGCGATTTTCTTCGAGCTCTGGGCGATGTCGTGCATGGTTTTCACCACGCCATCCACCACGCGACCGCCGCGCTGCGCCGTCTCGGAGGCGCTTTCCGCCAGCTGAGAGGCCTGGCGGGCGTTATCGGCGTTCTGCTTCACGGTCGCCGTGAGCTGCTCCATGCTGGCCGCCGTCTCTTCCAGCGCGGAGGCCTGCTGTTCGGTACGGGATGAAAGGTCGTTGTTCCCCATCGCAATTTCGCTGGTGCCGGTATAAATAGCCTCCGAGCCGTTACGCACGTTGGCGACGGTTTCAATGAGCGAACGCTGCATATGGTCAACGCTGTTTGCCAGCTCGGTGATCTCATTGCGCCCGGACACGGTCAGGGTTTTGGTCAGATCGCCCCCGGCAATCTCACGAATGTGGGCAATGACGCGGCCAAGAGGGTTCAGCAGAATATGGCGAATGCCGTACCAGACCGCGACCAGCACGATGACCAGTGCCAGCGCCAGCACCGCCATCTGCCATTTCGCAAAGCGGTAGTCATTCTGGCTTTCGGTAAACGCGGAGTGATACAGATCGCCGCTGGCCCTCGCGTATTCCCCGAGCGCCGCGCCGAGGGCGTTTTGCATCCCCTGCGTTGGCTGCGCGAAGTAGGCGTCCATGTTGCCGCTCTCCAGGAACTGGATCAGCTCCGTCAGGCCAGCAAAGTAGGCCGTGTATTTTTCATCAATATTCTGGCTGACCTGCGCCATAGCAGGCTGCGGCGCGATCTGCTTGAAGGCGGCGTAGTGTTTAGCGGCGTCGGCGAGGGTCGCGCGGGCATTTTTCAACAGATCGGTTTTCGCGCTGCTCTGCTGATTGTTGGGGTCCATCATCATGCGCGCGGACGAGCGGCTCAGGTTGATACGCGTCTGCAGCATCAGATCCCACGTTGAGGTGAGTTCACTTTGCTGCATGCGCAGATCGTTCGAGGCCGCGAAGCTGTCCTGGTTCTGTTTTAATGATGAGAAAAAAAGCCCGCCGGAAATGAGCTGAAGAAGTGCGAAAATGACCAGCACCATCATAAGCATTGTGACAACGCGGATACGGTTCAACATACAACACCTTCTCATAGATTTATTAACGGTGTTATCGGCACTGCCCACAGGAACTTTACATTTGAGAAAGGGAAAAGCGCGGGGGGTTAAAACGCCACGTCGACGATCAGCGTATCGGTGTAGGTTCCGGCGGGCGGCGTGGCCTGATTCGTCAGGACCTTCGCGGTGTAGTTATAGGTGCGCAGCAAACCGTCGGTACTGACCTGCGACGAGGTCGCGCTGGTCCAGCGCTCGGTGCCGCTGCCGCCCCAGCGGTTCGTCGTGGCTTCTTTATAGATGTCGTAGCTCATATAGTTGCTGCCGCTCGCCATTCGCCGCACGTTATTCAGCGCGTTAGCGCCGTTATTTATGCCGATGGTATAGGTACTTCCTTTGGTGCAGGTAACGGCAATCGCCTGCGAGACGGTAGGGAAACTTTGTACCAGCGGCGCGCTGTTGAAGTTGACGTCCGGCGTGGTCATGGCGCTGCAGTCGTTGGTCACGGTCAGGTTAAGGAGAATGGTGGTCGTCGCCGTGCCCGTCTGATTGATTGTGCAAATACCGAGCGCGCCCACGGAGCAGACGCTGTAGTTAACGCTGAAGGTTAACTGCACCTGATACGGCCCGGCAGAAACGTTCTGTCCGGCGACGGTACGGAAATAGAGCGGGATGTTGTACTGCTTTGACCCCAGCAACCCCAGTAGCGTATTCCCGCTCCAGGTATACGATTTGCTTATCTGTACCTCGCTGCTGCTCGCGCAGCCCGCGAGTCCGCACAGCCGGGTGGGGATCACGTCCGTGATGGCCGCGTTGTCCGTGCGTTTCATGGTGGCCCGACTGCTGCCCGAGACCGATGCCGCGGTATAGGTCAGCGTCACCGAGTCGCTGGTCAATAGATTCAGTATGGCATCGCACGCCACCACCAGCGTGCCGGTGGTTTCCACCTCCCCGGTTCCGCTAAGCGCAAACGACGTGACGCTGCCAAACGAGGCGTTGACCGTACTGACGGTACACGCCGCCCAGCCGCCGCCGGAAAACAGCAGCAGTATCAACAGCAGCAGGCGCTTCATGGCGCCTCCCGGCACACCAGCGGACCGTAGGTTTGCAGCTTGTGCTCCGGGTTGGCTCCCACGGTCAGGGTAGCCCTGCAGCGTTTTCCATCAGGCGCGATCACCTCCAGCGGGTTCACATCGCTAAGATTCTCCAGCCAGGCGATGCCGTCATACCCGACCACCGCATTGCTGCGCGAAGCGCGTCGGACCTGGCTTCCCACCGGCAGCGCCTGGCCCCGTACATCGTGCAGAATGACGCTTGCCACCCGCTCCTGCTCCATTGGGAAATCAACCAGATAGCCGCTGTGGCGCCGGATCGCGATCCGCCGCTCGGTCTCTTTCAGACGGGTATCCGCCGGCAGGTTCAGCGTATCGATGCGGTAGCTTGCCGGGTAATACGCAGACACCCCGCTGACCAGCAGGTAGCCGTTGTTATTGGTTTTGCCGACGGGCTGATTCTCATAGCTGACGGGCACGTCCGGATGACCGTCGGTACTGATGACGACAAACGCATCGTTGATCTTATTCGCGGCAAACAGCTCGCCGTCCATCAGAACAATCGCGCCCATCGCCTCGCCCCACCAGGTCATCATGTCCCTTTCGCCATAGGCACCGCCCTGCAGCTCAACGTTGTTGTTACGCCAGCCCAGGGAGCCCTGCTGATAATCACGGGACCTTGACTGGTTGGCCCACGCCATGTTCCAGCTAAAACCCCCGTCAGACGGCATGGCGTGGTTATAGTTGATGCGCTGGGTGCTGCCGGCATCCGGCGTGTTTTCAACGGTGAAAGCGGCGCTGTCGCGTGCCCCCAGCGGCACCTGCAGCGACAGCGCGACCGTCCAGTCTCCCCGCTGCTGGTCCCGGCTACCGGCCAGGTAAATACTGCTTGCGCCCCACAGGCTGCGGCTCCAGGAGAGATTAAGCAGCTCGGTTTTTTGGCTGTCAAAACTCTCCACGCCGATCCAGGCCGCGCCGATATTGCCGTACTGTCCCAGGTTGAAGGTCAGAGAATACTGGTCCGTATTGCGGCTGAAGCTGGCGATGGGTTTATCGTTCTCGTCATATACCGTCGGCTGGTCGTAAAGTGCCAGATTGCCAAAACCGCGGCCTCGACGCGTATGCTGGGTGGCGACGCTGAACTCGCTGGTGCTGTACTGGTAGCCCCAGGTGACTTGCCCACCCGCCTCCCCGCGCATGCGGCTCTGGGAGTAAGAAGTATTCACTACGCCAAGCTGGCCAAGCTTTACCACCGTTCCCGCTCCGCCGAGCGCCAGATCCTGCGCCCCTTCTGCATGGCCTTCCAGCGTCAGCCAGTCCGTCGCCCCGTAGCGATACGAGCCGCTGCCCGCCGCGGAGCCGTAGTCAAAATTCTTGATGCCGTAGTTACGCCGCAGGCTGCCCAGCGTCGCGGCGCCGTCGCTGAGCCCTTTTTTGAGCAGGTCGCTGGTGACGTAAAACGGTAGCGTGGTGCTCACCTGACGCCCCAGCGCATCCGTTGTGACCAGCACCGCATCCCCGGCACCGTTGATATAGGGCAGATTGGTCAGGGTGAAAGGGCCCGGCTGGAGCTGGGTTGAGCCGGAGCGATAGCCGTTGATAAAGAGATCGACCGAGGTCGGTACCGCCGCTTCCCCCGCGAACTCGGGCAGCGGCCACGTCACCAGGTCAGGGCGCAGGGAGAAATCGCGCCCGACGCTTATCCCCCCCATCCGCACGCTGGAGCTCCAGCTCAGGGCATCGCCGATCACGTCCCCGACGCTCCAGCTCATCGCATCATCTTCATTCGTGAACAGCAGGGTAGTGTCATAGCGGACATATCCGTCCTGCTGGCCATCGTTACCGCTGAAATTTTCCCGGGCATAGCCGGTGGAGGAAAACGAGCCGTTCTCATTGAAGTAGCGGAACTCATGCCAGAGGGACGCCTGTCCGCCGATATGCGCCGTGCGGTTAGTGTAGAAATCGTAATTGAGCAGCGCGCCTCGCCCGAAGTGCGGTTTGGCCTGCGCCGTTTGCGCGCTAAACGGGGTCACGCGGGATGCGACCCAGTCGCGGGGAACCGTCAGCAGGAGGCGCTGCGCGGCGCTGTCATACTCCGTGCGTACCTGAGAAAGCGAAGAGAGATTCACCTCTCCGGCAGGAACATGCTCCGGCGGCAGTCCCGCGCGCAGCAGGTCGGCGCTGGAGACAAAGAAAGCGCCTTTACGCTGGGTGACGGGCACCACCAGACCGGTGTCGTAATGGTTTAGCACCAGGGCAAGCTGAAACACCGCCTCATCATTTACCGCCTGCGCCTGGGGCGGCGGCGGTAAACTGTCATCGCCGGGCTCAGCCCAGGTCGCGGTACTGACGCAAAGCAGTATCATCATCGCCGGCTTCAGTTGACGGGCGTCGACTGCCATTGTGCATCCCTGGCATTAATCTGGGCGCTCATCCGCTCGGGCTGGCGAACGCCTGCGGGAATCGGCCAGCTGCGGGTACTGCCGGGGAGCACGTACCCCAACAACCCTTCCGCGACCGTGCGTTTCTGCCCTCCCTGCTCCAGCGCCACCTGACTCAGCCTGACATGGATATCGCCTCGATTTCGAACCTCCAGTGCCGGCTGTCCATCCGTTCGCGTCACCCGCCAGCTCAGGTTCCGGGTCTCTACCAGCGCGTGATGCGCCCCCTCTTTTATCGTCGGGATCCCCTGCCCGTAGACGAACAGCGGGATGGAATAACGCATCTGTAATTTGAGACCGATGGTGGGTTCGGCTTTCGCATCAGGCTGGGGGATTTCATCCACGATAATGCGGTAGGCTTGTTCCGTGCCCGCCGGGACGGCCCCCTGTTTGATAAGGCGAATCAGCTGCTTATTGCCTTTTTGGATCGTGACGATGGGCGGGCTGGCGACCACGTCCTGCTGCGCCGTATAACGCTCATACCCGCCCTCCTGCTTCCAGCGTACGATGCGCACCTGCATCGTCGTGGCGCTGTTTCCCTGGTTCTGGATCCACAGTTCCGTCGCGTTGGCGTCAGCGGCAAGCCAGGGATCGATGGGCCAGAGCAGAATAGTGGCTGCCGCCTGCGCCTCGCCCGTGGCCGCGACGCCCGATAAGACCCCCGCCAGACACAACTGCCGGAAAAATGGCTTCATCGACTCTCTCCCTTTATTACCATGACAAGGTCACGGTGAGCTGATCGGAATACGTTCCTGCCGGGCTGAAGCCGGTCAGTAGCGCCACGCCAAAAAGCGGCAGCGCGATGTTATTGCTGTTGCTATAGGCCACCGGTATTGCCTGGTTGAGGCCAATTTCGCTGTTGGCAGCCAGCGAGCTGCTGCTGTAGAGCCGATAAGCCACCATTTCGGTACCGTTTGCGCGCTTCAGTCGCCGAACGGATGAGTAATTCTGACCACCATCAATACTCATACTCAGCGTCACGCCCGGCGTGCAGGCGATGGACAACGCCCCGTTTGGCACAAAACTGGTGTTTACGGGCGCGCTCTCGACGCCGTTATGGCTGCCAAAATCCAGCGTACCGTACAGCCCGCCGCTGCCCGCGGCCACCGCGCATCCCGGTACAATCGTCGCGCTGACCTTAAAGGACTGTGACGTCACCGCACCCGCGGCGGGGATCAGCAGCAGAACGGCGATCAGCGCGAAAAAAGGCTGCACGTTTCCCTCTGCGCGTTTGCGCAGACCTATGAAGGTTGCCTTCATGGCAGTGCTGGATTAATACGTTACGCTGACGTTAATCGTGTCGGTGTAGGTTCCCGGAACGACCGTCACGCTGTTTCCCCCGCCGGTAATGCGTCCGTAGAGGGTGTAACTATCCACGCCTCCGGCCGTAGAGGCGATCGGCAACGCGGCGTTGTTGGCAATCACGGTATTAAACCCGCTGTCGCTGTACAGGTTGTAAGCCACGCCCTGCGCCGCGTTGGCTGTATTCACCAGATAGCGCTCGGGGGTTCCGGGCGAGCCCACTACGGATCCCGGTGCGGTGGAGTGGGTATTGCCGGTAATCGCCACAGAATAGCTGCTGTTCGTACACTGAATGGTGAAGGTGCTTCCACCGCTGGCGCCGGTCAACTGCGTGGTGAGGGTGGAAAAGGCCGCGGGATGGGTACCGAAATCGAGCGTGCCGAAGTTAATGCCGCTTTGCGAGGGCGAGCCGTTAATCAGGCAGCCGTTTGTCAGCGTCAGCGTCACCCCGATGGTGCCGCTGCTGGTGACGGCCAGCGCTTGATGAACGCCCGTCGTCGTCAATAAAGCGCCCGCACAGATCAAAAGGAGTTTTCTTTTCATTTACCACCCTCCAGAAGACGTC
Source organism: Enterobacter cloacae complex sp. ECC445 (assembly GCF_021892025.1). Lineage (NCBI taxonomy): Bacteria > Pseudomonadati > Pseudomonadota > Gammaproteobacteria > Enterobacterales > Enterobacteriaceae > Enterobacter > Enterobacter cloacae complex sp. ECC445. Next base: position 86,026 of record NZ_JAKLRZ010000001.1, on the reverse strand, counting down.
TCCGTTCCCTTGCCATATTTTATTTTGGCCGTTCAAGATGTTAGCCCCGCTTAACGTTCCTCTGAGGGGGTTATTGAGAATTTAGTTTACGGATACCGCTTGCACCACCCGCCTCAAACTGAATAAGGCACATGTCTTATTGACTCATTATTCATAGTCAAAACAATAACTTATGATTATTAGAGCAATGATTTTATTTTTTTCAGGCAGAATATATCCATTAAAGTGTGATCTCGATCACAATATATCGTCGACGCATTAACAACAAATTTAATAAAACTTAAAAAGGAGTTGTATCCCCCTACGCTTTGCGTCAATTTATGTGCCGAATATTTTCCCGCGTCGTAATAATAAATTTATATGTATCGCCGCGGGCTACATCTGAAGCGCATAGAGGGTTCTTTTTCGTGGCAAGTGCAAACAAACTCACACTCTTCATCGTGATATTCATGCTGGCGGGTATTCTTTCAGGGGCGGCAATTCATGAGTATGCATCTGCGGATGCCATCAAAGCCTGGTCGGATAACATCACCCTTCTGACCGATATTTTCCTCCGTCTGATCAAAATGGTGATTGCACCGCTGGTCTTCAGCACGCTCACCGTGGGCATTATGAAGCTGGGCGAAACTTCCACCATTGGCCGCGTTGGCGGCAAAGCGATGGTGTGGTTTATCAGCTCATCGGTACTCTCTATTCTGGTCGGACTGTTCATCGTCACGCTGGAGCATCCGGGAAGCGGTCTGAACCTGACCGTCCCAACCGAGGCGGTGGATACCGGCCTGGCCGTGGGGGGCATGACGCTGAAGGCGTTCCTGTCGCACACGATCCCAACCAGTATCGCAGGGGCGATGTCGAACAATGAGATCCTGCAGATTGTGGTCTTCTCGATGTTCTTCGGCATCGGCGGCGCGTCGCTGGGGCAGAAATTTAACGCCCCGCTGGTGGCCGCGCTGGACGTGGTTTCCCATATCATGCTGAAGGTCACGGGCTACGTGATGTACGTTGCGCCGCTGGCCATTTTCGCGGCGATCTCCTCCGTCATCGCCACGCAGGGCCTGGGCATTCTGCTGAACTACGCCTCCTTTATTGGCGGCTACTATGTCGCCATACTTCTCACCTGCATGGTGCTGCTGGCCGTGGGTTACATGGTGCTGAAAAAAGAGGTGTTTCGCCTGGTCAGCATGCTGAAGGATCCGGTCCTGGTGGCGTTTACCACCAGCAGCTCTGAAGCGGCCTACCCTAAAACGCTGGAGCAGCTGGAGCGTTTTGGCTGCTCGCGCAACATCGCCTCTTTCGTCCTGCCGATTGGTTACTCCTTCAACCTGGTGGGGTCGATGGTGTACTGCTCCTTCGCCTCAATGTTTATCGCTCAGGCGTACAACATTCACCTGAGCTTCTCTGAAGTGACGGTGCTGATGCTGACCCTGATGCTGGCCTCGAAAGGGATTGCGGGCGTACCGCGTTCTTCACTGGTGGTGCTGGCAGCGACCATTCCGAGCTTTAATATCCCGGTGGCGGGTATTCTGCTGCTGATGGGGATCGACCACTTCCTGGATATGGGCCGTTCGGCGATTAACGTGCTGGGCAACGGGATTGCGACCGCAATGCTGTCGCAGAATGAAGGCGCGCGGGAAGCGGAAGCTGAGCTGGTAAAGCAGGAAGCGTAAGGGCATAAAAAAAGGGTGAGGCCTGATGCCCTCACCCCAGCCCTCTCCCACAGGGAGAGGGCGCAAACACAAAAAACGGCAACCGGGTTGCCGTTTTGCATTTACCTACGCTACGTGACTCGCGGCGATATCCAGCAGCGCCATCTCATCGCTGTTCAGCAGCTTTTCAATGTTCACCAGAATCAGCATACGCTCGCCGAGCGCGCCCAGACCGGTCAGGTATTCGGTCGACAGCGTGACCGCAAACTCCGGCGCAGGGCGAATTTGATCGGAGGTCAGGGAGAGCACGTCAGAGACGCCATCCACCACGATACCGACCACGCGCTGCCCCAGGTTCAGGACGATCACCACGGTGTTGTCGTTGTAGTCAACGTCGCCCTGGCTGAACTTCACGCGCAGGTCCACGATGGGCACAATGACGCCACGCAGGTTGGTGACGCCTTTAATAAAAGCAGGCGTATTAGCGATGCGGGTAACCTGGTCGTAACCACGGATTTCCTGCACTTTCAGGATATCGATGCCGTACTCCTCATCGCCTAAAGTGAATACCAGGAATTCCTGCCCTGATGGCTCGCCCGCCAGTTTCGTTACATTACTCATACCGGTCATGTTATTACCTTCTACTTAATCAGGCGGCTGTGTACGCCACACGTTGTTCACGATTTAATCCCTGAAGCGCCGACACGTCGACGATCAGCGCCACGCTACCATCACCCAGGATGGTGGCGGCCGAAATACCCGGCACTTTACGGTAGTTGCTTTCGAGGTTCTTCACCACGACCTGGTGCTGACCAATCAGCTGATCGACCAGCAGCGCGTAGCGGCGGCCCGCGCTTTGCAGGATCACAACGATACCCTGCGTGGCCTCTGTCTTCGCGCCATTCACTTCAAATACTTTCCACAGTTCCACCAGCGGCAGGTACTCACCGCGCACTTCGAGGACGCGCTCGCCGCCCGCCAGCGGATGCAGATCTTCTTCACGCGGCTGCAGGGATTCCATCACGGCGTTCAGCGGAAGAATGAAAACTTCGTCCGCCACCTTCACGGACATACCGTCGAGGATCGCCAGCGTCAGCGGCAGCAGGATGCGAATGGTGGTGCCGGAGCCCTGCTTAGACTGGATCTCAACGTGGCCGCCCATCTCCTGGATGTTACGCTTCACCACGTCCATGCCGACGCCGCGCCCGGACACGTCGGTCACCTGCTCTGCGGTTGAGAAGCCCGGCGCGAAGATCAGCATGCCGACCTCTTCGTCGGTCATGTTTTCATTGACCGCCATGCCCTGCGAAATCGCTTTCGCCATGATGCGCTCGCGGTTAAGACCCGCGCCATCGTCGGTCACTTCGATGCAGATGTTTCCGCCCTGATGTTCAGCAGAGAGGATCAGGTTCCCAACCGGCGATTTTCCGGCGGCAATGCGGTTTTCCGGCAGTTCGATACCGTGGTCGAGGCTGTTACGCACCAGGTGCGTTAACGGGTCGATGATGCGTTCGATCAGGCTCTTGTCCAGTTCGGTTGAGCTGCCCATCAGGGTCAGTTCAATCTGCTTATTCAGCTTGCTGGCAAGGTCGCGGACCAGGCGCGGGAAGCGGCTGAAGACATATTCCATCGGCATCATACGGATGGACATGACCGATTCCTGCAGGTCGCGAGCATTACGCTGCAGCTGGCCCATGCTGGTGATCAGATCGCCGTGGGTGACCGGGTCCAGCTCGTTAGAGCGTTGTGCCAGCATCGACTGGGTGATCACCAGTTCGCCAACCAGGTTAATCAGCTGGTCAACCTTCTCAACGGCAACGCGAATGCTGGTGGATTCGCTGGCGCGGGCGGCAGGTTTCTCACCGCGGCCAGGGGCCGGGGCCTCTTTTGGCACCGCCTTCAGCGCCGGAGCCGCTGGCGTCACAGCCGGTGCGGCAGCCTGCGCGACGACGGCCACCTCTTCCACCGCCGCAGGGGCTTCAACCTCAGCCGTTTCGGTTTCAAAGGCGATCTGGTCGGCTTCAATCACAAAGCACAGCACCGCGACGATATCGTCCTGGCCAATACCGTCATCAAGCGTTGCAGCAAGGCTGTCTTTGCCTTTTACCACGTTGCTTAATTTCGCCAGGTTCCCGAGCTCTTCTTCCAGCAGGTTAACTTCATTCTCTTTCAGGCGCGACAGCACCACGCGGAGTTTGCCCGCCTGTGCGCTGGCAGGCGCAGACGCCTGCGCGTCAGCCGCATCGACAACGCTCAGTTTTGCGGCCGGAACAACCGCTGCGGCAACGTCACCTTTGGCTTCCAGCGCGAGCTGGCGCAGTGCATTGCAGATGTATTCAAAGCTGGCGGCATCAGGCTCTGCCGAACTTTTATAGGCGTCGAGCTGTTCCTGCATAATATCTTTGGTTTCCAAAAACAGGTTGATAATGTCGGTATTGAGCTGCATCTCACCGCGTCGTGCTTCATCCAGCAGGTTTTCCATTAAATGGGTCGTTTCCTGCAGGATGGTAAATCCAAACGTTCCGGCGCCGCCTTTAATAGAGTGCGCGGCACGGAAGATGGCATTGAGCTGCTCGGAGTCCGGTGCTTCAGGCACCAAATCGAGCAAGTGTTGCTCCATATCGGCCAACAATTCGTCGGCTTCATCAAAGAATGTCTGGTAAAAATCGCTAATATCCATGCTCACGCTATCACCTCGGATTGGCTGGTGGCGATGTTGGAACGGCAGCCGAAGGAACGGCCCCAGGCTGTTTTAAATCGTCCAGTGACTCATTCTGACTTTCGGCGTTTTCATGCAGGATGGCCTGCTCCGCCTGCTGGTTCAGCACTAAAAGACTGATACGACGGTTGATGGCATCATCCGGCCCGCGGTCGGAAACGCGCATGGTTGCGGCCATGCCGACTACGCGCAGTACCTTGCCATCATCAAGCCCACCTGCCACCAGCTCGCGACGCGAGGCGTTGGCACGATCGGCAGAAAGCTCCCAGTTGCTGTATCCCTTCTCCCCGCTGGCGTACGGGAAATCATCCGTGTGTCCTGACAGGCTGATTCGGTTAGGAATGCCGTTCAGCACCGGTGCAATGGCGCGCAGAATGTCGCGCATATACGGTTCGACTTCCGCACTTCCGGTTTTAAACATGGGGCGGTTCTGGCTGTCGATAATCTGAATGCGCAGCCCTTCCTGCACCAGGTCGATCTTCAGATGCGGACGCAGCGCGCGCAGCTTTGGATCCGCTTCAATCAGCTGATCGAGATCGCCGCGCAGTTTCTTCAGGCGCGCCTGCTCCATTTTTCTTTTCAGCTCGTCGATGTTCGGCTCTTTTTTCACCTCACCCTTCTGCTGGGTGTAATCATCGCCGCCGCCCGGGATCGGGCTGTCGCTGTTAGAGATACGCGGCCCACCCGTTACTGCGGTTGCCAGCGGCGTGCGGAAATATTCGGCAATCTGGATCAGTTCTTTCGGGCTGGAGATGGAGATCAGCCACATCACCAGGAAGAACGCCATCATGGCCGTCATAAAGTCGGCGTAGGCAATTTTCCACGAGCCGTGCGCGCCATGCCCACCGCCCTTGTGCTTGCGCTTTTTTACGATGACGATCGGATGGGACTGGTTTTTCATGCGTCCTCAGTTGTCGTCTGTTGGTTTGGGTTTTTCACCGCACGCACGTGTTCTTCAAGCTCGATAAACGACGGACGTTCGCTGGAGTAAAGCGTTTTACGGCCAAACTCAACCGCGATCGGTGGCGCGTAACCGTTGAGGTTTGAGAGCAGCGTGATCTTCACGCACTGCATCATTTTGGTGGTTTCCGCGCTCTTCTGGCGCAGCACGCTTGCCAGCGGAGAGATAAAGCCATACGCCAGCAAAATACCGAGGAAGGTTCCCACCATCGCGTGGGCAATCAGCGCGCCGAGCTCGGCTGCCGGACGGTCTGCCGAGGCCAGGGCGTGCACCACGCCCATTACCGCCGCAACGATACCGAATGCCGGAAGGGAGTCGCCGACAAGCGCGAGGCTGTTGGCCGGCACTTCAGATTCGCTTTCGTGGGTTTCGATCTCTTCGTCCATCAGCGCTTCGATTTCGAAGGTATTCATGTTGCCGCTGATGATCAGTCGCAGATAGTCGACGATGAAATCCAGCATCATGGCGTCGGCAAGAATGCGCGGGTAGCTGGCAAAAATTTCGCTCTCTTTTGGGTTTTCAATATCCCGTTCAAGCGAGAACATGCCCTGCTGACGCGACTTCGCCATCAGGCGATAGAGGAGCGCCAGCAGATCCATATACATACTTTTGGTGTATTTCGAGCGACGGAACAGCAACGGAATCGCTTTCAGCGTGCCCTTGATCGATTTACCGTTGTTGCCAACGATAAAAGCCCCTACCCCTGCGCCGCCGATGATAATAAGTTCAGCCGGTTGATAGAGTGCTCCAAGGTGCCCGCCGGTCATCATGTAACCGCCGAAAACTGTACCGAGAACTACCAGGTAACCTAATAAGATAAGCACGACATCATCCTTCCGCTAGTGACTATGGCAAGGACGTCCAGCTCGCAGCGTTTACCGTTTGCGGGGTAAAAAAAAGCAGCGGTAATTGCTTACCGCTGCTGGAATCTTTCCCACACGTTCGGGTTAAACAGCTTGTTCGATCTGTTCATCCAGCAGTTGTGGAATAATATCGGCAGCATCCCGGGAAAGTTTACGTCTTTTTACTGCGCGGGATGGAGGCTGACATAAACTGCAGGCGAAGCTGCCTGCAGGCTGATGAGCATGGGTAATAAAATTGCCATCGCAGCAGTTGCAGCGCGACAGCTCAAGCATTCCGCTCTCAACAAAACGCACCAGCGTCCATGCGCGGGTCAGCGCCAGCAGAGGGCCTTCTTCCTGCTGTGGGCATTGTTCAAGGTAAAGTTTGTACGCTTTGATCACGGCGTCAACGCCGCTACACAAACCGGTTTTAAGAAGATACTGCCAGGCATTACAGAACATGGAAGCGTGAATATTCTGCTCCCACGTCATAAACCAGTCGGTAGAAAACGGCAGCATGCCTTTCGGCGGGGGACTACCACGTAACTCTTTGTACAGCTTGATGAGACGACCACGGCTCAGCTGAGTCTCGCTTTCCAGCATTTGTAAACGAGCACCCAATGTAATCAGCTCCATGGCCAACTGTATGTCACGCGCTTCCTGAACAATGCTTTTCTCGCTCATTGCTAGGCCCTTTTCTTACGGGCTGCGTCATCAGGCTGGCTGATTTCGTTAAGCAAGCGGGTGGAGAGAAGAATACCGGTGTGGATCTGTTGAAGATCGTCTACACGGGACTCCTGCGTCAGACGCGTTATTGTCTGCGAATCATCGAAACGAAGCTGGCAAACCAGTTGATTCGTTTCTGCCAGTTTAACCATCTGTGGGAGGGTTAAGCCGCCCAGCATGGTTGCCATCTCTTCGTTAATACCCAGACGAAACATCGCGGACGCTTTGTCCTGACTAATCAAACGCTGCGCGAGCAGTAAATACGACAAATTGATGTCATAGATATGTTTTAGCAACTCGGATGTATGCATTGTTCCCATCCCGAATAACCAACTATTATTTTTATGCGGAAAGACCGCACCCCGTGATGTCGCCGGGAAATCACCCGGTATAAAAAAGAAAAGGCCAAATGCATAGTTGAATTTAGGTTTGTATTCATTGAAACGCGCAAGAGAGAACCCGCGGCTGCGTCTCTTACATGTTTTATCATTTCTTACAAATAACTAAGATTTTTCCTAATTCGACGCAAACTCTACTCGTCAGTTTTGCCACATACAATCCAGCCATCCTCAAATTTAAAAAAAATGTGATCCACGTCACACAATTTAAGTGAATATGACCCATAAATCCATCAGTATGACTTGTAATTTGTTTGTTTTTTAACCAATCAGCACTGTTTTGTATTCTTAATTGACGAATACTCATGCAGACGGGCGATTCGAACTGGCATACAACGTGCTTTTCTCGCCGTGAATGCCTGACGGAAACATTTACAATATCCCCCACCTCGGGAAACATTTTTCTTACCGAGAAAAAACATATAGTTATGCAGTTAACGCCAAAAAGATGTTTCAGGGCGTGATCATTCGGAATGAGTTTGTAACGTAGCAAAACGATTTAAGCGTCAAGGCGTGAAATTGTGTGATTTACGTTAAGTTGTTAATTTTTTTCATTTAGGCGCATTTTTTAGTTATTCTTCTTATAAGAATAATTAATGAATAATTATGATAAGCTTCACACTAATGTCGTATTCCGCTCTTGCAGAACCAGAGCATTCGCGGTAAAGGTGGTGACACGCAGTCTGTCAGACACCCAAGGAGTGCGCCATGAGTTACTCCCATCTTCTTGTTACCGTTGCAGTTTCTCCTGAAAGCCATCAGCTCGTCGCCCGGGCCGTTTCCATTGCCAGACCCCATAATGCCCGCATCAGTCTCATCACCCTCGCCGCCGAGCCAGAGATGTATAATCAGCTGGCCGCGCCCATGCTGGAGGATATTCGTGAGGTCCTTCAGGAAGAAACGCAGCAATTTCTGCGTGAATTAGTGGAAAAGGCGCAATATCCGGTTTATGAAACCGTTATTGCGACCGGGGAACTTAACGCCCATATTCTCGACATGTGTCGCAAGCAGCAAATTGATTTAGTCATTTGCGGGAACCATAACCACAGCTTTTTATCGCGCGCGGCCTGCGCGGCGAAATCTATTGTCGCCTCAAGCCAGGTTGATGTGCTGTTAGTGCCTCTTGGGGGGAATTAACGCCCCCCAGAGGAAAATCAGGCGAGTTTAGGGAACGTCGCGATCTTTTTTTGCAGATCGCCTTCATGACTTTGCGGGGCGATATCCCGGAGATCCTGAATAAAGCGCGCCTGCCAGTGGTTTATGTCGTTCTTACGGATCGTCTCCATCATTTCCGCATGGCGGGAAAGACGTTCCGTGAGCGGCATGGTCAGCGCGCGGTTTAGCGCGTTTGCCACGTCATCCCGATCGTAAGGGTTAACGATAAGCGCCGACGTAAGCTCGTTTGCGGCACCGGCAAATTGGGAAAGCACCAGCACGCCCGGGTCGGCAGGATCCTGAGCCGCCACATACTCTTTCGCGACGAGGTTCATGCCGTCACGCAGCGGCGTGACCAGGCCAACGTCCGCATAGCGGAAGACCTTCATCAGGATCTTACGGTCGAAGTGCTGATTCAGGTAATAAAGCGGTGTCCACCCCAGCTGGCCATAGCGGCCGTTAATGCGCCCTGCTTCGGTCTCCAGCTGATGGCGAATATCCTGATAGGCCTGAACCTCGCCGCGCGACGTCGGCGCAATCTGGGTATAGCGAATTTTCCCGTGATGCTGCGGGTATTTATCCAGCAGCGTTTCATAGGCCAGGAAGCGTTCCGGCAGCCCTTTGGAATAATCAAGACGCTCTACCGAGAAGATATTTTTCACGTTCTTGAGTTCATTCTTAAGCTGCGCCAGCTTTGGCGGCAGCGGACCGGAAGCCTGCTCCGCGATATCGTCAGGTTCAATCCCTATTGGATAAACTTCGGTGTGGAACGTTTTCCCCCACGCCGTATGGCTTTTGCCGCCTTTGGTTACCAGACGCGTTTTTCCTGATACGGAATCAAGGAACGCGAGACGGTCATTTTCGGTCTGGAAGCCCAGTAAATCGTAATCACACAGCGCTTCGAGCAGATCTTCATGCGGCGGCAGCGCGTTAAATATTTCCGGCGTCGGGAACGGGATGTGCAGGAAAAAGCCAATCCGGTTATTCACCCCCCGCTTGCGCAGCTCTCTGGCGAAAGGCAGCAGGTGATAATCATGGATCCATAAAATATCGTCTTCTTCTATTAAAGGCAGCAGTTTATCCGCCAGCAGCGCGTTCACGCGCGAGTAGCCCTCGAAGGATTCACGCTGGAATTTGACCAGATCGAGACGATAGTGGAACGCGGGCCACAGGACGGCATTCGAAAACTGCGAGTAATATTCGTCGTAGTCTTTCTCTTTTAACGCAAACGACGCCCACGTGATGTTCCCGCGCGTCACCTTATTGAGCGGTTTCTCTTCTTCACTGATTTCCCCACTCCAGCCAAACCACAGCCCGCCAGCGGCTTTTAAGGCACCTAACACCCCTACCGCCAGGCCACCTGCACTGGCTTTTTTATCATCAGGCGGTGCGATTCGGTTAGAGACGACGACTAAGCGACCCATAATGGTTTCCCCCTTTGCTTTGCGCTATTTGTTGTTGTTGATGGTTAGCGATATCAGATATCCACTGCCAGACGCTGGCGACATCCGCCAGTCGCCATTCGGCGACGGTGTCACCAGGCCCCACCTTGACGGCGATCCCTCCGGCCTGATTCACCACGCGAAACCCGGCCTCGTCGGTCAGGTCATCCCCAATGAAAACGGGCGTTCGCCCTTTGAAGGGCGCCTCCGCCATAAACGCGGCGATGGCTGCACCTTTATTAATTCCTTTCGGTTTTAGCTCCACAACGCATTTACCGGGCTGCAACGCCAGCTGCGGGTGCGCATCTGCAGCCGTCTGAGCAAGGGCGAGCACGGCCTCCTCATGCTGCGGCGCCTGCCGATAATGCAGGGCAAAGGCCATGCCTTTGGCTTCCAGCTCGGTGCCGGGCAGCGCTTCCAGCGCGTCAGAAAGCGCGTTATGAAGCGTTTGCGTGAGTGCGTCGGGGAGTGAAACGATATGCGTTTGATCATGGATGTCGCGGCGCTCCGCTCCGTGTACACCGGCCAGCGGAAAGTGGTAAGGACTGGCGAGCAGATCCAGCTCGGCCATTGAGCGCCCTGATATCAATGCCAGTGCTCCCTCGTTCATGAGCGAGAGCTGATGCAAATCCTGTAACACCGCATCCGGAACAGACACCTGGTCAGGGTGCGGTTTTATCCCGGCGAGCGTGCCGTCGAGATCAAAAAAGAAAGCATATTGTCCGGGCAGTACAGGCGGTGCGGTTAACATGTCAGCCACCCTTTTCCTCCTTACGGTTTACGAGAGGTAAACGCCTTTACCTCTTTCATAGCCATGTAAGTATAGACAGTGTGACGTGGCTCGCCATTTGATAACCGCCCCGCCAGTTTTACTGGCGGGGCGGTTAAGGGGTCAACTAAGGTTATAAGTTGAGCAATTAATGAGGGGTAAAAAGATCAGACGGTACGCTTCGCTTTTTGCTTGTAACGGTCGAAAATCACCGCTGCCAGCAGGATCAGGCCTCGCACCACGTACTGCGAGAACGGCGAAATATTCAGCAGGTTCATGGCGTTCTCCACCGTCCCTAAAATCAGTATCCCGGCCACCACATATGAGATTTTTCCGATGCCGCCCTTGAGGGAAACGCCCCCTAAAACGCAGGCCGAGATAACGATCAGCTCATAGCCAATTGAGGTCATCGGCTGGCCGCTGGTCATACGCGAGGCCAGAATAATCCCCGCAGCGGCAGAAACCAGCCCTGAGAGCACAAAGATAATAATCTTGGTACGCACCACCGGCACCCCGGCCAGGCGAGCGGCCTCTTCATTACCGCCAATCGCCAGCGTATTACGGCCAAAGGTGGTCCGGTTGAGCAGGAAACCGAACAGGACGAGACAGGCCACGGTCAGCCAGATAGGCGCGGGTAGCCCCAGCCAGTTGGCGTAACCCAGCGTAAAGAAGCGCTCGTCTTCAATTCCCACCGCTTTACCGTCGGAGATGATATAGGCCAGCCCGCGGACAATTTGCATCGTCGCAAGCGTTGTGATCAGGGCGTTGATCTTCAGGCGCGCAATAACAAAACCGTTCACCAGACCGCTGATGACGCCGAGTAACAGACCGGCCAGCACGCCAATCCACAGGCTCTCGGTCATGTTGATCACCACGGCCGTCGTGACGCCCGCGCAGGCAATCACCGACGCCACCGACAGGTCAAAATCGCCGGAGGCGAGGCAGAACAGCATCCCGCAGGCCACCATCCCGGACATGGAAATGGCCAGCCCCAGCCCCTTCATGTTAATGAAGGTGGCAAAATTAGGGACAAAGATCGCGCAGGCAAGGAACAGCGCGGCAAAGACCACCAGCATGCCATACTGATCCCAGATACGCCCAAAACTTAACGCCGACTTCGACTTCGGCGCTCCGGATGTAGTAACAGAGGACATCATTAACTCCTTACTCAGGCGACAGCCTGGCTGACTTTAGGCATGGCGAGGTTCAACGCCTGTTGTTCATTCGCCTGTTCATGAAGTAACTCACCGGCAATTTCGCCTTCACGCATCACCACAATGCGGTCGGCCACGCCAAGCACCTCCGGCAGATCGCTGGAGGCGAAGAGCACCGCCACGCCGCGTTTTGCCAGCTCATAGATCACGTTATAAATCTCGTGTTTTGCCCCCACATCGATACCGCGCGTGGGCTCATCCAGCAAAATGACCTTCATATCCTCTGACAGCCAGCGGCCTAAAATCGCCTTCTGCTGGTTTCCGCCTGACAGGTTCATGATCAGCTGTTGTGGACCCGGCGTTTTAATGTTCAGCGAGCGAATATGGTGGTCGGCGTTGCTCGACTCCCAGCTATCGTTTATCAGGCAGCCTGCGCGAATGAACTTGCGGCGGGCGGAAATATTGATGTTGTCGCGTACCGAATGCACCGGAATAATCCCCTCTGCTTTACGGTCTTCCGGGCAGAGCATCATGCCCGCCCCGATGGCGTGGGCCGGTTTCTGGATATCCACCCGTTCGCCGTCAATGAAGACCTGCCCATCGGTAATGCGGGTACCGCCGAACAGGCCCTTCATCAATTCGCTGCGCCCCGCGCCCACCAGGCCAAACAGGCCGACGATTTCGCCGCTGCGTACGGATAATGAAATCGGCGTTCGCACGCCCGGCGCTTTCACGTTATCCAGGCGCAGGCGTTCAGGCCCGTACGGGCGCGGCTGCCAGTGATAAATATCTCCCAGATCGCGTCCGACCATCGCCTGAACCAGCTGGTCATGGTTAACCTGCTGCATGTCGGTAAAGGTGCGCACATAGCGTCCATCCTTAAACACGGTGATGGCGTCGCTCAGGGCAAATATCTCTTCCATGCGGTGCGAGACGTATAAAATGGTACGCCCTTCCTGACGCAATTCGCGGATCACGCGGAACAGGTTTTCGATCTCACGCTTAGAGAGCGAACTGGTGGGTTCATCGAAGGCAATAATTTTGGCATTACGCGCCAGCGCCTTGGCAATTTCAACCATCTGCCACTGGCCGATGGAGAGATACTTCAGCGGCGTCTGGGGATCGACGTCCAGGCCAAGGTGTTTAAGCTGCAGCCCCGCTTCATAATTAAGTAGCGAACGATTTACCACGCCGCCTTTGTGCGGGAGCTGTCCTAAATAGATGTTTTCCGCCACGGTCATCTCAGGAATAAGGTGCAGCTCCTGATAGATGATGGCAACCCCGGCATTGAGCGCCGCCGTGGTATCGGCAAACGCCATCTCTTCGCCGCGAATGGCCAGCGTGCCGGTCGTTGGCGCGTAGTTGCCGCTGAGGATTTTCAACAGCGTGGATTTTCCCGCGCCGTTCTCCCCCATCAGGGCGTGAACCTGGCCGGGATAGCAGTCGAAGCTGATATCGGTCAGCGCGTTAACGCCGGGGAAGGTTTTACCGATGCCGCGAAAAGAGAGATACGGTAAGGACTGTTGCATAACGACTCCGTGATTCCTGTAGTGTGTACGTCTGGCCCCTCACGGTGCATGAGGGGCACAATCACAGCCTGTTATTTACCGCCGAGTCCTTTTTTCGCCAGCTCCTCTTTGAAGTTGTCGCGGGTAATCAGCACCACGTCGGTCACTTCGGTGAATTTCGGCGGTTCAGCCCCTTTGGTCACCCAGTTGTAGAGCATCTCGCTGGATTTGTAGCCGTGAACGTCCGGGCTCGGCAGCAGGGAGCCGTAGAAGCCGGTGGCCTGCGCTTTGGACAGCTCGCTAACGGCGTCAACGCCGTTGATGCCGATGCCGATCACGTCAGGCGCCTTGAAGCCCTGACCTTCCGTCGCGCGTACCCCGCCCAGCACGGTGTTATCGTTCATACCGACCACCAGCCAGTGCTTCACTTCCGGATGCTGAACCAGCATGGAGTTCGCGGCGTCAAATGCCCCCGGGATATCGTTGGATTTGGTCGGGACTTTGTAGATCTGTTTTTCCGGGAAGCCCGCTGCTTTCAGCGCGTCCATTGAGCCCGTCGTGCGACGACGCGCGGTGTCCAGCTCATCGGCGGTAATGGCCATGACGGCGGTCTCTTTTACGTCCCAGCCGCGTTTCTGCATCTCTTTGTAAAGTTCCTGGCCCTGACGTTCACCAATTTTGGTCGCCGCCATCATGACCAGCGGAACGCTGTCCATTGGTTTGCCTTTGGCGTTGACGAACTGATCGTCAACGGCAATCACCTTCATATCGTAACCGCGGGCCTTCGCCGCAATGGCTGAGCCAAGCTTGGGATCCGGGGTACAGATAACGAAGCCTTTCGCGCCGCTGGCCGCCAGGCTGTCGATGGCGTTCAGGGTTTTCTCACCGTCAGGCACGGCGATTTTAATGACTTCAAAACCTAAATCTTTCCCGGCCTTATCGGCGAATTTCCACTCGGTCTGGAACCAGGGCTCTTCAGGCTGTTTTACCAAAAAACCGAGTTTTAAATTCTCAGCGATAGCGGATTGTGACATAACGGCAGCCAGACCGATGGCCGCCAGCGCTTTAGTAAATTTGTGCATGGTAAACTCCAGCTTTAGCATTCTTTTCTGTAGGGAATAGGTGCGTGCTTCTTATTTAATCGGACTTAAAACAAGGCATTAGCGCTTACCTCGTCATAAGCGTTATTGCTGGTGATAGTTTTAGCGGGAAATTAATCATCCATAAGAGAGCGCCATCACACCGCAGAATTACAGTAATTGCGTACATAAATTCAGCGAAAAATGACATAAAAAAGGCAGGATTTGTCAGACAAATGAAAGGGGGTTAAGCAGAATTATCCATAAGATTAGCTAAGATATCCCTGATGCCCTTCAGAAGGCAAAACGGCAGCTGGGGATAAACGGTTTTTCATCAAGAATCTCTAACCTTCCTGAAAAACGTTATTCCGAGGAATTTGATTTAGCGCAATTTTATTGTCACATCATATATTCAAAATGATTAATCCGTATTTCTTCTTTTTACCGAGCATTATTCCAACATACTTTCGCCTAAAGAGAAACGATGCACCGACACAACAAAACAACAAATATATCAATAGTTTAATAAAATTGAATTCATGGCAAGCTTATTAAATTTGTGTACTATATTAAAGTTTGTAATGTATGGTAAACACAGCCCAATTAAGAGTTTTCTTAGACCAAAGACAAGGGTATGCTTATTTATATCGAACACAGGAAGTGTATTTCGGTCGACTTAAGTCACGGCAGAATGTCTATTTCTGCTCTTTTCTTCGCATTTGCCTGGCGCTCAGGTTTAGCAACGGACATCACGTCCCACGGTCAATAAGGATATGAGTATGGCTACCCAAACGATGATGCAAAAACTTAACGCGCAGATGAACCTTGAGTTCTACGCCTCGAATCTGCACCTGCACCTAAGTGCGTGGTGTGCCGAGAACAGCCTCACGGGGTCTGCGACATTCTTTCGCTCGCAGGCGCAAAGTAACGTCACCCACATGATGCGCGTCTTTAACTTCCTGAAAGCCGCAGGGGCAAACCCGGTCGTTAAAGCGCTTGATGGGATCAACGAGAACTACTCTTGCCTGGAAGAACTGTTTCAGAAAACGCTTGAGGAGTATGAACAACGCTGCAGCACCCTCAGCAAACTGGCCGACGAAGCCAAAGCGCAGCAGGACATTGCAACGCTCAAATTCCTGCGCGACATGGATAAAGAGCAGCAGCAGGACGGCATGCTGCTGAAGACGCTTGCGGATGAGATCCGCAATGCGCAGAAAGCGGGTTTATGTCCCGAGCAAACCGACCGTCATCTGCTCGACATCGTCACAGTCCAGCATCACTGACGCTTTTGACCTGCTCCCGTTCGGAGCAGGTCCCCCTCCCCGCTCCAACCTCCTGCTTTTGCTGAAATTTAACAAATCAGATCTGGCTCCCAATGATTAACCACACAACGTGTGATGATTTATTTAGTTACATAATCATTGACGAGGGAGCATCATGATCACCATTGAGTTTGTTGTCATTCTCCTCTGCCTGCTGACGGGTACGCGTTTCGGCGGTATGGGGCTTGGGTTAATCAGCGGCATTGGCCTTTTTATTTTATGTTTTGTCTTTGGCCTACAGCCCGGTAAGCCGCCGGTTGACGTTATGCTAACCATCCTTGCGGTGATTGGCTGCGCGGCTACGCTGCAGACCGCGGGCGGTCTTAACGTCATGATGCAGTTTGCCGAACGTCTGCTGCGCAAACACCCGCAGCACATCACCCTGCTCGCCCCTTTCACCACCTGGATGCTGACCTTTCTGTGCGGCACCGGACACGTGGTCTACACCATGTTCCCCATCATTGCGGATATCGCCCTCAAGAAAGGGATCCGCCCCGAGCGCCCGATGGCCGTGGCATCCGTGGCATCACAGATGGCGATTACGGCATCCCCCGTTTCCGTAGCCGTCGTGTCGCTGGTCTCCATCCTGGCGGCCCAGCATGGGATCGGCCACGCGTGGGGGATCCTGGAAATCCTCGCCGTGTCGGTTCCCGCGTCACTGTTCGGCGTGGCCGTTGCGGCCCTGTGGAGCTTACGTCGAGGGAAAGATCTGGCTGACGATCTTGAGTTTCAGGAAAAATTAAAAGATCCAAAGCAGCGCGAGTTTATCTACGGCGGAACGGAGACGTTAATGAATCAGCGTTTCCCTAAGCAGGCCTACTGGTCCACGTGGATTTTCTTTGCCGGTATTGCCGTGGTCGTTCTGCTGGGGGCATTTCCTGAACTGCGCCCTGCCTTTGAGCTGAAAGGCAAAATGACGGCGCTGTCGATGAACCTTGTCATTCAGATGATGATGCTCATTGCGGGCGCCGTGATGCTGATGGCCTGTAAGGTAAATGCGTCCGCGATTTCTAACGGCGCGGTGTTCAAGGCCGGTATGGTTGCGATCTTCTCGGTGTTCGGCGTGGCGTGGATGAGCGACACCTTTTTCCAGGCACATCTCGACGAGTTAAAGCTGGCGCTGGAAGGCGTGGTGAAAAGCCATCCGTGGACCTATGCGATTGTGCTGTTTTTGGTGTCAAAACTGGTGAACAGCCAGGCGGCTGCGCTAACGGCCGTTGCGCCTATGGGCCTCATGCTGGGCATCGACCCGAAAATGCTGATCGCCTTTTTCCCGGCGTCTTACGGCTATTTTGTCCTGCCAACCTATCCCAGCGATTTGGCCTGCATCGGCTTTGACCGTTCAGGCACGACCCGCATCGGCAAATTTATCATCAACCACAGCTTTATTCTGCCTGGGATAATTGGGGTAAGCTGCGCGTGTGCGGCAAGCTACCTGCTGGTACAGACGTTCTTCTAACCGCATCAACGGGCGACACGTGCCGTCGCCCCTTTCCCTGCTTTAGTGCGACTCGCCCTGCGGCGTGAATCGCAGTTCAATCAGCGCGATGGCTTTCTGAATCGCACGAAGCGTAACCGGATCGGCAGCAGCAGGATGGCTGGCGAAATCGATATTTTTCAGCTGCGTAGACATTTTCTCGCGCACTTCAACCGGCGCAATCACGTCCAGGACGTCAAGGATTTGTTTGATAACCAGCTGGCAGGCGACAACGTCAGAGACCAGTTCCTGATCGGCGCTCAGGTTTTGTGACATGGGGCTTTCTCCTTATTTAAAGGCCGCCATAGTATCAAAACACGCCCCCTGACATCTTCCCTTCATCGCCTGCAGGCACAAAAAAACCTGCCGAAGCAGGTTTTTTATCAGAACATGGCGCCCGGCGGCACGTCTTTGAAGGTACGGCAGTAATTGGCCCACATACTTTTCAGGATCTTGCGCAGTTTCACGATGATGCTCCATTAACTTGTTATACAACTTTATAATCAACGTGCTTATAATATGACCATCATCACAAAAATCAATCCTTTTGTGATATGCATCACAAATTTTCACGGGCGTGACCCGTTGCAAAGAGTGAGGGCAGATTGTCCGGCTATTCCAGCCATTGCGGCGGGCATCTGCGGGTACGATAGCGTATTTCCATCCACTCAGAGCGAACCATGAAAAGAGTCATTGTAGCCGGCACACTCCTGCTGCTCGCGGGGTGCAGCATTAACCGCCAGGCTGAAATCAGCAGTCTCGATGCGCCGAACGGCATCGTCCGCCTCGACTACGGCCAGGCAGCGCTGCAAAATGCGCATTCCGATGAGTATGTGAATAACGGCACGGCGGCAAAAGCGTGTCAGAGCATGGGGTATGCCACTGCCTCAGCCTATGGCCAGCCCATTAAAACCTGCACCCTGACGAGCGGCTCGCTGTGCCTGAACGAGAGCGTAACTATCCAGTATAAATGTATGGGTTACGCCGTTAATCCTAAGTCAAATAATCCGTGGTATTAATTCATTCTGCCGGCATGGGCTGGCAGTTTATTTGATTACGAAAAGAAACAATTCTCATTAATAATTTATAAAAATCGCCAATGCGTTTTATTCCCATTCGTATTTTAAATTAATAAAATAAAAATTTTACGTTTTGCAAATAATTAAATAACAAATTATAGTGTCGCTCATTGTGAACCAGAAATAATAACCCGGAGCGTCACCATGCTGAAAACCGAAATGATCGACAAGCTCAACGCGCAAATGAATCTTGAGCTTTTTTCATCCCTGCTCTACCAGCAGATGAGCGCCTGGTGCAGCTACCACAGCTTTGAGGGTGCGGCCGCGTTCCTGCGTCGCCATGCGCAGGAAGAGATGACCCACATGCAGCGCCTGTTTGACTATCTGACCGACACCGGCAGCCTGCCGCGCATTGAAACCGTTGCCTCGCCTTTTGCCGAGTATAATTCTCTCGATGAGCTGTTCCGCGCGACCTACGAGCACGAGCAGCTGATCACCCAGAAAATTAACGAACTGGTTCATGCGGCAATGACCAGCCAGGATTATCCAACCTTTAATTTCCTGCAATGGTACGTGGCAGAACAGCACGAAGAAGAGAAGCTGTTTAAATCCGTGCTGGATAAATTATCTCTGGTGGGTAAATCCGGCGAGGGCCTCTACTTTATTGATAAAGAACTTTCCACTCTGGATACGCAGAATTAATATTAATGCGGTGCCGGATTCCGGCACCGCGTTTATTTACCTATATCCCCTCATCAACTCCCCCCGCTTTTTAACAGCGTGACACGTAAACTTTTCATTACACCACTTGTAACGGTGATTTGACGAGTTACGGCTTTTCCCTTACTCTGCGCCGCAGATTTTGTCGCGGTTAAGCATTGTTGTAGAGGAAAGCGTGAAAAACAGAACCCTGGGAAGTATTTTTATCGTTGCCGGAACGACGATTGGCGCAGGAATGCTGGCCATGCCTCTGGCCGCCGCGGGCGTAGGATTTGGGACGACCCTGCTGCTGCTGGGCACGCTCTGGGCGCTGATGTGTTACACCGCCCTGCTGCTGCTTGAGGTTTACCAGCACGTGCCCGCCGACACCGGTCTGGGTTCCCTTGCGGCGCGCTACCTCGGACGCTACGGCCAGTGGATAACCGGCTTCAGCATGATGTTCCTGATGTACGCCCTGACCGCCGCCTATATCAGCGGCGCCGGGGAGCTCATCGCCTCCAGCGTCAACGACTGGTTTGGATCTGACATTACCCCGGCGACGGGGGCTATCTTCTTTGCGCTCATCGGCGGCGGCGTGGTCTGCGCGGGGACATCGCTGGTCGATCTGTTCAATCGTTTCCTCTTTAGCGCCAAAATCCTCTTCCTGATTATCATGCTGGTCCTGCTGGCGCCGCACGTGCACAAGGTGAACCTGCTGACGCTGCCGCTGGAACAAGGGCTGGCGCTTTCCGCAATCCCGGTTATTTTCACCTCGTTTGGCTTCCACGGCAGCGTGCCGAGCATCGTTAGCTATATGAACGGCGATATTCGCAAGCTGCGCCGCGTCTTTGTTATCGGCAGCGCGATCCCGCTGATCGCCTATATTTTCTGGCAGCTGG
This sequence comes from Enterobacter cloacae complex sp. ECC445, assembly GCF_021892025.1. Taxonomy (NCBI): domain Bacteria; kingdom Pseudomonadati; phylum Pseudomonadota; class Gammaproteobacteria; order Enterobacterales; family Enterobacteriaceae; genus Enterobacter; species Enterobacter cloacae complex sp. ECC445. Next base: position 66,211 of record NZ_JAKLRZ010000001.1, on the reverse strand, counting down.
TGACGCTGGGCAGCATAGATTCATCAACCTTTATTGGGCTGATGGCGCAGCACGCTGGCCTGAACGGTTTTCTGCTGGCACTGCGCGAGGTTGTCACCTCGCCGCACGTGGAGCTGGCGGTGCACCTGTTTGCCGACCTGGCGCTGGCGACCTCGTTCCTGGGCGTGGCGCTTGGCCTGTTTGATTACCTGGCTGACCTGTTCCAGCGTCGCAATACCGCGGCTGGCCGCCTGCAGACGGGCGCGCTCACTTTCCTGCCGCCGCTGGCCTTTGCGCTGTTTTACCCACGCGGGTTTGTAATGGCGCTGGGCTATGCGGGTGTGGCGCTGTCGATCCTTGCCCTCCTCCTCCCTTCCCTGCTGGCATGGAAGAGCCGCCAGCAGCACCCCCAGCAGGGATACCGCGTAGCGGGCGGAAAACCGCTGCTGTGCGTTGTGTTTGCCTGTGGCGTCGTGATTATTCTGGTGCAGGTGCTGATTGCAGCCGGAATGCTGCCGGAAGTGGGTTAACAAAAAAGGGGCTGTCATCAGCCCCTATTTTATCAGTGCAAACAGCAGCTCTTAAACTTCTTCCCGCTGCCGCAAGGACACGGATCGTTACGCCCGACCTTCGTGCCGTTCACAATCGGCTTCTTCGCTTCCGGCTGCTGCGGATTATTAACCCAGTATTGATAGAGACGCAGCGCCGCAGGCTGGATGCTCTCGATGCTGGCGATATACTCTTCTTCGGACAGTTCATCCAGCTTTTCGCTGTTCTCCTCCGTCCCGTGCAGCGCAATCACCTCAAGATCGCCCTGCAGCGCTTCAGGCAACGTTGACCAGTCCGTCAGCGCCACGCCGCGCATATAGCCATAGCACCACTCTTCGACCACGGTATAGCTCTCACCGTCAACGTCGTTATAACCGAACATCGGTTCAAACTGATCCGGGTACTCGCTCAGGCGCTCGGCAATATCATTCATGTGCTTAAAGCAGAGATCGATAAAACGGTTCATCTCGCGATCGTTTTTCCAGCGCGGAATGTACTTCTCGCCACCCCACACCGCCACCAGCCAGGCATCTGGCTCAACGACAACAGGACCGGAAAGCACTGCGGTAAGCATGCCGTCCAGTTCGGACACGTCAATCACGGACGCGTCATCATGACCGTAAGACATTAACGTCTCTTCAAGCCACGCCATTTCGCTTTCATTCAATGGGCCTTCAGTCATCGCTGACACTCCTGCAAAAAAGGAAAAGATCCTATCACATATCTGACGCCTCTCCGGGCTGAAGTTTAGGTCTTTATTGCTGCAAAAGTGTGCAAATCGTGAGTCTTGCACAACTTGTGGGCTTTGTTGTTAACGATATGTGATCTCCGCTGTAATTTCTTCTCCTGCCGCAGGGCGGTATAGCGCGGCGCTCTATACTCAAACATGTCATAACCCCGTCAAGGGGTTACCGTTCTGGCAACGTTTTTGCTTGCTGTTCTTCGCGCGACGCTGCGCATGGAAACCTCGCCGTATCATGCAGGATGCCGTTCGTTTAGTGCATTTTGTTCTTGCTCGTGTTTCGGATTGGCTGCGCCGTCGGGCGTTAGGGTTTACGCCGTGGTGCAAAAACCTCTTTGCTAAGGAACATAATAATGTCGCTGAAATTTATCAGAACTCCGCTCTCTCTTGTGTTGGCCGGTTGCCTGGTGACGGCGTTTTCCGCCCGGGCAGATATCGTGATTGGCGTGGCCGGGCCGTTCACCGGCCCGAATGCCACCTATGGCGATCAGTACTGGCACGGCGCAACGCAGGCTGCTGATGACATCAATGCCGCTGGCGGCATTAACGGTGAGAAAATCAAGCTGGTTCAGGGGGATGACGCCTGCGAGCCTAAGCAGGCCGTCGCCGTCGCCAACCGTTTAGTTGACCAGGATAAAGTTAACGCCGTGGTCGGCCATTTCTGCTCCTCTTCCACCATGCCCGCCTCCGAGGTGTATAGCGACGCGGGCATCATTGCGATCACCCCCGGATCAACTAACCCGCAGATCACCGAACGCGGCATGAGCGATATGTTCCGCATGTGCGGACGCGACGACCAGCAGGGGCAGGTTGCCAGCGACTTCATCATCGACAAGCTGAAAGCCAAACGCGTGGTCATCATTCACGATAAAGACACCTACGGTCAGGGTCTGGCAGACGCCACCAAAGCGGCGCTGGCGAAGCGCGGGGTTCAGGATGTGATGTATGAAGGCCTGTCCCGCGGTGAAAAAGACTTTAACGCGCTGGTGACGAAAATCGGCGCGCAAAAACCGGACGTCGTGTTCTTCGGCGGCTGTCATCCGGAAGCCGGTCCGCTGGTACGCCAGATGCGTGAACAGGGCGTTCAGGCCAAATTCTTCTCCGGCGACTGTATCGTTAACGAGGAGATGGTGACCGCCGCGGGCGGTCCGCAATACACCAACGGCATTTACATGACCTTCGGTAAAGATCCGCGCCTGATCCCGGACGGAAAAGCGGTTATCGAGAAATTCCGCGCCGGTAAATTCGAGCCGGAAGGCTACACCCTCTACTCCTATGCCTCCGTACAGGCGATTGCTGCGGCCTTCAAGGCCACCGGCGGCAAGGATTCAGCCAAGGCCAGCGAGTGGCTGAAAGCCAATTCCGTCGACACCGTGATGGGCAAAAAAGCCTGGGACAGCAAGGGTGACCTGAAGGTGTCTGACTACGTGGTGTACCAGTGGGACGACAAAGGAAAATATAAGGAAGTGCAGTAACGGGACGGAGTCACGCTCAACGTCGGCGGGCCTGCCCGTCGGCGCGTAATAAACATCAGGCTGCGCGGGCCGCGCAGCCTATAAAACGAGCGCGCTAAAATGAGTACATTCTTCCTGCAACAGTTAATCAACGGCTTAACGCTGGGCTCCGTCTACGGCCTCATCGCCATCGGCTACACCATGGTGTACGGCATTATCGGGATGATTAATTTCGCCCACGGCGAAGTGTATATGATTTCCGCCTATCTCTGCGCCATCGGCCTGGCGCTGCTCTCTTTCTTCGGCCTGCAGTCGTTCCCGCTGCTGATCCTCGGGACGCTGGCGTTCACCATTGTGGTTACCGGAGTGTACGGCTGGACCATCGAGCGGATCGCCTACAGGCCGCTGCGCAACTCCACGCGCCTGGCGCCGCTGATCTCCGCCATTGGGATGTCGCTTATCCTGCAAAACTACGCCCAGCTGAGCCAGGGTCCGCGTCAGCAGGGGGTGCCGACCATGCTGGACGGCGTGCTGCGCCTGCACCTGGGCGATGGGTTCGTGCAGATAACCTATACCAAAGTGTTTATCCTTGTCGCCTCGTTTGCCGGCATGCTGGTGCTCACCTGGATAATCAACCGCACCCGGCTGGGGCGAATGTGCCGCGCGGTCCAGCAGGATCGTAAGATGGCCTCCATTCTGGGCATTAACACCGACCGGATTATTTCGCTGGTCTTTGTCATCGGCGCGGCGATGGCCGGCCTGGCGGGTGTGCTCATCACCATGAACTATGGCACCTTTGATTTCTACGTCGGGTTTGTGATCGGCATTAAAGCCTTTACGGCGGCGGTGCTCGGCGGCATCGGCTCCCTGCCCGGCGCCATGCTCGGTGGCCTTATTCTGGGCGTGGCGGAAGCCCAGTTCTCGGGCATGGTGAACTCGGACTATAAAGACGTCTTCTCGTTCGGCCTGCTGGTCATGATCCTGATTTTCCGCCCCCAGGGACTGCTCGGGCGCCCGACTGTGGCCAAGGTGTGAGGGAGAGAATGATGACATCACACGGTTTTTCGCTGAAGCGCTGCATGCTGGACGCCATCTTCTCCGGCCTGATTGCGCTGATTATCTTCGGCCCGATTGCGGGCGTGGTGCTGGACGGATACAGCTTTACCTTCGCCGGACGGCGCCTCGCCTGGATCGTCGGCATCGTCATGCTCGGGCGTTTTCTGCTGAGCGCCTTTTTAGGTACCGCCGCGGGCGCCCGTTTCCAGGCACGCTTCGAAGCCGATAGCGCAGGCGTCTACGTCCGGCCAGCGGATTACAAAAGCCGCATGCGCTGGATTATTCCTCTGGTGATTGCTCTTGCGATTTGCTTCCCGTTTGTCGCCACTAAGTATGTGCTGACCGTCGCCATTCTCGGGCTGATCTACGTGCTTCTCGGTCTGGGGCTAAATATCGTCGTGGGGCTGGCCGGTCTGCTGGACCTGGGGTATGTCGCGTTCTATGCAATCGGGGCATACGGTCTGGCGCTGGGATACCAGTATCTCGGCTTAGGCTTCTGGAGCATGCTGCCGCTGGCGGCAATCATGGCCGCCGCAGCTGGCGCCCTGCTGGGCTTTCCGGTGCTGCGCATGCACGGCGACTACCTGGCCATCGTCACCCTCGGATTCGGGGAGATTATTCGTCTGATACTGAACAACTGGCTGACCTTCACCGGCGGCCCCAACGGCGTGTCGGCCCCTCCCCCTACCTTTTTCGGGCTGGAATTTGGGCGACGGGCGAAAGAAGGCGGCGTGCCTTTTCACGAATTTTTCCACCTGACCTACAACCCGAACATGAAGTTTATCTTCATCTACGCAGTGCTGTTCCTGGTGGTGATGCTGGTGCTCTACATCAAGCACCGCCTGACGCGAATGCCGATTGGCCGGGCGTGGGAAGCCCTGCGTGAAGACGAAATTGCCTGCCGCTCGATGGGGTTGAACCACGTGCTGGTTAAGCTTTCCGCCTTTACGCTGGGCGCCTCGACCGCGGGCATTGCGGGAGTGTTCTTCGCCACCTATCAGGGGTTCGTGAATCCAACCTCTTTTACCTTCTTTGAATCGGCCCTGATCCTCGCCATTGTGGTGCTGGGCGGTATGGGCTCGACGCTGGGCGTGGTGCTGGCCGCCTTTGTGCTGACGGTCACGCCGGAACTGCTGCGCAGTTTTGCCGAATATCGCGTCCTGCTGTTTGGCATGCTGATGGTGGTGATGATGATCTGGCGTCCACGCGGTTTGATCCGCATTAACCGCAGCGGGTTTGCCGTGCGTAAGGGCGTCGCGCCATGAACGGAACGATATTACGCGTTGAGCATCTGATGATGCACTTCGGGGGGATTAAGGCGCTAAACGACGTCAACCTGGACGTGCAGCGCGGATCTATTACCGCCCTGATTGGGCCAAACGGCGCGGGCAAAACCACCGTGTTTAACTGCCTGACGGGCTTCTACAGAGCCTCCGGCGGCAATATTTTATTTAATACCCGCCATAAAACGACCAACGTTATTCAGGTCCTCGGGCAAAAATTTCAGCCGGGCGACTGGATTAACCCCGCGCAGTTCGGGCAGCGTCTGTTCTACAAAATGTTTGGTGGAACGCATCTGGTGAACCGCGCCGGGCTGGCGCGCACGTTTCAAAATATCCGTCTTTTTCGCGAGATGTCGGTGGTGGAAAACCTGCTGGTCGCGCAGCATATGCGCGTTAACCGCAATCTGCTCTCCGGGATCCTGAATACGCCATCCTACCGGCGAGCGGAAAGCGACGCCCTGGACAGAGCCTTCTACTGGCTGGAAGTGGTGGATCTGGTGGAGTGCGCCAATCGCCTGGCGGGCGAGATGTCGTACGGCCAGCAGCGGCGTCTGGAAATTGCGCGAGCAATGTGCACCGGGCCAGAAATGATCTGTCTGGATGAACCCGCCGCCGGGCTGAACCCGGTTGAAACGCATAAGTTGAGCGGCATCATTCGTTTTCTGCGGGACCATCATGACATTACGGTGTTACTGATCGAGCATGACATGGGGATGGTGATGGAGATTTCGGACGACATTATCGTGCTCGACCACGGCGATGTGATTTCCAGAGGAAAACCCGAAGAGATCCAGCATGATGAGAAGGTCATTGCCGCCTACCTGGGCACGGATGAAAGCGAGGTCACACTATGAACGAACCGCTGCTGGCATTTCGCGAGGTGGATGTGTTTTACGGCGTGATTCAGGCGCTGAAGCAGGTTTCCCTCGAGGTCAATAAGGGTGAAACCGTAGCGCTGATTGGCGCAAACGGCGCGGGTAAATCGACGTTGCTGATGTCCATCTTTGGCCAGCCGCGGATTCGCAACGGGCAGATCCTTTTCGGTGGTGAAGACATCAGCCATCGGTCCACCCATTACGTCGCGTCCGGCGGCATTGCGCAGGCCCCGGAAGGCAGACGCATCTTCCCGGATATGACCGTTGAAGAGAACCTGCTGATGGGGACCATCCCGATTGGCAATCAGTTTGCGACCGAAGATATGCAAACGATGTTCGACCTGTTCCCTCGCCTCAAGGAGCGGCGCAGGCAGCGCGCCATGACCCTGTCCGGCGGAGAACAGCAGATGCTGGCGATCGCCCGGGCGCTGATGAGCCGTCCGAAGCTGCTCCTGCTGGATGAACCGAGTCTGGGCTTAGCGCCGATAGTGGTGAAGCAGATCTTCCAGACGCTGCGCGAGCTGGCCCGCAACGGCATGACTATCTTTCTGGTGGAGCAGAATGCGCATCACGCGCTGAAGCTTTCCGATCGCGGTTACGTGATGGTGAACGGGCAGATCCGCCTGAGCGGCAGCGGCGAGGAGCTGCTGGGGAATCAGGAGGTGAGGAAGGCGTATTTGGGCGGGGTGTGACTGGCGAAGTTTCAGGCACAAAAAACTATTCGGCGAAAATTGATTTTCACCCATCTATTCCTCAGCACCACTGAGTTTTATTGCGTTCAATTGCGTTGACCCGATCGCATTTCGCTTGCGTCAACTTCATGCCCTACACCACCGACTAACATCAACCGTTGTGGCCCCACGGCAAAACATCCAGATTCCAACACCATCTTTCTTCGCCGTCGTTTGGTTCCCTTCCTTCTTGTCCAGGTGCTGGCCAAAGATCACAGAGACAGACGCACTAGCCAATATTAGTCCCAAAACAGCAGAATTTGATTTCGCTCTGTTATTCACGATTGGATGTCCGTTTCCTCCATCACACGCAGCCCCCTGCAACAACCTCGTCGGCCCGAACGATGTTATAGGTCTCTGAACGGCTGAGATTTTCAATCGCTGCCCGTGTTCGTTGGCGATCTAACATCAAATGCTCTGCAGAAGCATGGCGATCTGCCTTAACCTTCGCCCAACGGTCTAGCCAACCTAAAACCGCTAACAGAAATCCTAATTTGGCAGGAACCAGGCAGGTTAAATTCAACGTTGTATTTCCGAGATAATCAGCAATTGCTGTGATGGCGATACAAAACCATGACAACCAGATGGTTTGTGGATTTAGCCTCACGCCTTACCCCTGTGGAGCCTACTGTAGATAACAGTGAGGGTACTGCCGTCATACGGTCGGAATCCTAATCCTATAGAGAGGGTCGCTTCAAAAACTTACAAATGTTAAACTCTTGCGAATCTGAAACAACCCAACTACTCATATGCTTAAGCTGACAACGACTCTCTCTCTCTGCTGTTTGACCTTCTGGTGGCGTGGTAGTACGCAACAATGTGGTAAGTGCACGTTACGGCGCTCTTTCACATGTTGCAGTTGATTAATTAATATTCGAACAACTGGATGAGCTATGTTACAAACCACCATTTTCTGCCAATGTACGATATAGGAAAAGGCATCATGAAGACGGAAGGCAAAATTAAAATTGCACATGTCGTTGTAGCATCGGAACTTGCTGGAGCGCAACAGATAATACTGGATATACTAAGTAATATAAACAATGATAACATAGAGAAATATGTTGTTTGTGGTGAACTTCACGATGGTAGCAAAGATTTTATTACGTCTTTTGAAAATGCAAACGTTTCAATAATATCAGTCCCAGAACTGAAAAGAAATATAGGAAGATCTGATATAAATGCATTTTCAAAATTGTATAAAATATTTAAAGAGCATAAATTTGACATAGTTCACACTAACTCAACAAAGCCTGCGATAGTAGCAAGAACAGCTGCTAAATTAGCGGGTGTAAAAAATGTTATACATACTGTCCATGGTATTGCCTTCCACAAAAAGGTCCCATTCCCGTTGCGTGTAATATATTGGGCTATCGAGTATTTTTCAGCTTTTTTCGGAAATTACAACGTTTCAGTCAATAAATTTTACAAGCGTTTCTACCCTTTTATTAACACACCTGTAATTCATAATGGAATTAACTTTAACAAGTTCAATTTCAATAAAAATCAACATGACTTCATAAATCTAGCTTTTATGGCAAGGTTAGATGAACAAAAAAACCCATTAGAATTTTTGAATGCTGCCAAGTTAGTAAAACAAAAATATGGTGGAAGCAGAAAAATTAAGTTTACGTTAGCAGGTGATGGTCCTTTAATGAAGGATTGCGTTCAATTTATAAATTCAAATGATATGAAAGACTACGTTGATGTCAAGGGATGGGTAAGAGACAAGAGTGATTTTTATAATAGTGTCGATATCCTTTGCCAGCCATCTAATTGGGAAGCATTTGGCCTTGTTTTTGTAGAGGCTGCGTACTTTGAAATACCATCTATAGGTAAGGCTGTTGAGGGTGTTCCTGAGGTTATAGAGTCATCGATAACTGGTTATACTTATAACGGAGGCGCTGAAGAGTTGAGCAACATAATGATTAAATACATTGAATCTCCTCAACTCATTAAAGATCATGGGGTTGCGGCAAGGAAGAACGCATTAGAAAAGTTTTCTCTAGACATTATGGTTGATAAATACAAAAAACTTTATGGCCTCTAGTTTATATACTTGAATTTATGAAGCGCCCATTCATAGTAGAGTGGGCGTTGAATTACACAGTCAAAGTTCTAAACGATACTGCTCAGATCCTAATGGACCGTATGTTCTCTTAATCATTCTGTTATCTCCCTGCTCTCCAGCATTTATGTGATTACCGCCCAAAGCAGGATTTGCAACAATTGCAACGGTCGACTCAGATAGCAATTGCCTATGAGTCAACACAGTCTTTATTGAATTTGAACCCCCGGGAATTGTGAGTATGCCCTCTAGCCCCTCTGCGAGAGTCGGACTGTTGATATTTAATTTTTTCCCCGGAAGCAATAAACGCACCACCAGTAATTGAGCAACCTTCAAGAGATGCAGAACTACTCCCTGACAGATTGTTTAGACACACTCGTGATGGTTTTAACTCGCAGCTCAGGACCTGTCGATTGATTTCCCCTTCAACGATCTGAAAGCAAAAGGCATTTCAGATCTTGAAGGTAAACAGGCAATTTCCGGCCATAAGAATTTGCGACAAACGGCAATTTATTGCCGGAAAGTAAAAATAGTACCCGTTGTGTGAGGACAGAAAAACTGATTGGATAGGCGCTCGCGTGAAATCCTCTTAGAATGCATCTTCGTAAAGGAAAATTGCAGGTAATGAAAAACCACCTTCGATGGTTTATACGACGCTGCTTATCATTTATTTTTACTCTACTTTTCCCATAGTAGCAGGAGTGAGACTTGTGCCCACACAGCGCAAAAGCCGGAGGCTCTCTTACAGGGTAATCACTGATAAAGGTTTCACTCCTGCCGTGACTATTCAGTCTTTTTAAGAACAATGCCAGCCATCTTAGAGACTGGCATTAACCGCAAGACCACTTACTATATCCAGCGTTAACGTCGTTACATAAAACTGTCGTCATCATTGCTGTAATCGTCATCAACATCATCGCTCAGCCAGCCGTCATTATTATTACCGAGCGGATCGTTCTGGTTGAGAAAACGGGTGTCGGAGACATGATTTACGTCACCGTATTGATTACCGACAAATGGCTCACCACCGACGGGCATTGTCGGTTCTTCGATGATATTCACGATCTCTTCCGGCCGCGACTGATGGAACATATTGGTCAGCATCTCGGCTAGCGCGATGCCACCGGCCACGCCAGCGGCGGTCTGGAGCGCGCCAGCCATAAAACCGCCGCCGCGAGGAGCCGGCGCTGGCGCCCGCGAGTAATCCGGCGCCGGAGGCTGTTGCGGCTGGGCATTCCAGCTGCTGTTTGGCTGCGGGTTGCTTTTCCCGCCACCAAACAGGCCGCCGAGGAAACTGCCGCCCGTAGAGGGTTTGCTTTTTTCCGCGGCTAATTCGCTTTCAAGCTCCTGAGCCCGGGCCTGCAGACGTTTCAGCGCCGCTTCCTGAATCAAGATCGATTGCGCCATATAGTAGGGGGCCGCAGGCTGCTGTCTGACAAATTCAGCGATCTGACGCTCTGCATCTGCATCCCGCTGGCTGTTTTGTTGTCCGGCCTGTTTCAGACGTTCAAAAAGGCCGTTGATAAGCTGCTGTTCTTCATATTGCACGACAATAACCTTCCGATCTTCAGGGTGGATATCATCTAGTTTATCAGCGGCGATAACATGTGTCTGGCGAGTGAAATGTTTGTTTAAGAATGGTTGCAAGTTAGCGAAAACTCGCTCTGCTTTTGGGGCGAAAAAACTCAAATTGAAGGCACAAAAAAACCACCTTTCGGTGGTTTCACGACACTGCTTATTGCTTTGATTATTCTTTGTTTCCCATGGTAGCCGGAGTGGGACTTGAACCCACACAGCGCGAACGCCGAGGGATTTTAAATCCCTTGTGTCTACCGATTCCACCATCCGGCCAGGGAAGAAAGTGGAGGCGCGTTCCGGAGTCGAACCGGACTAGACGGATTTGCAATCCGCTACATAACCGCTTTGCTAACGCGCCGTAAAACTTTTCTAACTGACACCCGCTGTTGCGCATGTCTTTAATCTGGAGCGGGAAACGAGACTCGAACTCGCGACCCCGACCTTGGCAAGGTCGTGCTCTACCAACTGAGCTATTCCCGCATGTCATCAAGTAAACGTCTAACCACTTGATTTCACTATCGTCCGGCTTGCTGTGCCGCCGTTCGATGCGTTGCATTCTACTGATATGACGTTATGAGTCAACGTTATTTTTTGCATCCCCGGATCGTTTGCTGAAAATTACGGCGAAACGATCACTGATCAAGCAAATCCCCACGCGCGGCGTTCAAATATTGCAGCATTGACCACAGCGTCAGCACTGCCGCCACCCACAGGAGGCCAATCCCCGCCCACTCAACCCAGGCGTTCGGACGCCAGAGCATCCAGACCAGCGCCGCCATCTGCGCCGTCGTTTTGACTTTACCAATCCACGAGACCGCCACGCTGCTGCGTTTGCCCAGTTCCGCCATCCACTCGCGCAGAGCAGAAATAATGATCTCACGGCCGATCATGGTGGCCGCAGGCAGCGTCACCCACCAGGTATGATAGTGCTCGGCCACCAGCACCATGGCGATAGCAACCATCACTTTATCCGCTACCGGATCGAGGAAGGCGCCGAAACGGGTGCTTTGATTCCAGCGACGGGCCAGATAGCCGTCAAACCAGTCGGTTACCGCGGCAATAAGGAAGATCAGTGCGCAGGCGAAAGGTGCCCAGACAACCGGCAGGTAAAACGCCAGCACAAAGAACGGTATAAGCACGACACGAAAGAGAGTGAGCAACGTAGGGATATTATATTGCATAGTGACGGTAACTATTTGTTGTCAGTAAAATTTAGCTCTATGTTGCTACAGAGCCCTCAATGTTTCAACGAGTAGTAGATCTTTTCTGCCAGCCCTTGCGAAATACCCGGCACTTTTGCAATTTCCTCCATGCTGGCGCTGAGTAATCCTTGCAATCCGCCCATATACTTCAGCAGCATCTGGCGACGTTTTGGCCCAACGCCTTCGATCGTCTCCAGGGCGCTGGTGTTTTTCACCTTCGCCCGTTTTTTGCGGTGGCCGCTGATGGCGTGATCGTGGGACTCATCGCGAATATGCTGGATAACGTGCAGCGCCGGAGAGTCCGGCGGCAGGCTGAAGCCCTCACCTTCCGGCTCGAAGAACAGCGTCTCCAGGCCAGCCTTACGATCTGCTCCTTTTGCCACCCCCAGCAGCAGCGGATGGTTTTTATCCCAGCTGACGTCAAGCGATTCAAATACCGCTTTCGCCTGGCCGAGCTGCCCTTTCCCACCGTCAATCAGGATCACATCCGGGATTTTGCTCTCTTCGATGGCTTTACCATAGCGGCGACGCAGCACCTGATTCATGGCCGCATAATCATCGCCCGGCGTGATTCCGGTGATGTTATATCGGCGATACTCGGCGCGCAGTGGGCCGTTGGCATCAAACACCACGCAGGACGCCACCGTCTGTTCCCCCATCGTATGACTGATGTCGAAACACTCCATCCGCTTCACTTCCGGCAGCTTCAGCAGCGTCGCCAGAGCCGTTAAGCGCTGGTGTACCGTCGACTGCTGCGACAGCTTAGTGGTGAGTGCCGTCGCCGCGTTGGTTCGCGCCAGCTTCAGATAGCGCGCGCGATCGCCGCGCGGTTTGGTCTGTACATTAACCCGACGGCCCGCCAGTTCAGAGAGGGAATCGGCGAGCAGGGTTTTATCGTCAAGATTAAAATCAAGCAGGATCTCAGAAGGCAGCGTGCGCATCTGGCTCCCCTGCAGATAGAACTGCCCGACAAAGGTTTCCACCACTTCACCCAGTTCGGTTCCCCCCGGCACTTTCGGGAAATAGCTGCGGCTGCCGAGCACTTTGCCCTGGCGTATAAACAGCACGTGCACGCAGGCCATCCCGGCGTCAAAGGCGACGCCAATGACGTCGAGATCGTCACCGGTATTGGAGACAAACTGTTTCTCAGTGACTCTGCGCACCGCCTGAATTTGGTCGCGGATACGCGCAGCTTCTTCGAACTCGAGCGCGGCGCTGGCTTTTTCCATCCGCGCGATCAGCTGCGTTAAGACCTGATCGTCTTTTCCGGCTAAGAACAGGCGCACATAATCCACCTGCTGGGCATACTCTTCTTCACTCACCAGGCCGGCTACGCAGGGGCCCAGGCAGCGTCCAATCTGGTACTGCAGGCACGGGCGCGAGCGGTTACGGTAAACGCTGTTTTCGCACTGGCGGATCGGGAAGATTTTTTGCAGCAGCGCCAGCGTTTCACGCACGGCATAGCCGTTTGGGAACGGGCCGAAATATTCGCCCTTCGCGTGTTTAGCACCGCGGTGCATGGCGAGGCGCGGATGGGTGTCGCCGCTCAGAAAAATAAACGGGTAGGATTTATCATCACGCAGCAGGACGTTATAGCGCGGCTGGTAGAGCTTAATGTAGTTGTGCTCAAGCAGCAGGGCTTCCGTCTCCGTGTGCGTGACGGTGACATCAATATTCTGAATGAGGGAAACCAGCGCTTCGGTCTTACGGGAGGCCAGGTTACTGCGAAAATAGCTGGAAAGGCGTTTTTTAAGGTCTTTGGCCTTCCCCACATAGATAACCGTACCGCCAGCGTCATACATGCGATAGACGCCAGGCTGGCTGGTTACGGTTTTCAGAAATGCCTTTGAATCGAACACATCACTCACTGACTTAACAACGTCTCCGCATTACACAAACCATGCCGGATGGCCAGATGCGTCAGTTCAACATCACCATGGATGTTCAGTTTACTGAACATCCGGTAACGATAGCTGTTCACCGTTTTAGGGCTGAGATTCAGCTGTTCCGAGATCTCATTCACCTTCTGGCCTTTGGTGATCATCAGCATAATCTGCAATTCACGCTCAGACAAACTCGCAAACGGTGATTCGGTTTTCTCGGGTTCAATCTGGCTTAGCGCCATCTGTTGGGCAATGTCGGAAGCAATGTAACGCTGCCCGGCAAACACGGAGCGGATAGCATTGACGACTTCCTGCGGCGCAGCGCCTTTACTCAGGTAACCCGCTGCACCCGCCTGCATCACTTTCGCGGGCAGCGGGTTTTCGGTATGCACGGTCAGCATGATGACTTTCGTATCAACAAAGGTACGGGCGATTTTGCGGGTTGCTTCAAGACCACCGATACCGGGCATGTTCATATCCATCAGTACCACATCGGCCGAGTTAGTGCGGCACCATTTTACCGCGTCTTCGCCACAGCACGCCTCACCGGCAACTTTAATACCTTTAATATCTTCAAGAATGCGTCGTATCCCTGCGCGCACCAGTTCGTGGTCATCAACAAGAAGGACGTTGATCAAAGGAAATGTCTCCAGAATAGGGATAACGCTACTGAGTGATAATTTGGTTTATATTAACGGTTTTCCTCACAAGATTAAAACGTTAAAAAAACCGGCTATTCGATTTTGCTCTCGTTTTTGGAAATTAGGCTGTACAGTCCGTGGAAAGAGAGCCCGTGGATACAGGGCTTTTGCGGCTTTTTTTAAGCATCTGTATTCAAAAAGTTACAAAAAACGTGCAGCGTTTCCCTGCAAAAAGAACACTCCTCAAATTTTTGTAACAATAATTAACGACAAGCAAACCGGGTATAAACAATTAATAGCCTTTAACTTCGGTTCAGTTTACCGGTACGTCCTGTTTACGCAATTAAACATCTGCGTAAAAGTACGAAAAACAACCGCTGCATTTTTTGCTTTAGCTTGTGGTATACTCCGCCGCCTTGACTTTCGTCGTCGCGCTTTAGCGCCGTTTAATAATGAGGAAAATAAATGAGCACACCTGAATTTGCCACTGCGGAGAATAACCAGGAACTGGCACAGGAAGTAAACTGCCTGAAAGCGCTGCTAACGTTGATGCTGCAGGCGATGGGCCAGGCGGATGCCGGTCGTGTGATCATTAAAATGGAAAAACAAATCGCGGAGATGGAAGACCAGGCTGAATCTGCGGTATTTGCTAACACCGTTAAGCAAATCAAACAAGCCTACCGCCAGTAACAAAAAACGGCTGAATGCAGCGCATTCAGCCGTTCGCTCGTCTGTCACGCAGAACGTCTTCTCCCGTCAGATCAGCCCCGTTGCCGCCGCGTAGCACGCGATCTGGGTCTTGTTGGGTGCATTAAATTTCTTCTGCATATTCTTCTGATGGAAGTTAACGGTATTCTCCGAGATGGAGAGGATGATCGCTATTTCCGCAGACGTCTTTCCTTCCGCAGTCCATTTCAGAATTTCACGTTCACGTTTGCTGAATTTCATTTCGGGTGGCATGACCATCCCGTCTTCAAAACGCATCAGCGAAGTTAAGGCCATTTGCACCAGCATTTGCAGACGCAGTTCAATTTCCTCATGGGTATACGGCCCTTCCAGTACGCTAGTACGTGAAACTGACAGGAAGCCGAGCGCGTGATTAGGCAACATCAGGCACTGCGTTATTCCTGCGCGTAAACCGTGGTCCTGCGCGCCATGCCATAATTCCTGCGCGTCAGCGAATAATGCGTCGGTCCAGGGTAAATGACCCTGCATGAAATTCTCCGGTTTTAAAACCGGATCAATCGCGAAATAGTTCGCGGACTGATATTGCGCCATCCACGGCTTTGGATACGTGGTTTGCAGCGATATCTTTGGCCGCGTAAATGGCACGGGATGACGCACGCAGAGCGCGTAATAATCGAACTCAAGCGCCTGCGTTTGTCGCTCTAGTTCCTGATATACCTCGTCGGCACAGGTCAATTCCTGAAACCGGAGGAAGCAATCCCGTCGCCAGGTGAAAAAGTCTGAATCCCTCATACTTACTAAATGAAGCCTCTGAAAAGATAATCATTATTATGGTGAATATAACCTAACACATAAAACTTTTTTCAAACGACAAAATATCGGCAATTGCACGATTAACTTTACTCTCGATAAGGTTTATCCGAGCGGGATGGAATAAAAAAACAAAGGATAGCGCACAGCGAGAGAATAATTTGCTCCAGGCTAAATTTCTGGAGCAAATTAGCGCAAAAATGCTACTGCATGAGGAATTTTTCAAGGAACTGACGGGTTCGCGGCTGCTGTGGGTTAGCAAACAGGCTTTTCGCTGGCCCCTGCTCCACAATCCGTCCCTGATCCATGAAGATGGCTCTGTCAGCAACGTCGCGTGCAAAGCTCATCTCGTGCGTCACGATCACCATCGTCCGTTTTTCCTGCGCCAGCTGGCGAATGGTGTTCAGCACTTCGCCTACCAGTTCCGGATCGAGCGCAGAGGTCGGTTCATCAAAAAGAATCACGTCCGGGCGCATCGCCAGCGCGCGCGCTATCGCCACGCGCTGCTGTTGCCCTCCCGACAGACGACGCGGATAGCTGGTCTCTTTCCCCGCCAGCCCGACCTTAGCGAGCAGCTCGCGCGCGCGCGCCGTTGCGTCCTCTTTCGATTCACCTTTTACAATCACCGGCCCTTCGATAATGTTCTCCAGCACCGTGCGGTGCGGGAAGAGGTTGAAGTTCTGGAAAACGAAGCCGACGTGCTGGCGCAGGCGGCGAATCAATCCTTTCTGCTGGCTGATAGACTTCCCGGTATCAATCGTTATCTCCCCGACCCGAATGGTGCCGCCTTCCGGCTGTTCAAGCAGGTTAATGCTGCGCAGCAGCGTCGTCTTTCCCGAACCGCTCGGCCCGATAATCGCCACCACTTCACCCTGCTCCACCTCCAGGTCGATCCCGTGGAGCACCGTTTGACCGTGGAATTTTTTCACCAGGTTTTTGACGTCGATAGCACTCATTTTGGATCACGCTCCTGGCGGTTAAGCTGGTTTTCGAAGTAGTTTTGCAGGGCAGACAGCACCGTCGCCATCACCCAGTAAATCAGCGAGGCGGCCAGATACATGGTAAAGACCTCAAGCGTGCGTGACGTAATCAGCTGCGCCTGACGGAACAGCTCCGGTACCTGGATCGTTGCCGCCAGGGAGGTATCTTTCACCAGGCTAATGAAGCTGTTGCTCAGCGGTGGAAGCGCTACGCGCGCCGCCTGCGGCAGAATGGCGCGACGCAGCGTCTGCCACGGCGTCATCCCGATACTGGCCGCCGCTTCCCACTGCCCTTTGTCGATGGAGGAGATGGCCGCTCGCAGCGTTTCAGAGGTGTACGCTGCGGTATTGAGCGACAGGCCAATCATCGCTGCGGGGATCGGATCCAGCTCGATACCAAACTGCGGTAAGCCGTAGTAGATCATAAAGAGCTGGGCGATAAGCGGCGTGCCGCGAAACACGGAGATATAGAAGCGCGCCAGCCAGCGTACCGGCAGGATGGGCGACATGCGCATTAATGCCAGCACAAATCCCAATACCAGCCCGAAGAACATCCCGCCGATACTGAGCTGTAACGTAAATACCGCACCTTTCAGCAGATACGGCAGAGAATCAATAACCAGTTGAATACTTTCTTGCATTATTATTTTTCGACCTGATTTTTAGACATGAGGATGGTAGGCAAACAGCGCAGGCGCTCCGCCGGTATGGACAAATAAGATCGGCCCTTCATCCTTAAAGCGTTTCTGCGCAATGCCGTCAATCAGTCCGGCCATTGCTTTGCCGGTATAGACCGGATCGAGCAGGATGCCTTCGAGGCGCGCCAGCAGCTTAACCGCTTCCATACCCTCTTCGTTCGGCGTGCCGTAGCCCGGCGCAAAATAGTCATCCCAAAGCAGGATATCGGCCTTTGCCTTCAGCGCCAGCTGCTCTGCGACCGCCTGCTGTAAAGTGACCACCTTTGGCTTTTGATCCGCGACGCTGCGGGATACCGTCACGCCAATCAGCTCGACGTCCGGCAGCAGTTGCTCCAGCCCCACCGCCAGCCCGGCATGCGTGCCCGCACTGCCGGACGCGACCACGACGGAGGAGAGGCTCACCGCCCCCTCGCACTGCTGCGCGATTTCCAGCGCGCTTTCCACGTACCCCAGCGCGCCCAGCGCGTTAGAACCGCCGACGGGGATAACGTACGGACGGAAACCCTGCGCTTCCAGACGCGTCGCCAGCTCATCAAGCTGGGCCGTCGGGTCGGTCAACGCATCCACCATTTCGACCTGCACGTTAAACAGATCCAGCAGGAGTCGGTTACCGTTGGTGAGATAGTTTTCTGCCCGCGTGCCGATCGGGTTTTCCAGCAGTGCCACGCAGTGGAGCCCGAGCTTCGCCGCCACGGCCGCCGTCTGACGAACGTGGTTGGACTGGATAGCCCCGGCGGTAATGAGCGTATCCGCCCCCTCGCGCAGTGCGTCAGCCGCCAGAAACTCCAGCTTGCGCAGCTTGTTGCCCCCCATTGCCATCGGCGTCACGTCATCACGCTTAATAAAAATATCGCGCCCTAAATAATCAGAAAATCGCGGCAGGTACTCCAGCGGCGTAGGCGCCCCGATAAACTCCAGGCGGGGAAAGCGCGTTAAATTCTGTAGTGACATGGGTTCTCCGGTAACTCTGACAAAATGTGATATTTTTCATTATGCACGCAGACGCGTAAGAAATAAAAAAGGCGCTTTTAAAAGCGCCTTTTTTCACGTCAAAGACTTATTTGGTGACGTCTGCCCCGAACCACTTCTCGGAGAGCGCCTTCAGGCTGCCGTCTTTTTGCATGTCAGCAATCGCGGAGTCAATCGCTTTGACCAGGTCTTCGTTGCCTTTACGAACGGCCACGCCCGATTCCTGACGGGAGAACGCATCACCCGCCACCGCGAGGGTGTTGTTGGTTTTCTTCACCAGATCCAGCGCCGCTAGGCGGTCAACCAGAATGGCGTCGATACGGCCCACGCGCAGATCCTGGTATTTCGTCGGGTCATCATCATAGGTGCGGATGTCCACGCCCTGCACGTTCTGGCGCAGCCACTCTTCGTAGTTAGTACCCAGACCCACGCCGACTTTCTTCCCTTTCAGGTCCGCAGCCGCTTTGATGGTGCCTTCGTTGCCTTTTTTCACCAGCGCCTGAATACCGGACACGGTGTACGGCGTAGAGAAGTCATATTTCTTCTTACGCTCGTCGGAGATGGTCACCTGGTTAATCACCACGTCAATACGTTTGGAATCCAGCGACGCCAGCATACCGTCCCATTTGGTCGGCTTCAGGGACGCTTTCACGCCGAGGTGCTTCGCCAGCTCTTCGGCAAACTCCACTTCAAAACCGGTCAGCTTACCGTCATCGCCCTGGAAGCTGAACGGAGGATAGGTTCCTTCCAGCCCAACCAGCAGCGTACCGCGCTCTTTCACTTTATTCAGCAGGTTTTCTGCGGCGAACGTTTTCACGCTCATGCCCGCAACCAGCGCAACGGCCATAACGCCCATCAGCGCCTGACGACCCAGAAGTGCAAATTTCATAAATACCCCGATATAGTGGAATTTTTACGTAGTGTAGAGAAATCGCCTGCAACGTCAAAGGCGACTGCGCTACATCTTATTCTTTTTTAATATATATCAGAAGTTGTTCCCACGTGGGCTTTCTGCTTTATCGCACCCGGCATTTGTACCTTGTATTGCGCATACTTGCGCAGCGCAATTCGGTAGTTGTTGGTGCTGGTCGCAGGCAGCCACGGCTCCAGATTTTCGTCCAGATAGCCGGTCTTCAGCAGATCGCGAGAAATATTGTTGACGGTCAGATGTTGCCCGAGGCGGCGCAGGCGAACCACATACTCGCGAACGGTGCCGTGGCTCATCTCCGTTTGCTCAAACAGGAACTGCTTGAAGCCGATAATGTCGAAGAAGTCGCTTTGCTCTTTGCAGTGGAGATCGCCACAGAAACGGCAAAGCGCCACCCACTCTTTTTGCTCTTCGAGCCATGCTGCTTCGTCCATTAACGTGTCGAGACGCGAAATCGCAATCTTATTAACGATTTCGCCCCGGCGAACCAGCGTGATACGATCGAGTAACTTGTTACAGTGGGCGCAATGCGTCTGGCTGTGTTTAAAGTCTTTCAGGTAGCGGCTTAAAGGCCGTCTTTTAGATTGCTGCACCGTCATGATAACTCCTGGTTGTCAATACGTTGTGCGGCATTTTTCAGGTGAATCAATCACCTATAACTTACCCAGCTTGGTTCGTAAGCGTTTGATGGCCTGGCTGTGCAGCTGGCTCACCCGCGACTCTCCCACCTCCAGAACAGCGCCAATCTCTTTGAGGTTAAGCTCTTCCTGGTAATAAAGGGTTAATACCAGCTGTTCGCGTTCAGGCAGAGCTTCAATAGCCTCCATCACGCGCTGGCGTAAATTCCCTTCCATTAAGTGGTGTAACGGGTTTTCCTGCTGGTGCTCATCCGTCACCAGTTCGATGCTATCGCCATGCTCTTCGCGCCACTCGTCATAAGAGAAGAGTTGGCTATTATTGGTATCGAGCAACATCTGACGATACTCTTCAACAGCAATGCCAAGACGTTCCGCCACTTCGGTTTCCGTTGCGTTACGTCCCAGTTCCTGTTCCAGCTGCCCCATCGCATGCGCCACTTCGCGCGCGTTGCGGCGAACGCTGCGCGGCACCCAGTCACGGCTGCGCAGCTCGTCCAGCATCGCACCACGAATACGCTGAACTGCGTAAGTCGTAAATGCCGTTCCTTGCAGAGCGTCGTATCGGTCAACTGCATTCAATAACCCGATACCGCCCGCCTGTAGCAGATCGTCAAGTTCCACGCTCGCCGGCAAGCGCACCTGGAGGCGCAATGCTTCGTGACGCACCAGCGGGACATAACGCTGCCACAGCGAGTGTTTATCCATTACACCTTCAGCGGTATAGAGTGAATTCACGATAAACAGCCCTGCGTTAGTTGAGTTATCGGCATGATTATCCGATTCTGCAGGGGTTTTAATCGGGGGAATAGTGGGTGAAATGGGGGGTTATTTCTGCCTTACTCCTTCCCCGATCCAAATTAACGGGATTAGGACGGACCGGACACTCTACTTTTTCGCACCATCATGAGCGTATCCTGTTCAGAAGAAGAGATGATAAATCCATGTTTTGAATACAATCTAATAGCCTTTTCTCTGATGCTAAGCACTTCAAGGGCTATCTGTTCAACACCCGCCTCTTCAAGATAAAGAATACTATTGCGCAATAACTCATCCCCGATGCCACAAGATTGCCAACCAGGTAGTACAGAAACATTAGTAATAAATCCGGTCCGTTTTTCCTTATTCAGATATGCCGCAACAAGGCCAATTAACTGGTTATCGCTCCACGCTTCAAAGGTACAGCCATATTTTTTAATTTTAGCAGCATAACGTTCAATATTAACCTGCCGCATGAGATGCTCGACAAAATCGGATTCGCCAAGATGAAGATGCCCTGCAATCTGCATGGCAGTGGCGGTGTTGACGCGTGATATCATCGCATGCTCCTTAACCACTCACAGTCCAGCCATGACGGCAAAGGTTGATTACCTCATTTTTACTATTAAACATCATGACATCGATAATTGAGAGCCAAGGGACAAACTCAGCACCAAACTGTGGATAACAAATATTCTTCGGTTGGATAAACTGTAAGTTGACACCTTGCTGCTGAAAGCTTTCGCTGTCATAAAGTGCGCGACCACCAGGAAGGTTGATATATGTATGAGCCTCCAGAACCGAGCAAATGGACAATATTTTGTCCTGAGCACGCAATTTATGATCAATGGCAATATCAGACGAGAGCATAATTTCACACTCCAGAGATAATACCTGACGCAATACCATCAATGAGTTACCAAGATAGTCTGACAAATTATCGCAAGAACAATTAACAATCTCTTCTACAAGCGGAAATACCGTATGAAAGTAAGGTGCGTGACGATAGGCATCAAGAAATTGATTGAGCACATCCTCACGAATAAAATTATCTGACAAGTGACGACTGTTGATTGCAAGAAAGCGAGAATCCTTCGCTAATGGAAGAGTAACAATGCCGGGTTGATTATGTTGCAAAATACGATTGCGATTGATCCAGCCCTGCCTGACGTACTGCACGTTGTCAAATAGAACAAAGCGGTCAACCGCAGACATCAGTTGAAAATAACCAATATAGGGTAGAAAGTAAGGTTGCATTACTGCAATTTTCACAACTGATAATCCTTATTTATAACTCACTAGTTGCGACGCACTGTGCATTTTTATGCGGAGAAAATGTCTTACTAATAATTTCCACGATCCGGATCTGATTTTCATACGTCAGGCCAGGATAAATAGGTAGGCAGAGAATACCCCGAGAAATCGACCACGCGACAGGAAGATGTTGGGCATCAGCTGTTGCAAATTGACGGTACATCTGAAACTCACTAATTAGAGGATAGAAATAGCGTCGTGCAAAAATCCCCTGCTGCCGTAAGGCACTGTAAACTTCATCGCGCGCGCTTAGAATGTTACCCTCAAAGAGAACGGGGAAATAGGCGAAATTCCATTCAATCGAGCAAGATGGTGTTATATAGCGAAGTTCCGGCAGCCATTCATCCAGCAGCTTTACATACCGCTCATAAATCGCTTTGCGTTCCGCCAGAGCCGCGTCAATATGCTGCAACTGAAGCAACCCCATTGCCGCCTGGACTTCATTCATTTTGCCATTAATACCTGGGGCCATGATGGTGACCTCATCAGCAAAACCAAAATTTTTCAGATAGTCAATTCGCTGTTTGGTTTTAATGTCATGACAAATAATCGCACCACCTTCAAAGGTATTAAATACTTTGGTGGCATGGAAACTCACGACCGAAAGATCGCCGTGGTTCAGGACACTGGTATTATTCTCTTTTACTCCAAAACAATGGGCAGCGTCGTAAATAACCTTTAGTCCATATGTATCGGCGATCTGTTGAATACGTACGGTATCACAAGGAATACCGTAACAATGCACCGGTAATATTGCTGACGTTTGCGGCGTGATGAGCGATTCAATTTTCTCAGGGTCAATATTAAACGTATCGGGATCAATATCCGCAAAGACCGGAGTGAGTCCATTCCAAAGCAAACTATGAGAGGTTGCAACAAAGGAATACGGGGTGGTGATCACCTCGCCACGGATCCGCAGCGTCTGCATAGCCGTCAGCAGGGCAAGCGTACCATTCGAGAATAAACTCACGTACTTTACGCCAAGATAACGCGCCAGATCCTGTTCAAGCTGTTGGTGAAACTCGCCGCCGTTTGTCAGGATCCGGTTTTGCCAAATTTTTTCCAGATAAGGAAGAAACTCCTCGAGGGGAGGCAAAAGCGGGCTGGTAACATAGACGTTATCACTCATATGAGAACCTGTGGACTAAGGGGTGGTGCCCCATCATAGCGATGAGGACACCGTTGCTATCGGTAAAACAAGACCCCTTTCAGGACTCAATTACCTAAACGGCCCAGCTTTCCGGGTAAAAAACGCCTCGAAAGTGCCCTGCGTTACATAAATAACCTGCGGATAACCTCTGGGATGGACTCCCGATCGTAAATGAAGGCGTCAATCTCCTGCTGACTAACCGCGTAGCTGTCGGCATTAACGATTTCGTTCTGCCAGACCTGTGGGTCAGCTTTAAGGCGCCGGAAAGGGAGATCGTTGTGCAATGAAGGAACATCGCTAGAGACAATTGCTATCCCACAGGCTGCGAGCTGAACCGCCTGATAGTCATCTTTAAAACGGTTGTGGTCGCTGTTCAGCCTGAAAATAATGGCTATGTCGGCTCGCAGCTGATGCAGCTGCTCAGGTGACATCCATTCCCCGTGCCAGCGAACCGTTTCTGCGACCATAGGCAGCCACGCCGCGGGCCATGCCCCCAAAATTATCCAGTCCACCCTGGCGTGCGTGGCGGCGATAACCCGGCTAATGAATTCTCGCTCTTTTACGGATAACGCTTCCGGTATACACAATACGCGTCTGCGTTCGGACGAAGTCGGCCTCGCCTGCGACACCCATTCACGCCCCAGCAACACCGGCAGACGCGACACCGGCCTTTTTCGTTTGCTTAGCTGAGCTTCACGCTCTGCAGACCAGGTTAGCCACTGCGTCACCACACTTACCTGCTCCTGACCGTTATTGCCTGAACCGGCTGAATCCGCCAGCGCATAAATTCGCAAAGGGATAATCCGACTCACCGCCGTAAGACGTGCAGATAGCGACTTATCCGGGGCATGGCTAAGCACCACAATATTCGGTACGAGACGCAATATTTCTGGCACTGACAGATCGGAAGAATCACGTATCAGGCAGATCGCGTTATCTGTCGACAGATTCTGCAGCAGGTCGGCAATACGTTTCGAGTATTCGCAGTCCTCACCATTTTTAAGCAACAGAACCATTGCGCGCGTCAAGGAGAGATCTTCAGGCCCGTTGGTCGTAAGAGGCCCATGGCGGAACAACGGACGTTGTAGACTGAGATAGCGGTTATAGGCCGGATCGTCAGTGAAAACCTCTGGCATCTCGGCGAGTAATGTCTGACGTTGAGAATTCTCGCTGACGCACACCTTTTCGAGAAGCCGTGTATTGTCCGATACCACAACGCTGAACGGCGTCCAGACGGCAAGATAACCAGCACGCTTTAGCTTCAGAGGCAGAATAATATCAATCACATGCGGGTCGTCGAATTCAGCCGACAACCCGCCGACGCGCTGCCATGCTTCACGCTTGACCAGCAGGCAGTTACTGCTCAGAATGGAATAGTTTTGTTCGCACTGGTAGCGTGACAGCTCGCCTTCTGTTTGCCAGTGTTCCCCTTGACCTACATGTCCGACCCAACCCTCACCCCCAGCGATCATACCCGCACTCAGCAACCGTTGGTCAGTGGTGATAAATTTTGGCCCTGCGCTTCCTACTTCAGGGCGAATCACATGGCTCAGCAATGTCGTCAGCCAGTTTTTCAGGACAAAAAGCGTATGGAGATCCAGAAGTAAAATAAAATCACCAGTCACATTTTGCGCCAGGCAGTTCATGCGACTTGCGTAGTTTTGCTCAGCGCCACAGACGATCGCCGTTAATGGCATCACCTCCTGCATCTGCTTGATGAGATCAATCATCTCTGCATTGGCGTTTTCAGCCACCGCCAGCAGAATCTCTTTGTTCTGCCACTCGGTATTCTTCATCAGACTCTCAACGCAGCGGATCAGTCGCGCTGGTTCATCACCCGCATCAAGCAGAATGCTGACTTTTTCACGTTCTGGCTGTGGGTAGCTAATACGCCACGTCAGATTTTTTTGCTGTACGGCGCTGGCCTGAGAAAATCCACGATGCTGCAGATAACGCTCGAGAATCTTTGCTTCTTCAAGCGCAGACGGGAAGTCAAAAACGGAGGCAGGCACCAGGGTAATAATATCCGTAATATGCCCGATACAGCCCGTACCCCATTGCAGCAGGTAATCGATCAACGCGTCAAATTCGAACGCCTGGCTGAATTCAGGGTGAAATTTACCTGCGGCAAGCCAGCTCTCGCGCCGGAACCAGACGCGTCGTAAATAACGGTGAGGCGAAGCGAGGAAAAGATCGAGATTAAAATCCGGTTTACGTATCGGAGTGATTTCACCACCACTGGCGCGTACCGCCTCATCCGTATAAATGGCCTGACATTCCCCGGCCTGCGAGAGCATATTACGCATTAACCCAATGCTTTCCGCAGTATATTCAACACCCGCATCGATGCAGTGCAGCCAGTCGAAGGCCTCTTTTTCCGCCAGCTGCCTGACAGCACTAACCCAGCTATCTACCGAAACCATGCGAATATCCATGGCCGTCGCGCGATACCCTGGTTCTGGCGCAACAAGAAGAATCGTCCGTGAATCAATGCCCTGACGGGTAAGTGAGGCGACGGATGCGTCGATAGCGCTCACCTGCGCATTCAGGCACAGGATAACGTGCAGCAGACGGGTTTCTGCCGTGACCGTCGTCGGCAAAGTGCGGTGAGAAATCCAGTGGCCGAATGAGTTGCGCTCCTTTACGTCATCCTGCTGCTGCGCTTTCGCCTGGGTTAGAGACAGGAAGCGATCAAACTGGGTTTCCAGAAGTCGCCTTTTGGCCAGAACAACGTCGCGAACAATCGGTAGTCCTGCACGAATGTGGTCCAGTGCTTCCGGTGAATCAGAGTAACCGAAACCGGCACCACCAATATCCTGTAACGACTGCTCGTTCAACGCATAATGTTCATATCCCGGAACCGACAACGAAACGACCGGGCAGCCACATAGCATGGCTAGCAGGCAGGTTCCTGATGACTCATAGGTATAAAGCACCCGCCCGCGTTTCAAAAGCATCGCCAGCTCGCGTAATGACAAAGGATTGCGCATCGACAAAATAGTGATGTTTTCTGGCAACCCCGATAAATCAATCGCGGATTCGGGGATCCTGTTCAGGTAGAGAAAGTCTTTATCTTTAACCGGCTGGTCATCCTGAAAGAGTGAGAGGTCATAACATTCAATCCCCAGAATATTCGGATCGGGTTCTTTGTCTGCAAACTCAGGGCGGTACCAGAAAAAGAGATCGTCAGCTCCGGCCTCAATGGCGTTTTGCATGATGACCCCTTCCCTGTTTAACATGTAGCGGACGGTTACCGGCGCAGAAAAAGGATTTCCCGTCGTTACCTCCGGGTAAACAGCAATCCAGGACCTGCCGCTGGAGATGACCTGCTCATAGGCTTCTTGCGTAAGCGCTGGCGCATTCCATTCGGGGTTGACGGTACAACCAACCATCCAGGCGCGACCACCACGCTCATTGATCATATGGCACAAGCGGTGAAGCACCTGAATACCCAACGACGACTCACGGTAGTCCGGTGCGGCAATCAGGTAGGGAGAATGAAGATCTATATGCATAGTCATTGTGCCAACCAACCTTGTTGCCAGTCATTAAGTCCATTTTCGCGCAGATACCAGTTGCGCTGTACGGCACTCCGTAGTTCATCCCCCTGGCGGATACGGTAATCCGCGTCATTGAGGTACGGCTGAATGGCTTTCATCCAGTCTTTATAGCGGTTTTCAACCAGGGTGACCGGTAGCCCGCAACGGTACGGAGCAATATCCGTGGCAACGATCGGTACTCCACAGGTACCAATTTCCAGCAGCCGTAAATTACTCTTGCATTCATTGAACTGATTGATTTCCAGAGGAACCAGTGCCAGATCGAGATTCAGGCTGGCCAGCTTTTCAGGGTACATCTCGAAAGGAACGCCAGGGTGGAACTCACAGTGGACATTACGCGGCTTCATTCCCATAAAGACCCATTCAACGTCATTCTCCAGCGCCTTGATCAGAGGTAGCAGGATTTGCAGATCCCCTGCATGGGTGCTTCCCCCCGCCCAACCAACGCGTATTTTTTTACCCACCCCCCGCTGACTCAGCAAATGTTCCCACTGGTCGGGTGCAAGGCGGTTTTGCGCAATCCGGATATCATGATGGAAACGGCTGTAGGCTTCAGCAAGCGGCGCCGTTGAGACAACAATTCTGTCTGCACTTTCGAGTATTTTCCGAAAGCTCTTCACCATGTGCTGCGGGTAATTATCGCGATTACCATTTTTTAACGGTACGTTAAGTAAGAAATCATCGTACTCGATGATAACTTTGGCATTACAGACCTCACGCAGCTGCTGAATAATATTCGGGAAGCGGCTCCCGGTGAGTGACTCAAGTAAAATCACATCTGGCTGAAGTTGCGCGGCTTCCATGACGGAGGGAATGCTGTTCATCATCCCCCCCTCCAGCATATGGTGACGCTCCATGGCTTTAAACGGCTGCATAACCCGGTGATGCCCGCAGCCATTCCAGTCGACATGATGCGCCAGCACAACGGGTAAAGGACGTCCCGGCAAAGGGGTATGCAGACGCGCACTGTTTTCACTCAGGGTGAAAAGCGCGCCGGATTTTTGCATAAGCGGATGATAAGAAGGATCTATGAGCAGCTCTGCCTTCCACTCGTTACGCAACTGTGCGTAGTGTTCCAGCATCGGTCGTTCAGGAACCTGGTACTTATCGGCCAGAAGGCGTGTCGCTCCGCCCATATGTTGAACGCGCGAACAGGGCGTCCAGACGTTTAAATAGCCCTGCTTTTGCAGCCTTATTCCCAGATCAACATCGGCAAAATAGACGGGATAACGTTCTTGCGTAAATCCATTAAGCGCGAAAAACACCTCTTTTCGCAGCATCATACAAGAACCGCTCACTGCCGTTACGTTATGCGGGACGCAAAGATAGTCCTGAAAACCTGAGTCAGCGCCGCCCGCGCCTGCAAAAGCAACTTCCACACCGTTTTGGACGCCGGTCAGATACCCACCATGCTGGATCCGGCCATCCTTAAACTCCAGGCGAGCCCCTACCACGCCCACCTCCGGGCGTAATGCGTGTTCCAGTAACGCGTCCAGCCACGCGCCATCAATGATTTCACAATCGTTATCAAGGAAAACGAGCACGTCTCCCCTCGCCTGCTGCGCGGCCGCGTTGCCCATTTCTGCAAAATTGAATGGGGCGTCATATCGCAATATCCGCACCTGCTCCAGCCCAAGATTCGCTAGATCGTTCAGGAACTGACAGGCATCGCCCTCTACTGACTGGTTATCAACGATCATCAGCTCGTAGCGCGCGTAGCGGGTTTTTTCCATCAGGCTTTCAATGCAGTTCTTTAGTAAAGCAAACCGATCGCGCGTGGGGATTATAATTGAGACCATCGGCTGGGCATCCCAGTGATAGCGAAGGCGCGGTAGAGCTTTAACGGCTTCGGTCTCATAGGAGGCAGAGATACCAAGTCGCGTAAGATGTGCCAGCACGCCGTTCCGATGCTGTTCCATAAGACCTGGCAGCTCAGTCCAGCGTTGCGCAGGTTCAGAATTGCAGAGCAGCACTTCAGGCACATGCGTTAAGACACTGATACCCTGTAGCTCGACCAGACGCCAGAGCAAATCGGTAAATGGCGTATAAGCAAAGAGAGGGTTTAGCCCTCCTGCGACCTTTGCCGCATGGCAATCAATGAGCAGCGCCTGTCCAACGTAAGGCTTACTGCGCAGGAGATCGATATTAACCCCGGGGCGCAAGGTGACAACAGGTTCATCGTTTTCGGCAACCATCATTTCATCACAATAGGCGACACTTGCCTCTGGATGATGAATTCGGTGCTCAGCGAACCGCAGCAGCGCGTCATCTAACAGGGTGTAGCCCGCAGGGAGCATCAGCAGCGCCTGAGCAGGGCTGTTTTCCAGTAACGCATTAATATCGGAAACAGAATGCGCCACCTCTACAGAGATCGGCACTAGCGATTGAGCGAGCGCCGATGCACGGGTAATCTGGCACTCTTCAGTCGTTTTATTTTGCGCGAGGATAACAACACCCAGTCTGGCGCGGTCCGGAAAGGCATCAGCACAGGCACGCAAAGCCTCACGACGCGCGTTCGTGATATTTCGATCCTTTATCCAGCGGGTAATAGAGTAGTTTTCGCTCTGCTGGAGCAGCAGCGCTTTGCTGTGGAATGCCAGCGCATAGCGATCTTTTTCAGAAAGCGTGTAAGGCCTTTGCGAAACAGGAAAATCCAGCACAGCGAGAATATTCTGCTCAAGGCTCCAGCGTGATACGAACGTCTGATGATTTTTCTGCACCCATTTATTGGCATCGTTATAACCGTCGGTCAGCAGTTGAATCCACTCGTCTGCACCCGGGCAAAAACGCAAATTTACCCCAGAGAAATAGTTAGCCTCATAGTGCGCAAGATTTGTATCGTTCAAATACCCTTCAACATAGTTTCCGTGGGCTAAAAAGACCGGTACGCCGAGAACAAGCGCTTTAGGAACATACTGTTCATCCGTAATAACAACGTCATAACCCGCGAGCCACTCCGGTTCAATACGCCCGGATTGAGCACTTAAATCGAGCCATTCAATGCGTATCTGCGACTGGGCTGCGCGCTGCTGCACTTCATACATTTCAGCGGACATTTTATCCGCGATATAGAGAATCCGACGCAACGCTTGCGCCTCGCGATTAGCGTAAACGTCGCAGTAAGCGTCAGGCACGAGCCACGGCATCAGATGCAGCTTGTCTTCCTGGATCCCCGTCTGTAGCAGGATGGTCTGCGTAAACGCCGACAGGCCAAGCACTCGCGTTGCCAGAGCATTCTCAAGCCCGGCGCCCCATGGAATATAAAGATCGTTGTAATCACTGTAATGGCGGAAGATAAAAGATCCCGCCGTTTTCTGCTCATGCAGCGCTGTAAGCAGTTTCTCACTAAAAAAGCCTTTGACGACCCATATAACGTCGTAGCGTGCGGCCAGTTCTCCCGCATTCTCTGTAACAACTGTCAGGGCTCCCGTTGCCTGCAGTCTGGCCACTTCTGGCTGAAGACGCTTCCCGATAAACGAGGTACAGAGAATCACATGCCATTCCCGTCTTAGCAGGGCATCAGCTATGTCGAGCACTTCCGTGCAGGAAGCAGACCATGCGTCCAGTTTGTCCACACTTATCAGAATTTCAGGCATTTTTATCCCCAACGCCGCCACAAGGACGCCTACAGTTCTATTTTCAGTAATGCAATATTGTGAGGGATAGAAGACGGTTTAAGAGGAAAAATAGGTTGGATAATTGGGCTTAAATCTGGCGATTGGGAAATAAAAAAGGCATCCGAAGATGCCTTTTTAGCGTTATCAAAATTAACGCAGCAGGGACAGCATGGTCTGCGGAACCTGGTTGGCCTGGGCCAGTACGGAAGAGCCAGCCTGCTGCAGGATCTGCGCGCGGGACATGTTGGACACTTCGGTCGCGTAGTCGGAATCCTGAATACGGCTGCGGGCAGCGGACAGGTTGTTCACGGTGTTGTTCAGGTTGGTGATGGTGGACTCGAAACGGTTCTGAGACGCACCCAGCAGGCTGCGCTGATTGTCTACAGATTTGATTGCCGCATCGATGTCTGCCAGCGGGCTACCATCAGTAGTACCACCGGAGGTTACGGTACCGCTCAGAACGTCGAAACCTTCTGCTGCAGTAGAACGTGCATTACCGTTGATGGTCTGACCAGAGGTCACAGAGGTTGCGCCGGAGGCATTGAACAGGTTGTAGGCGTTAGAGCTGCTCAGGCTGATAGAGATGGTTTCTTGATCCTTAGAACCTACCTGGAAGCTGTAGCTGCTGGAGCCAGTGCCGGTGTTCAGCACTTTAATGCCGTTGAAGTCGGTCTGAGTCGTTACACGGTTAATTTCTTCCATACGCTGGTTAACTTCAGCCTGGATGGAGTCGATATCGGAAGCAGAGTTAGAGCTGTTCTGCGCCTGAACGGTCAGATCACGGATACGCTGCAGGTTGTTGTTGATTTCACCCAGTGCGCCTTCTGCCGTCTGTGCCAGAGAGATACCGTCGTTGGCGTTACGTGCAGCAACGGTCAGACCGTTGATGTTAGAGGTGAAACGGTTAGCGATCGCCTGACCAGCAGCGTCGTCTTTTGCACTGTTGATGCGCAGACCGGAGGACAGACGCTCAATCGCGGTGCCCAGAGAAGACTGAGATTTGCTCAGGTTGTTCTGAGTCATCAGCGACAGAGTGTTAGTATTAATCACTGCCATGGTAAGTATCCTTTAATTGATTATGAGTTCCGGCTAGCTGCCAGAGGCTTCATCGCCTTCATAAAGGTTATCGACAGGGCATTTACAAACTTTAGATCTTTTGATGTTTTTTTCTTGCTTTATTTCACTTTGATTTTAAACGAAAAAAGCGCCGACATGCGGCGCTTTTTGTCTGTCATAACGGCGATTAACGCAGCAGGGACAGCATGGTCTGTGGAACCTGGTTGGCCTGAGCCAGTACGGAAGAGCCAGCCTGCTGCAGGATCTGCGCGCGGGACATGTTTGACACTTCAGTCGCGTAGTCGGAATCCTGGATACGGCTGCGGGCAGCGGACAGGTTGTTCACGGTGTTGTTCAGGTTGGTGATGGTGGACTCGAAACGGTTCTGAGACGCACCCAGCAGGCTGCGCTGGTTGTCTACAGATTTGATTGCCTTATCGATGTCTGCCAGTGGGGTAGAACCTGCGGCTGTACCACCAGTACCACCCGTTACCGCACCGTGCAGAACGTCGAAACCTTCTGCCGCAGTCGTACGCTGGTTACCGTTAACAACATCACCCGTTGTCATCGCTTTGGTGTTCAGCGTCGCGCCGGTGTTACCAGCAGCAGCCAGGTTGAAGCTATCGCTAGAACTCAGAGTGATACCGATAGTTTCGTTATCTTTAGAGCCAACCTGGAAGTTGTAGGTGCTTGAACCAGTGCCGGTATCCAGAACTTTGATACCGTTGAAGTCGGTCTGCTTGGTCACACGGTTCACTTCTTCCATACGCTGGTTAACTTCAGCCTGGATGGAGTCGATGTCGGAAGCAGAGTTAGAGCTGTTCTGCGCCTGAACGGTCAGATCACGGATACGCTGCAGGTTGTTGTTGATTTCACCCAGTGCGCCTTCTGCCGTCTGTGCCAGAGAGATACCGTCGTTGGCGTTACGTGCAGCAACGGTCAGACCGTTAATGTTAGAGGTGAAACGGTTAGCGATTGCCTGACCAGCAGCATCATCCTTCGCGCTGTTGATACGCAGACCGGAGGACAGACGCTCGATCGCGGTGCCCAGAGAAGACTGAGATTTGCTCAGGTTGTTCTGAGTCATCAGAGACAGGGTGTTAGTATTAATAACAGCCATGATGTATTCCTTTGAAAAAGTTGTCAGATTTAGGCATCTACCTACGGCTTTCTCACCGTCAATCAGGTTATCGACCGCCCTTTCTCAAGCTTTAGGAAAAAAAATCATTTTTTTAAACCTGTAAACTGCCTGAATTTCTCCTGCTTTATTTACGCATTGTTTTTTTTAAAAACCGCTAATCTTTTTCTCGTTTCTGCCGATAGACCATCCAGCGATTGTCTTAATAAAGGATGAAAAAATGGCAAGTATTAGTTCACTCGGCGCAGGTACTTCACTGGATCTCAATACGTTGTATGACAATTTACAGACAGCTGAGCAAACCAAGCTAACGCCTATCACTACCCAGCAAACGTCATATAAAGCCAAGCTGACAGCATGGGGAGTGGTGCAGACAGCACTCACTAAATTACAGACTGCTTCAGATGCGTTAAAAAATACCTCTGCTATTGCACAATCAAAAGTTTCAAGCACTAACACGGCGTTTAGTACGACGCTTGCCAGCAGCGCAGCGGCGGGCTCTTATTCCGTAGAAGTGACGCAGCTGGCGGCAGCGCAGTCACTGTTGAGCCCAAAAGTCGGCAGCAAGGATACCGAACTCGGCGACAGCAGCATGAGCACGCGCACCCTTACAATCACTCAGCCGGGGCAGAAAGATCCGTTAACGATCACTCTGGCGAGCGATAAGACCAGCCTTGCCGACGTGCGTGACGCTATTAACGCGAAGCAGGGAAGCGTAAGCGCCAGCATCATCAAAGCGGATGACAACAGCTATTACCTGGCGCTGACTTCCCGTGATACGGGTACAGCAAACGAGATGACTATTACGACGGATGATAGTCAACTGGCGAAATACATCAGCTACGACCCATCCAGCGCCACTAACGTGATGAGTGAACAGGTCCCCGCTGCCGACGCTAAAGTCAATATCAACGGTATCGAAATCGTTCGTAGCAGTAATGCCATCACTGATGCACCTGAGGGCGTTACCTTAAACCTGACGAAGACCAATAAAGGCAGCCCGGAAACATTGTCAATTGTCAAAGACAACCAGCCAATGACCGATGCCATTCAGGCTTTTGTGGATGCGTATAACTCTCTGCAGACCACCATCGCCAATCAAACGAAATATACGGCGGTCGATCAGGGAAGCACCAACCAGGACAGCAGCAACGGCGATCTGTTGGGTGACGGAACGCTGCGTAATATCCAGACCCGCCTACGCTCTATGATTTCTGCCAGTCAGGGCTCAGGGGATCTGGCCACTTTATCGCAGCTGGGGATTACGCAGGACACCACCGGTAAGCTGACGGTGGACAGTACCAAACTCACCAAGGCACTGAACGAAAAATCGGTTGACGTCGTCGCGTTCCTTTCCGGCGATGGAAAAACTACCGGATTTGCCACCCAGACCAGCAGTCTGCTGAAAGACATGCTCGGAACTGATGGTTCAGTACAGAATGCCACCGCTGGCATTAACAAGACACTGAAACAACTGTCGGACGAATACGACCGCGTAAACGCGCAGATCACTGCCACCATGGCGCGTTACAAAACACAATTTACCAGCCTGAGCCAGCTTGTTTCACAGATGGATCAGACCGGGAGTTATCTGACCCAACAGTTCAACGCCATGAACCGTTAATAAATGATGAATTGAGGTTTTACCATGTATACAAAATCGGGAATTCAGGCATATGCTCAGGTCGGCGTTGAATCAGCGGTTCTGAGTGCCAGCCCACATCAACTGGTTGTGCTTCTTTTTGATGGCGCATTAAGCGCGATGAAGAAAGCCATCATTTTGATTGAACAAGGTGATATTCCCGGTAAAGGGCAGGCCATAAGTAAAGCAATCAATATTATCAGCAACGGTTTGCAGTCAGGTCTAAACCACGAGGTAGGCGGCGACCTGGCGGCAAATCTTGATAGTCTTTATGACTATATGACCAGGCGTCTTTTACAGGCTAATCTTCATAACGACATTAATGCCATTAATGAAGTAATGGAGTTACTCAATAACATTGCTGATGCCTGGAAAGAGATAGGCCCTCATTCTCAAAACATGTGGGACAATTACTAATGGACGTCCATTTCGGCTTGCTCCAGCATTATCAGCAGTTATTAACAACCAGTAACACGATGCTTGTTCTTACCCAGGCAGGGCGCTGGGATGAGCTTATCGCGTACGAAGTTGACTACCTGACATCAGTTGAAAAACTTACCATGTTCCAGGACGCCAGCGAAATTCCGCCTCATATTCAGGCGCAAATACGCCCTATTCTGAGAAAAATACTCGATAATGAAGTCGAGTTGAAAACCTTGCTGCACCAGCGTATGGAAGAACTGAAAGCACTGGTTGGGCAGACATCGAGACAACATAATCTGAACTCAACTTATGGACGTTTATCAGGAAATGTTCTCTTTCCTTCAGATCTCTAGTCTGGATAGGGTCTTTTGCGGATGAATATTATTTTGTGATTTCATCCGCGTTTTATCCCCATTTCGCCCATACTCACTGTGTTCTCAAAACGGAGCACGGACGATGAAAAACCCCACCCTGTTACAATGTTTTCACTGGTATTACCCTGCTGGCGGTGAATTGTGGCGAGAGGTCACGGCGTTAGCCCCCAATCTTAATGAAATCGGCATCAACATGATCTGGCTGCCGCCCGCCTACAAAGGCGCGTCCGGCGGGTATTCTGTTGGCTATGATTCTTACGACCTGTTCGATCTCGGCGAGTTTGATCAAAAGGGCAGTATTGCCACCAAATACGGCGATAAAACGCAGCTGCTGGAAGCTATCGACGCCCTCAAAAGCAACGACATAGCCGTGCTGCTGGACGTGGTGGTCAACCACAAAATGGGCGCCGACGAAAAAGAGCCCGTGCGCGTACAGCGCGTAAATCAGCAGGACCGCACGCAAATTGATGACGAAGCCATCGAGTGTGAAGCCTGGACCCGCTACACCTTCCCCGTCAGGGCCGGACAGTACTCCCAGTTCATCTGGGATTACAAATGCTTCAGCGGCGTCGACCATATTGAAAACCCCGATGAAGACGGCATCTTCAAAATCGTCAATGACTACACCGGCGAAGGCTGGAACGATCAGGTTGATGACGAGATGGGCAACTTCGATTATCTGATGGGCGAAAATATCGACTTTCGCAACCACGCCGTAACCGAAGAGATCAAATACTGGGCCCGGTGGGTGATGGAACAGACGGGCTGCAGCGGTTTTCGTCTGGACGCGGTGAAACACATACCCGCCTGGTTTTACAAAGAGTGGATTGAGCACGTCCAGGAGGTCGCCGACCAGCCGCTGTTTATCGTGGCAGAATACTGGTCCCATGAGGTGGATAAACTTCAGGCCTACATTGACCAGGTCGACGGCAAAACCATGCTCTTTGATGCCCCCCTGCAGATGAAATTCCACGAGGCGTCGCGCCAGGGGCGGGATTACGACATGAGCCAAATCTTCACCGGCACGCTGGTGGAAGCCGATCCGTTTCATGCGGTAACGCTCGTCGCCAACCATGACACCCAGCCCTTGCAGGCGCTGGAGGCCCCGGTCGAAGCCTGGTTCAAACCGCTGGCCTACGCGCTGATCCTGCTGCGGGAAAATGGCGTACCGAGCGTCTTTTATCCGGATCTCTTCGGTGCCAGCTATGACGATACGGGAGGCGACGGTGAAACGTATCATATTGACATGCCGGTTATTGAGCAGCTCCACGAGCTGATCCTCGCCCGCCAGCGCTTCGCCCACGGCGTGCAGACGCTGTTTTTTGATCACCCTAACTGCATCGCCTTCAGCCGCAGCGGCACGGATGACGATCCCGGGTGCGTGGTGGTGCTGTCGAACGGTGACGACGGTGAGAAGGTGATTTGCCTGGGGGAAAACTACGGCAACAAAACGTGGCGGGATTTTCTCGGCAATCGCGACGAAACGGTCACCACGGCGGCGGATGGTGAGGGGACCTTCACCTGCAATGGGGGAAGCGTCAGCGTGTGGGTTATTGAGGATGCGCTGTAGAAACAATGCCGGGTGGCGCTAACGCTTACCCGGCCTACGAGAAGGCACTTTTGTAGGCCGGGTAAGGCGAAGCCGCCACCCGGCAACAAACGGCTAAGGCAGCTTGCTCTCCAGCGAATTCTTGCTCAGGTAATCCGCGCACTCGACCGTTGGGCGATCGACCTTCTGCAGCTCCAGCCCGTCGTACTCGAGCGTCGCGCCATCGCGCTCCAGCGGGTAGATATCCAGCTTGCGCGTGACGTTGTAATAACTGTCTGAACGCAGCATGATTTTACCCGGCACGGCAATCACGCGCTGCCACTGGCGGCAGTCCAGCGTGTCGCCCTCTTCCGTCACCACCAGCGTGGCAATCGCTTCCGGGCTGACCAGGTTGCTCTGCGGCCCTTTCGACTGCCAGTATCCGGCCAGGTTTGCCGGGACAGGATGCTTGATCACGTCGTTATAGTTATCCACCTGAACGCACCCGGTCAGTGCCAGCAGCGCGCCAGCAATTGCTATTTTTTTCATCATCTTTCCTGCATTCGAAGAAAAAAATATTGTGGCATTAAAGCGCTGCGGCTGCCAGCGAAGATCGACAGGTCTTAAACCTGCATCCCCATCACTTCCTGATAGGCAGAGACCAGCTTGTTACGCACCTGGATCCCCATCTGCAGGGAAACCGAGGCTTTTTGCAAATCGGTCATCACATCATTCAGCGCCACGCCCGGCTCGCCGAGGGTGAACTTCTCTGCCTGCGTGCGCGCGGCGGTCTGGGTATCGCTGATACGGTCAAGCGCGGCATGCAGCTGCCCTGCAAAGCTGATGCTCGGCGGCTGATCTGCCACATTCTGATTACGGGCCGTCATCGCCGTTGCCTGCAGCTGACTGATTACCCCTTCGATGCCCTGTATAGCCATGACTCTCCCCTGGATGGTTTTTTACGCGGTCAAGACTAACAGCTTGTCAATAAGATAATGGCGGTAAATAGCGTGAAAAAACCAGGTTATTTGACGCATAGAAAATCACGAATCATCAAATAATGGCAGGGCCATCAATATGGAACTTTTGTCGTGTTTGCCGACCCGGGAGTCAGTTTTGTTTCTCTACACGAATAACGTAAACCACCAGGATTTAAGAGGTGCGCAATGAGTGCAACAGCATCGACAGCGCCGCAGAATAAATCACTCGAGTGGATGAACCGCCTTCGCGCGAATCCTAAAATCCCGTTGATCGTGGCAGGCGCTGCCGCAATTGCGATCCTTGTAGCGATGGTTCTGTGGGCGAAAAGCCCTGACTACCGGACGCTCTACAGCAACCTTTCCGATCAGGATGGCGGCGCCATCGTCACCCAGCTGACCCAGATGAACATCCCCTATCGCTTTGCCGATAACGGCGGCGCGCTTGAGGTTCCGGCAGATAAGGTGCATGAGCTGCGCCTGCGTCTGGCACAGCAGGGGCTGCCTAAAGGCGGTGCCGTTGGCTTTGAGCTGCTGGATCAGGAAAAATTCGGTATCAGCCAGTTCAGCGAGCAGGTGAACTACCAGCGTGCGCTGGAAGGTGAGCTGGCCCGCACCATTGAAACACTCGGCCCGGTGAAGAGTGCCCGCGTGCACCTCGCGATGCCTAAACCCTCTTTATTTGTTCGTGAACAGAAATCACCGTCGGCTTCCGTAACCGTTAACCTGCAGCCTGGCCGCGCGCTGGACGAAGGGCAAATCAGCGCGGTAACGCATCTCGTCTCCAGCGCCGTGGCCGGTCTGCCGCCGGGTAACGTGACGCTGGTTGACCAGAGCGGTCACCTGCTGACGCAGTCCAATACCGCCGGTCGCGACCTGAACGATGCGCAGCTGAAATACGCCGCCGATGTCGAAAACCGCCTCCAGCGCCGCATTGAAGCCATTCTCGGCCCGGTGGTGGGCAACAGCAACGTGCACGCGCAGGTCACCGCGCAGATCGACTTCGCGAATAAAGAACAAACCGAAGAGCAATACACCCCGAACGGCGACCCGGCTCAGGCGGTGATGCGTTCACGTCAGATCAATTCGAACGAACAGGTCGGCGGTGCATACCCGGGCGGCGTACCGGGCGCGCTCTCTAACCAGCCAGCCCCGGCAAACGCGGCACCGATCTCAACGCCGCCGGCCAATCAGCAGAACGGTCAGCAAAATAACCAGCAGACCACCTCAACGGCGAATAACAGCGGTCCGCGTACCAGCAGCCGCAATGAAACCACGAACTACGAGGTGGATAGGACGATTCGCCACACTAAACTGAACGTGGGCGATATTCAGCGTCTTTCAGTGGCGGTAGTGGTGAACTACAAAACGCTGGCGGATGGCAAACCGCTGCCGTTGACCGCCGAGCAGATGAAGCAGATTGAAAACCTGACGCGCGAAGCGATGGGTTACTCCGAGAAGCGCGGCGATACCCTCAACGTGGTGAACTCGCCGTTCAACGCGGTTGAAGAGACCGGCGGTGAACTGCCGTTCTGGCAACAGCAGGCGTTTATCGACCAGCTGCTGTCCGCAGGACGCTGGCTGCTGGTGCTGATCGTCGCGTGGCTGCTGTGGCGTAAGGGCGTTCGTCCGCAGCTCCAGCGCCGTGCGGAAGCCGAAAAAGCGGCGCGCGAACAGATGAATACGCGTCAGGAAACGGAAGAAGCGGTTGAAGTTCGCCTCAGCAAAGATGAACAGATGCAGCAGCGTCGTGCTAACCAGCGCATGGGCGCTGAGGTCATGAGCCAGCGCATTCGCGAAATGTCAGATAACGATCCGCGCGTCGTGGCGCTGGTCATCCGCCAGTGGATGGGTAACGAACATGAGTAATACGCTTACGGGCACCGATAAAAGCGTCATCCTGCTGATGACCATTGGCGAAGATCGCGCGGCAGAGGTGTTTAAACACCTCTCCCAGCGGGAAGTACAAATTCTCAGTGCGGCCATGGCCAACGTGCGTCAAATCTCCAACAAGCAGCTGACCGAAGTGCTGTCGGAATTTGAGCAGGAAGCCGAACAGTTTGCCGCGCTGAACGTCAACGCCAACGACTACCTGCGCTCCGTGCTGGTCAAGGCGCTGGGCGAAGAGCGTGCCGCCAGCCTGCTGGAAGACATTCTGGAAACGCGCGATACCGCCAGCGGGATCGAAACGCTCAACTTTATGGAGCCGCAGAGTGCCGCCGACCTTATTCGCGACGAGCACCCGCAGATTATCGCCACCATCCTGGTTCACCTCAAACGTGGTCAGGCGGCCGATATCCTGGCCCTGTTCGAAGAGCGCCTGCGCCACGACGTGATGCTGCGTATTGCCACCTTCGGCGGCGTCCAGCCGGCCGCGCTGGCGGAGCTGACCGAAGTGCTGAACAACCTGCTCGACGGGCAGAACCTCAAGCGAAGCAAAATGGGCGGCGTGAGAACGGCGGCGGAAATCATCAACCTGATGAAAACCCAGCAGGAAGAGGCCGTTATTACCGCAGTTCGCGAATTCGACGGCGAGCTGGCGCAGAAAATCATCGACGAGATGTTCCTGTTCGAAAACCTCGTGGAAGTGGACGATCGCAGCATCCAGCGCCTGCTCCAGGAAGTGGATTCCGAGTCGCTGCTTATCGCCCTCAAAGGCGCCGAGCAGCCGCTGCGCGAGAAGTTCCTGCGCAACATGTCCCAGCGTGCGGCCGATATCCTGCGCGACGACCTTGCCAACCGCGGCCCGGTTCGTCTGTCTCAGGTGGAAAACGAACAGAAAGCCATTCTGCTTATTGTTCGTCGCCTGGCGGAAACCGGCGAGATGGTGATTGGCAGCGGAGACGACACCTATGTCTAACGAGCTGCCGTGGAAGCGCTGGACGCCGGACGATCTGGCCCCTCCCCTTTCAGAGTTCACGCCAGCCGTGATACCGACCGACGCGCCTGACGCTGACGTCGAGCAGCCCGAGCTGAGCGAAGAGGAACAGCAGGCACAGATGCTGGCTCAGCTGCAAATGCAGGCGCACGAGCAGGGCTACAGTGCCGGTCTGAACGAAGGCCGGCAGAAAGGCCACGAGCAGGGGTATCAGGAGGGTCTGGCGAAAGGGTTAGAGCACGGTATCGATCAGGCGAGGCAGCAGCAGGCACCGCTCCACGCCCGCATGCAGCAGCTGGTCAGCGAGTTTCAGCACACCCTGGACGCGCTGGACAGCGTGATCGCCTCGCGGCTGATGCAGATGGCGCTGGAAGCCGCGCGCCAGGTTATCGGCCAGACGCCCGTGGTGGACAACACGGCGCTGATCAAACAAATTCAGGGTCTGCTGCAGCAGGAGCCGCTGTTCAGCGGCAAGCCGCAACTGCGCGTCCATCCGGACGATCTGCAGCGCGTGGAAGAGAGCCTGGGCGCAACGCTTAGCCTGCACGGCTGGCGCCTGCGCGGCGACCCGTCGTTACACCACGGCGGCTGCAAAGTCTCTGCGGATGAAGGCGATCTGGATGCCAGCGTCGCCACCCGCTGGCAGGAGCTGTGCCGCCTGGCGGCACCGGGAGTCGTCTGATGACCGCGCGCCTCACCCGCTGGCTCACCACGCTCGACAACTTCGAGACGAAGATGACGCAACTGCCCTCCGTTCGTCGCTATGGGCGACTGACGCGCGCCACCGGCCTGGTTCTCGAAGCCACCGGCCTGCAGCTGCCGCTGGGGGCAACCTGCGTCATTGAGCGTCAGGACGGGCAGGAAACGCGTGAAGTCGAAAGCGAAGTGGTCGGCTTTAACGGCCAGCGCCTGTTCCTGATGCCGCTCGAAGAGGTGGAAGGCATTCTGCCCGGCGCCCGCGTCTATGCGAAAAACATCAGCGGCGACGGCCTGCAAAGCGGGAAACAGCTGCCGCTTGGTCCGGCCCTGCTGGGCCGCGTGCTGGACGGCAGCGGTAAACCCCTCGACGGACTGCCCTCCCCGGACACCACCGAAACCGGCGCGCTGATCACCCAGCCGTTTAACCCCCTGCAGCGTACCCCTATCGAGCATGTGCTGGACACCGGCGTGCGTCCGATTAACGCCCTGCTGACCGTGGGACGCGGACAGCGTATGGGCCTCTTCGCCGGTTCCGGCGTCGGTAAATCCGTCCTGCTCGGCATGATGGCGCGCTACACCCAGGCCGACGTTATCGTCGTGGGGCTGATCGGCGAGCGCGGTCGCGAAGTAAAAGATTTTATTGAAAATATTCTGGGTGCGGAAGGCCGCGCCCGCTCGGTGGTGATAGCCGCCCCGGCGGACGTGTCGCCGCTGCTGCGTATGCAGGGTGCCGCCTACGCCACCCGCATCGCCGAAGATTTCCGCGACCGCGGGAAGCACGTGCTGCTGATCATGGACTCCCTCACCCGCTACGCGATGGCGCAGCGTGAAATCGCGCTGGCCATCGGCGAGCCACCGGCCACCAAAGGCTATCCGCCTTCGGTCTTCGCCAAGCTCCCGGCCCTGGTAGAACGCGCGGGGAACGGCATCAGCGGCGGCGGCTCCATCACCGCATTTTATACGGTGCTGACGGAAGGCGATGACCAGCAGGATCCGATCGCCGACTCCGCGCGCGCCATTCTTGACGGCCATATCGTGCTGTCGCGTCGTCTGGCCGAAGCCGGGCACTATCCGGCGATTGATATTGAAGCCTCTATCAGCCGCGCAATGACGGCGCTGATAACCGAGAAGCACTACGCCCGCGTGCGTAACTTTAAACAACTCCTCTCCAGCTTCCAGCGCAACCGCGATCTGGTCAGCGTCGGGGCTTATGCCAAAGGCAGCGACCCGATGCTCGACAAGGCGATTACCCTGTGGCCGCAGCTGGAGGCATTTTTGCAACAAGGCATTTTTGAACGCGCCGACTGGGAAGATTCAATTCAGGCACTGGAGCTGATTTTCCCGCAGGTGTAACACAGGTGGAGGGCGAAGGTCATGGCGCAAAACAGCGCGTTATCAACGCTGAAAGATCTGGCTGAAAAAGAAGTTGATGATGCCGCATTGCAGCTTGGCGCAATGCGACGCGGGTGCCAGCAGGCTGAAGAACAGTTGAAGATGTTAATCGACTATCAGCATGAGTATCGCACCAACCTCAATACCGATATGACGCAGGGCATTGGCAGCCAGCGCTGGATTAACTATCAGCAGTTTATCCAGACGCTGGAAAAGGCGATTGAACAGCATCGCCAGCAGCTTAACCAGTGGACCCAAAAAGTCGATACCGCGCTGAACTTCTGGCGCGAGAAAAAACAGCGGCTGCAGGCCTGGCAAACCTTACAGGACCGGCAGATTGCAGCCTCGACCCTGGCGGAAAACCGTCTGGATCAGAAAAAAATGGATGAGTTTGCCCAGCGCGCATCAATGAGGAAACCGGAATGATCACACTGCAACAACTGCTGATGAGCGACAGCGACCTGTCGGGCGGCACGCAAACGGGGAAAGGCGCCGACGGTGCGCAGGACTTTCTCTCCCTGCTGGCGGGCGCCCTGTCGGACGCTACGGGCAAGGGTAAAGATGCGCCGCTGACCCTGGCTGACCTGAAAGCCGCCGGCAGCAAGCTGTCAAAAGTGGCTCAGGACGCTAAAGGTGATACCGCCCTGCAGGCCAAAATTGCCGACCTGTTCGCGCGTCAGCCAGCCCTGAGCGGCGATGAAACTGCCCAGCTTACAGCGCCTGAAACCCTGATGTCCGGGCTGGTGCCGCTGTCAAAGGGCGATGCCCAGAAAATGCTGACGGCGGCCAACGGCAAGGACGACGGCAAAAGCGAACTGACTGAAGAAGAGCTGGCCGGATTAAGCGCGCTGATGGCCATGCTGCCGCACCAGCAGACCCGCACCGCTCACGCCGAGGGCAATGACGGTATTGCCGCACGGTCGGCGCTCGGTACCGCGACGCTCGCTCAACATGGGGCGTGCCAGCTGCCGCTGAACGCGCCTGCGGGAAGCCATGATAAAGGCCAGACGGCTGAGCCATATCAGAGCCAGGCGAAAACCAGCGTCCCGGATCTGGCAGCCAATGCGCCAGCCACGCCGGTTGTCACCGCCGCGGCAGACAAGCAGGAGCTCGCCAGTTCCTCCTCCACGGCCTCCCCAACGGCCACCCTGGCGCCGATTCTGTCCAGCCATGCCACCAGCCAGCCTGCCGCCACCGTTGCCACCGCACCGGTGTTAAGCCAGCCGCTGGGCACCCACGAA
Organism: Enterobacter cloacae complex sp. ECC445; assembly: GCF_021892025.1. Taxonomy (NCBI): domain Bacteria; kingdom Pseudomonadati; phylum Pseudomonadota; class Gammaproteobacteria; order Enterobacterales; family Enterobacteriaceae; genus Enterobacter; species Enterobacter cloacae complex sp. ECC445. The sequence goes on along the minus strand of NZ_JAKLRZ010000001.1, from coordinate 22,715 downwards.
TGGCAGCAGTCCCTGAGCCAGCACATCGCGCTGTTCACCAAGCAGGGCCAGCAGACGGCCGAGCTGCGCCTGCACCCGGAAGATCTGGGTCAGGTGCAAATCTCGCTTAAGCTGGATGATAACCAGGCGCAGCTGCAGATGGTCTCCGCGCATAGCCACGTGCGTGCGGCGCTGGAAGCCGCGCTGCCGGTGCTGCGAACCTCGCTGGCGGAGAACGGCATTCAGCTTGCACAGAGCAGCGTCAGCAGCGAGAGCTTCGCCGGGCAGCAGCACTCCTCATCCCAGCAGCAGCACCAGGCTTCGCGTTCCGGCAACACCGGCGGGTTTAATGAAGAGAGCGATGAATTACTGCCTGTTCCTGCCGCCCTGCAATCCGCAGCGCGCGGTAACGGTGCCGTAGACATCTTCGCCTAAACGCCAGAGGTAGCGTGATTATCCCCGTCTTTTCCACGCTTTGACGGCAGCAGGACACGGGATAATCACCTTATTAAGCTGTACCGAAACAGGAAGCTCGTATCAGATGACTGACTCCGCTATCACCAAAAAAAGTAAGCGTTCCATCTGGATCCCGCTGCTGGTGTTGATCACGCTCGCCGCCTGCGCCACCGCGGGCTATAGTTACTGGCGTATGCAGCAGGAACCGACCACCGCTGCAGCCAAGGCTGAAGCGCCACCTCCGCCGGCTCCAGTGTTCTTCCCGCTGGATACCTTCACCGTCAATCTGGGTGATGCGGATCGCGTGCTTTATGTGGGCATTACGCTGCGCCTGAAAGATGAAGCCACCCGTTCACGTCTGAACGATTACCTTCCTGAAGTGCGCAGCCGCCTCCTGCTGCTGTTCTCTCGTCAGGACGCTTTGGCGCTGGCCACCGATGTGGGTAAGCAAAAGCTCGTCGACGCCATTAAACAAACGCTGGCGACCCCGCTGGTAAACGGCCAACCTAAGCAGGAAGTCACTGACGTTCTGTATACAGCATTTATTCTGCGGTAACGACATGGGCGACAGTATTCTTTCTCAGGCAGAAATCGATGCGCTGCTTAACGGCGACAGCGATAAAAACGATGATCCGCAACCGGGGATTGGCGGCGATAGCGATATTCGTCCCTATGACCCGAATACCCAGCGCCGCGTGGTACGTGAACGTCTGCAGGCGCTGGAGATCATTAACGAGCGTTTTGCACGTCAGTTCCGTATGGGGCTGTTTAACCTGCTGCGCCGTAGCCCGGATATCACGGTCGGCGCGATCCGCATTCAGCCATACCATGAGTTTGCCCGCAACCTGCCGGTGCCAACCAACCTTAACCTGATTCATCTTAAGCCGCTGCGCGGCACCGGCCTGGTGGTGTTTTCCCCAAGCCTGGTGTTCATCGCGGTGGATAACCTGTTCGGCGGCGACGGGCGTTTCCCGACCAAGGTAGAAGGTCGCGAATTTACCCACACCGAACAGCGCGTCATTAACCGCATGCTGAAGCTGGCGCTGGAGTCGTACAGCGACGCCTGGAAAGCGATCAACCCGCTGGAAGTGGAGTACGTCCGTTCCGAGATGCAGGTGAAATTTACCAATATCACCACCTCTCCGAACGATATCGTCGTGAACACGCCGTTCCACGTGGAGATCGGTAACCTGACCGGCGAGTTCAACATCTGCCTGCCGTTCAGCATGATCGAACCGCTGCGCGAGCTGCTGGTGAACCCGCCGCTGGAGAACTCCCGCAACGAAGACCAGAACTGGCGAGAAAACCTGGTCCGCCAGGTCCAGCATTCACAGCTTGAGCTGGTGGCGAGCTTCGCCGATATCCCGCTGCGGTTATCCCAGATCCTGAAATTACAACCCGGTGACGTTTTGCCGATAGAAAAACCCGACCGCATTATTGCCCATGTGGATGGTGTCCCCGTGCTGACAAGCCAGTACGGCACGATTAACGGTCAGTATGCGTTACGCGTTGAGCACTTGATCAACCCGATTTTGAATTCGCTGAATGAGGAACAGCCCAAATGAGTGACATGAACAATCCGTCCGATGAAAACAGCGGAGCACTGGACGATCTGTGGGCTGACGCGTTAAACGAGCAAAAAACGACTCCGGCCAAAAGCGCTGCGGATGCCGTATTCCAGCAGCTCGGCGGCGGTGACGTTAGCGGCACGCTGCAGGACATCGACCTGATTATGGATATCCCGGTAAAGCTGACCGTTGAGCTGGGACGTACCCGTATGACCATTAAAGAGCTACTGCGCCTGACGCAGGGTTCCGTGGTGGCCCTTGACGGTCTGGCCGGCGAGCCGCTGGATATTCTGATCAACGGCTATCTGATTGCCCAGGGTGAGGTCGTGGTAGTAGCCGATAAATACGGCGTGCGTATCACCGACATCATTACCCCGTCTGAACGTATGCGTCGTCTGAGCCGTTAAGCATGAAAACCCAGGCAACACTATCGCAACCTTCTGCCGTTCCCGGCTCGCCTCTGCTCCAGGTGAGCGGGGCATTGTTCGGTATTATTGCCTTTATTCTTATCGCCGCCTGGCTGGCGAAGCGCTTTGGCCTGGCGGGTAAAACCGCCGGTGCTCGCGGCCTGAAGGTGAGCGCCAGCACCACGCTGGGGCCGCGCGAACGCGTGGTCATCGTCGAGGTGGATGACGCGCGTCTGGTCCTGGGCGTGACGGCCTCAAACATCAGCGTATTACATAAGCTGCCGCCCGCCCCTGCCGTGGTGGACGAGCGCGCAGACGCCCCCGCGGATTTTCAGTCCGTCATGAAGAGTTTGCTTAAGCGTTCCGGGAGATCCTGATGCGCCGTTTGTTATCCCTGACGCTTGCGGGCGTTGGCCTGTTTGCTCCCGCGGTTTATGCACAGCTGCCCGGTCTGGTCTCCACCCCTCTCGCGGGCGGCGGACAAAGCTGGTCGCTGCCGGTACAGACGCTGGTGTTCATCACCTCCCTGACGTTTATTCCGGCCATCCTGCTGATGATGACCAGCTTCACCCGCATCATCATCGTCTTTGGTCTGCTGCGAAACGCGCTGGGCACCCCTTCCGCCCCGCCAAACCAGGTTCTGCTGGGGCTGGCGCTGTTTTTAACCTTTTTCATTATGTCGCCGGTGATCGATAAGATTTACACCGACGCCTACCAGCCGTTCAGCGAAGACAAAATCTCCATGCAGGAGGCGCTGGATAAAGGCGCCCAGCCGCTGCGCGAATTTATGCTGCGCCAGACGCGCGAGGCGGATCTGGCGCTGTTTGCCCGCCTGTCCAATACCGGCGAACTGCAGGGGCCGGAAGCGGTGCCGATGCGTATTCTTCTGCCGGCCTATGTCACCAGCGAGCTGAAAACCGCGTTCCAGATTGGCTTTACCATCTTTATTCCGTTCCTGATTATCGACCTGGTGATCGCCAGCGTCCTGATGGCGCTCGGGATGATGATGGTGCCGCCCGCAACCATTGCCCTGCCCTTTAAGATCATGCTCTTTGTGCTGGTCGACGGCTGGCAGCTGCTGGTCAGCTCGCTGGCGCAAAGTTTCTACAGTTAAGGAACGGCAATGACACCCGAATCGGTCATGATGATGGGCACGGAAGCGATGAAAATCGCGATTGCCGTTGCCGCGCCGCTGCTGCTTGTCGCGCTGGTTACTGGTCTGATTATCAGCATTCTGCAGGCCGCCACGCAGATTAACGAAATGACGCTGTCATTTATTCCGAAAATCATCGCCGTGTTCGTGGCGATTATCGTGGCCGGGCCGTGGATGCTGAACCTGTTGCTGGACTACATGCGCAACCTGTTTACCAACCTGCCGTACATCATCGGCTGATCTGACGATGCTGCACTTCACCAGCGACCAGTGGGTTCAGTGGCTCGGCGTCTATTTCTGGCCGATGCTGCGCATCATGGCGCTGATTTCCACCGCCCCGATCCTCAGCGAGAAATCGATACCCAAGCGCGTCAAGGTGGGTCTGGGCATTATCATCTCCATTATCGTCGCGCCCTCACTGCCCCCCGTGGATATTCCGATCTTCTCGGTGAACGCGGTGTGGGTGGCCTTGCAGCAGATAATGATTGGCGTCGCCGTCGGCTTTACCATGCAGCTGGCCTTTGCCGCGGTGCGTACCGCAGGGGAACTGATCGGCCTGCAGATGGGGCTATCGTTCGCCACGTTTGTCGATCCCGGCAGCCATCTCAACATGCCCGTGATCGCGCGCATTATCGACCTGCTCGCCATGCTGCTGTTCCTCTCCTTCAACGGTCATCTGTGGCTTATCTCCATGCTGGTGGATACGTTCCATACGCTGCCGATTGGCGATAATCCGGTGAACAGCAACGCCTTCCTGGCGCTCACACGCGCGGCGGGGCTGGTTTTCCTGAACGGGCTGATGCTGGCGCTGCCGATCATCACCCTGCTGCTGACGGTCAACCTGGCGTTAGGTTTACTCAACCGTATGGCGCCGCAGCTCTCGGTGTTTGTCATTGGTTTTCCGCTCACCTTAACGGTCGGCATTTTATTAATGTCATTACTGATGCCACTTATCGCTCCCTTCTGTGAACATTTATTCGGCGAGATATTCAACCTGTTAGCGGATATTGTTAGCGAACTGCCACGCAAATAATAACCCGCACTGTTGCTATTGTCTTTCTGAGGATATTCCTAAAATAAAACGCGAAAAACATCTTCCAGGATATATCTGACGCGGTTTAATTGTTTCTAACCACCTCACAATACTTAATATTTACTTTACTTTAAGAAGATTCCTGGCAAATTATACGTAACTTTACGGGATAGTGAGTCCGCCTGAAAGTCTTTGTCATGCTCACAGGTTTATTATTTTTTTTCCATCCCGTATGGCTGTTTTGAGCTCTCAGGCAGATGGTGAATTATCGTTACGCATTGAGTGAGGGTATGCCATGTCAACGATCATTATGGATTTATGCAGCTACACCCGGCTAGGGTTAACCGGGTACCTGGCAAGCAGAGGGGTAAGAAAGAGAGACATCAACGATGCGCACACCGTTGACGAACTCGCAGCCGCTTGTGACGAACTAAAACCAGGCGTGGTGTTTATTAATGAGGACTGTTTCATTCACGATCCAGCCAACAGTCAGCACATTAAGCAAATCATTAATCAGCATCCAAAAACCCTGTTTATTGTTTTTATGGCGATCGCGAATATCCATTTCGATGAGTATTTGTTGGTCCGTAAAAATTTATTGATCAGTTCTAAATCGATTAAACCCGAGTCGCTGGATGACATTCTGGGTGATTATTTGAATAAAGAAGTAAAAAATGTAGGAGCGGTTAACTTACCCACCTTATCATTAAGCAGGACTGAATCAAGTATGCTGCGAATGTGGATGGCGGGACAAGGAACTATTCAGATCTCGGACCAGATGAATATTAAAGCGAAAACCGTTTCGTCACACAAAGGAAATATTAAACGGAAAATTAAAACGCATAATAAGCAAGTGATCTACCATGTGGTACGCCTGACCGATAATGTGACGAACGGGATTTTCGTCAACATGCGTTAGTCGCTTAAAACCCTGTGCACCCTACCTTTGATCTCTGGCCTGGCCAGAGATTTTTGCGTCTGTGAGGCTGTCGGGCGCGCTGTGCTACCCGACGCCGTGCTAGTCTGCTTTCTCAACAAAAATGCCGTCCGGATGCCCCAGTTCGTTAAAAAACCAGATGCCGAGCGGGTAGTCTTCCAGCGATACCAGGTACATTGTGCCTTCGCTAAACTCTTCAATTGCCAATACCACACCCGGGCGGCGCGGCCCACCGTCCGTTTTAACCGTTACCCGATCGTTGACCTTCATACATTCCTCCTCTGGTTTTGAGCCAGTGTAGAACAAAACGCAAAAACGCACATCGCCGCCCGGCGTGAATGGCGTTTTTATCTACAGTCTATACTTATCGTTGGACCCGGCTGAATGAGGAACCCCTAATGAAGACCGATAAAGCGTACAGCGATACCATCAAGCGCGAAGTCGAGGTGGATGTCGATGCCCTGCTGGCCGCCATCAATGAGATCAGCGAGTCAGAAGTCCGCCGGACGGACGATAATTCGGACCGCGTCATCGTCAACGGCAGGGATTATCACACCTACCGCGAGCTGGCCGAGGCCTTCGAGCTTGATATTCACGACTTTAGCGTGTCGGAAGCCAATCGGTAGGGCGAAAAAAATCCCGGTCATGGGGATGACCGGGATCAAAACTTGCTTATGCAAGAAGCACTTGAAAATTCGTTACACCAGGAAATCTGATGTACATGCCACACTATCTCCAACGAATTTGTCTGACAAGCATATATTCTTACGATGAATATAATATTTTTAACATTATGCTTTCTACTATGCGCAATAACACGCGCCGAATGCGGGCTTGCCTGGAATTGTTCCCATTTCTCCAGCGGCGCATTCGGTCAGTTTTTAAGAATTTTCCTAGAGGGTGAAGCCCCCTCACCAGGAGTCGCTATGCCTTCACTTCGGGATAACTTGCTGATTTTTTCTGACCTGGATGGCTCGTTGCTGGATATTCATACCTATGACTGGCAACCCGCCATGCCCTGGCTGGACAGGCTGCTGGATAGCCAGGTTCCGGTCATTCTCTGCAGCAGCAAGACTGCGGCAGAGATGCTGGATATTCAGCAGGATCTGGGGCTAGAAGGCTTACCCTTTATTGCCGAAAACGGCGCGGTGATTCAGCCCGACGTGCGCTGGGAAAAGGTCCAGCGTCAGATACGCGGGACGGCGCATCGGGATATTCGCCCGCGAATCGAGCACATTCGCCTGCAGACGGGCGCTAAGTTCACCACCTTTGACGACGTGGATGACCGCGTCATCAGCGAGTGGACCGGGCTAACGCGCTACCGTGCGGCGCTGGCCCGCAGGCACGAGGCATCCGTCACGCTTATCTGGCGCGATACCGACGAGAAAATGGTTCAGTTTGAAGAGGAGCTGGCGCGCATCGGCCTGAAATGTCTGCAGGGGGCGCGCTTCTGGCATATTCTCGACGCCCGCTGCGGCAAGGACGTGGCGGTGAACTGGCTGATTGCCCAGTACCGCGAGCAGGAAGAGATCGCCCCCACCACGCTGGGGCTCGGCGACGGCCCGAACGATGCGCCGCTGCTCGACAGCGTCGACTTCGCGGTGGTCATCAAGGGCATCAACCGCCAGGGGATCACGCTACGGGACGATAACCCCGAGCGGGTTTATCACACCCGGCAGCCTGGGCCCGCGGGCTGGCAGGAGGGGCTGGATCACTTCCTGTCCTGATCCCGCCAGACGACCCGGTTACGCCCGCGCTGTTTGGCCTGATAGAGCCGGGTGTCCGCAATGGACTGCAGCTGTTCAAAATCGTAAAGGCCCGCTTCATCCGCGCTGCTCACGCCCAGCGACGCGCTGATGCGCAGGGTCGTGCTTTTCTTCACCAGGATCTCTTTACTGTTGATCCGGCAGCGAATGCGGTCCGCAACCCCCCTCGCCTCCTCCAGACCGATCCCCGGCAGGACGACGCAAAACTCCTCCCCGCCGACGCGGCCTGCCACATCATTTTTGCGTAACGCGCTCGCAATCAGCCCCGCGGTGTGGGAGAGCACCTTATCTCCAGCCTGGTGGCCGAAACGGTCGTTGACGTTTTTAAAGTGATCGAGATCGAGCTGAATCACCGAGACGGGCAGCAACTGCTGACGACAGGTTTCCGCCAGGATTTTGGCGCGATCGAACAGCGCGCCGCGATTATTCAGCCGGGTAAGCGGGTCATGCCAGGCCTGCCACTGAAGCGAATGCTGCAGCGTGTACATGTTGCTCACCATGCGGCGGATAACCAGCCACGAGATCAACAGCATGGCGGTAAAGAGCGCCCACAGCAGCGCCAGCACGATGCTGATGCTGCCGAAGTCGTCCTGCACCCCTTCGTGCAGGGTGTGGATCCGCAGAACGACGCCATCGAAGTGATCGAGTCGCTCCCAGCTAATAAAGCGGCTTCCGAGGCGGATCCCGCCGCCGGTCGCGTGCTCAATCGCCTGGGCAATCTGCGCCGTTTCGCGTTCGTCAAAGTGGTTAACCGGGCTTCCCGCGTGGGCAGACGTGGCAATCATATTGAGCCGGGTATCGTACAGCTGATACTCCCCCTCCGTTCGGTCTTCCGTCGCCTCTGCCAGCAGCTGCTGCATCGTGCTCAATGTAAAGTCCATCGCCACGACGCCATACCAGTAGCGATCGAAATATATAGGCACGCTGGCGGTGATCGTGCGTTCATCACGGGTCCAGGATGAAGGCGTTGAGATAAACCAGCGCACCGCGCGCGCGATTGTTACGCTCGGACTGCTGGGTAAACCAGGACTGGGTCACCAGATTGTAATAGCGGGCGGTGATATCACCCGCCTGGTCCGGCGTATCGGTGGAAATGAAAAAACCGGCGCGGGAAACGTAGATCACCCGCGCTTCCGTTTGCTCTCTCGACGACGCCAGCCTGAGCAGATACCCCACTTCCAGGGCGGCAGAAATTTCATGGCCGATGCGCTCGGCGTCACGATTGAGAAGCGTGGTTTTTTCAACGAACGCATCCGACACCCCGTTGATGGGAAGGGTACGTTTTTTATCAACGGCAAGCTGCCAGGTGGGGAGCATGCGGACGGTATTAAAGCGTGACACCGCATCCTTTAAGACGTCAAAGGCCAGCGGCGTCTGGATCGCATCCCCCATGCCCTGACGGAAGAACAGCATCCTGTCAACGCTGTTCTGCAGCTCCCTGTCCAGCGAGCTCGCCACCGTATCCAGATGGTTGCGCTGGCTCGAGATGTACGCCTCTTCGAGCACCACCACCTCGCGCCAGGTCAGGAGCGTGGAAAAGACCAGAACGAACAGAAAGCAGAGATTAACAATCAAGCCCGGATTGCTACGCTTATGCAGCCATTGCAAAAAAGATTGTCTTACAACAAAGGTATCGTGCTGCACACACACTCCCTGATAACTGCCCTACGCCCGGTACGTGAGATAAAAACGCCCGGCAAAGCCGGGCGTTATGTGATTAAGCCTTGTCCCGCTTGTGCTGCCCGTCCCCCGGCTGAAGCTCATCTTCACGAAATGCTTCCCGCTTGATGCTGTAGCCATCGTGCCACCGACATTCCACCATTCCGCTGGAATAGCCGGTGACGATCATACGTGGGCCGCCCTTCTTAGGCTTAACTTCATCACTGACCAAAAAGACCATACCTGCCTCCTGTATCAGGGTGAAACTGTTTCAATTTAGACGAGGAATGGTCTTTTTGCATCCCATAACGGATAACAATTAGTGCGAGGTGCCGCGCAGTTTTTCAACCAGCTTCACCGCCGCGACCACGATAGCGCCAATGATAAATCCCAGCACCAGATTCAGCAGCGTGGGCAGGATCGCCGCAATAACGGCCCCCTGCGCGGAGGCGAAATGTTCGATGGCATGGTGCAGCGGCGCAATGCCGTGAACCACGATCCCGCCGCCCACGAGGAACATCGCCAGCGTGCCCACCACCGACAAACTCTTCATCAGCCACGGGGCCAGCACCAGCAGGCTTTTGCCGATACCTCTCGCCACCGCGCTCGACTTTTCTTCCAGCCAGTAGCCGATATCATCCAGCTTCACGATCAGCCCCACCAGGCCGTAGACGCCTACCGTGACCAGAATGGCGATGCCGGAGAGGATCAGCACCTGATTGAGGAGCGGCGCGTCGGAGACAATGCCCAGCGTAATGGCGACAATTTCCGCCGACAGGATAAAGTCGGTCCGAATGGCGCCTTTGACCTTATCGCGCTCGAAGGTTTTTGGATCCTGCGCGGCCAGCGCCTCCAGACGCTGCTGGCGCACCTCCGGGGTATCGCTCTGCTTGCGCGCGCTAAAGGAGTGCAGAACCTTCTCGACGCCCTCAAAGCAGAGAAACGCCCCGCCGATCATCAACAGCGGCGTGATGGCCCACGGAATAAACGCGCTGATCAGCAGCGCCAGCGGCACCAGAATCACCTTGTTCAGGAAGGAGCCTTTCGCCACGCCCCACACCACCGGCAGTTCACGGTTTGCTCTAACCCCACTCACCTGCTGGGCGTTAAGCGATAAATCATCTCCCAGCACGCCAGCGGTTTTCTTCGCCGCCAGCTTCCCCATCACTGAAATGTCGTCCAGTAAGGTGGCAATATCGTCCAGCAATGTTAATAAGCTACTTCCTGCCAAAATGGTCATCCTTCGTTTTTTGGTAATTAAGTGAATAGTATGGAGCAAAAGCGCAAACCCGGAAACACCCACCTTACGTCAACAGAAATTTCACATCATCCATACAATTAAAGGTCTCGCCAGCGCGATAGTTTTCGCGTTTACTATCAGCGACCTTTTTATTTCGTCGTGAGGGATTATGCGTTTCCGGCAACTGCTACCGCTCATCGGGGCACTCTTTTCGCTGTACATCATCTGGGGCTCAACCTATTTTGTCATTCGCATCGGCGTGGAGAGCTGGCCGCCGCTGATGATGGCGGGCATCCGCTTTCTCTCTGCTGGCGTGCTGCTGCTGGCGTTCCTGCTGCTGCGCGGGCATAAGCTTCCCCCGCTGCGGCCGCTGCTCAATGCCGCCCTGATCGGCCTGCTGCTGCTGGCGGTGGGAAATGGGTTTGTGACGATTGCCGAGCACCAGAACGTCCCGTCCGGGATCGCCGCCGTGGTCGTGGCCACCGTACCGCTGTTTACCCTCTGCTTTAGCCGCCTTTTCGGTATCCGTACCCGCAAGCTGGAGTGGCTGGGGATAGGCATTGGCCTGGCCGGCATTATTCTGCTCAACAGCGGGGGCAACCTGAGCGGGAATCCGTGGGGCGCGGTGATTATCCTGATTGGCTCAATGAGCTGGGCGTTTGGTTCCGTCTACGGTTCACGTATTGAACTGCCGACCGGCATGATGGCCGGTGCGATTGAGATGCTCGCCGCCGGGATTGTGCTGCTGCTGGCCTCCGCGCTGACGGGAGAGAAGCTGACTGCCCTGCCGCCGCTGTCGGGCTTCCTGGCGGTAGGCTACCTGGCGCTGTTTGGCTCCCTGATTGCCATTAACGCCTATATGTTCCTGATCCGCAACGTCTCCCCGGCCGTCGCCACCAGCTATGCCTACGTTAACCCGGTCGTGGCCGTGCTGCTCGGGACGGGACTGGGGGGAGAAACGCTCTCTTCCGTTGAATGGCTGGCATTAGGGGTGATTGTTTTTGCCGTCGTGCTGGTTACCCTGGGCAAATATTTGCTGCCTGCAAAACCGGTGGTCACGCCTTGCGGGGCGGAGAAACCGTAAGCAGGTGGATCCCCTGCGTGTCGATCTGCGCGGTCTGGCCGCCGCCGCAGATCCACTCTTCCAGCCGTTCGCGCAGATCGGTATCGTTCAGCTTTAAGCGGCCTCTCAGCGCACACTCCCAGACAATCAGCACCCGCCAGCCCTGCGCAATAAGCATCGAAAGATCCCGCCTGTCGCGCTCGACGTTCTTGCCAATCTTATCCAGCCAGAAATCGGTGCGCGTCGCGGGGACTTTAAAAAGGTAGCAGTCGTGATGGTGCCAGAAACAGCCGTGGGTAAAGATGATGCACTGCCAGGCGTCGATGACGAAATCCGGGCGACCCGCCAGGGCGGCATCCTGCACGCGGAAGTCAAATCCCGCCAGCGTCAGCAGCCCGGCCAGGCGCTTTTCGATGGCGGTGTCACGCGTGCCGATGGCCCGCATGTTTTTGCTGCGCGTGGCCTTATCGTGAACGTCCGTCATTGACGGCCTTACCCTGACGGAGCGCCGCCGCCTGTCTGATGCGCGAGGCCAGCAGCTTTGCCACGGCCGCGAACGCGGGAACCACCACCGAGTTGCCAAACTGGCGGTACGCCTGGGTGTCCGATACAGGAATGCGGAAGCGGTAACCCTGCGGGGTCTCAAAGCCCATCAGCCGGGCGCATTCCCGCGGCGTTAAGCGTCGCGGACGGTGACGCTGGTTGTGCGGGTCGTCGAAATCTTTTTCGCCCAGCGCCTTGTCCCAGCCTCTGTCGATCAGGATTTCCGCGCCGTCCTTGTAGTAGCGCGCGGAGAGCGTGCGGGTGACGCTGTGCGGATCGTTCGGGTTGACCATACCAAAACCGAAGCCGTTGCCCTTCGCCTGATGCTTCTTGGCATAGCGGTAAAGGTATTTCCACAGGATCGGCGTAAGGATAAATTTCGCATCGACCGCCGGCTCCAGCAGGTCAGCCACGGTGGGACGCCGCTCGGGATAGAGAGACGGGATATCCCGAAGGGTGAAATCGCCCTTGAGATTGAGATCGCGGCGGAACCCCACCAGCACGATACGTTCGCGGTGCTGGGGCAGGAAATGTTTCCCATCAATGATTTTGGGGTCATCCGCACCCATGTCCTGCGAGTCGGCCACGTCATAGCCCAGCTCATCCAGCGTTTGCATGATAATGCGGAAGGTTTTCCCGCCGTCGTGGCTCTTTAAATTCTTAACGTTTTCCAGCACGAAGATGGCCGGGCGGCGGGCATCGATAATGCGCGCCACGTCAAAAAACAGCGTTCCCTGGGTATCGCAGGCGAAGCCGTGGGCGCGTCCGAGGGCATTCTTTTTGGAGACACCGGCCAGCGAGAAGGGCTGACACGGAAAGCCCGCCAGCAGAACGTCATGCGCCGGGATCGTCTGACGAATGTGCTCGGCGGCCTGTTCATCCGTAACGCCGCTTTTATGGCTCAGGGTCACGTCGCGAATATCCGCGTTGAAATGGTGCTCGTGCGGGTCGCAGTACCAGTTAGCCTTGTAGGTACGCACGGCGTGTTTGTTCCACTCGCTGGTGAACACGCACTGCCCGCCGATGGCTTCAAAACCGTGTCGGATGCCGCCGATTCCGGCAAACAGATCGATAAAGCGGAAAGCATAGTTCGGGTGCGCGGCAGAAGGACGCGGAAGCAGGTTTTGCAGATAGCGAAACTCGCCTTCGCTCAGGCGACGCCCCGCGCGTTCGCTGGTCAGCAGACGTTTAAGGATCGCCGGGCTCCAGTGGCTCTCGCCGTGCGCCACCAGCAGATTGGCCAGCGTTTTAGCATCATAGATATCCAACAGCTGGCGCAGCAACGCCTGCACCGTTGCCGTTGATTTCTCAGCCTGCTCGGGCGCGGACTCTGTCACTGATCGATTTTCCTGCATTCTTTTAACCGGAGAATAAAGACTGGAAACAGATTACCACAGTTCAATTGTGCAAACTGCGACGGAAGCGGTTCACCGCCTGGCTATCCAGGCCAATGCAGTCACCGCGTAATTCGGCGCTGAGTTTCGCCATAAAGTGGATCAGGAAATCGGCATTATGACGCGCCAGCTCGCGGCCCATTTCCGTTTGCATTGTATCAGGCAATCGCAGCAGCTTGGTCTGAAAATGGTCGAGGGCAAACGCCCGGTCGTCGAGGGGACGCGCATCGGCAAAGGGATCGTTGGCATCAAAAAGCGGCACGCCCAGCCCGCCTGAGACGGCAAAGACGCGCGCCAGACCGATAGCGCCTAACGCTTCCAGCCGATCGGCGTCCTGCACAATTTTGGCTTCCATGCTCTGCGGCGCAATCCCGGCGCTGAAGCTGTGCGCTTCAATCGCATGCGCGACGGCGGCAATATGCTCTGGCGGAAAGTCCGGGAAGTCGCGGCGCAGAATATCGCTCGTCTTGCGAGCAGCGAGCCGTGATGACTGGCTGCGTTCGGGATGGTTTTTCGGCAGGCTGACAATATCGTGGAAATAGCAGGCGGTGAGGATCACCAGCGGCTCCACCGTCTGGTGGACCATGATTTTTTGCGCCGACATCCAGACCCGACGAAAATGCGAAATATCGTGTGCGGTATCGTCGGCGCTGTGGTGTTCCTCTAGCCAGCGCTCAAAAATGTGCTGCCACCCGGCAATTTCCATCGTCATATCCTGCTATTTAAAAGAGCGTGAATTATAACACAGCCAAATCAAACAAATATAAAAATAGAATTGAGAAATACTTAATAATAATTAAATCACATGAATTCAAAGCATTGATTCATCAGAAAAATAAAGAGATTAATAGAAATATTTTGCAATATTTCAAAGAATTTAATTACATTTATTTTTGAAACTAAACGCCATCTCCTGGAATAGTATCGACCCTGTAATTACGGAGGGTGATTACATATATTCATATAAATTATCTTTAAAGGGAATATATAATGAAAAGAAAAGTTCTGGCAATTCTGGTACCCGCGTTATTAATGGCAGGCGCAGCAAATGCGGCTGAGATGTACAACAAAAACGGCAACAAGGTTGACCTGTACGGCAAAGTCGATGCGCGTCACACCTTCTCTGACAACGCTGGCGATGACGGCGACGAAACCTATGTGCAGATTGGTTTCAAAGGCGAAACTCAGATCGCTAACGACCTGATCGGTTACGGTCAGTGGGAATATAAAACTTACGCTAACGATACCGAAGGCGCGGGTGACAAATCCTTTAACCGTCTGGCATACGCTGGCCTGAAATATGGCGAATACGGTTCATTTGACTATGGTCGTAATTACGGCGTCGTGTACGACGTTGAAGCCTGGACCGATATGCTGCCGGTATTCGGCGGTGATTCTTACACCTGGACCGATAACTTCATGAACGGCCGTGCCAACGGTCTGGCAACCTACCGTAACCAGGACTTCTTCGGTCTGGTTGAAGGTCTGAATTTCGCGCTGCAGTATCAGGGTGCGAATGAAGGTGGCCCGCATGAAGATCAAAACGGCAATATTATTAATGTTCAGGAAGGCACTAAAAACGGTCATAAAGACGTACGCTTCCAGAACGGTGACGGCTTCGGCATGTCTACCTCCTATGACTTCTCTGGCGACCTGTCCGGCCTGAGCCTGGGTGCGGCATACTCTTCTTCTGACCGTACTAACGAGCAGGTTGCGTACGGCAAAGGCCTGGAAGATATGGGCTATGCCGGTGGCGAAAAAGCTGAAGCCTGGACCGTTGGCGCGAAATATGACGCAAACAGCGTTTACCTGGCAATGATGTATGCGGAAACCCGCAACATGACGCCAATTGGCAACTTTGGTATCGCCAACCAGACTCAAAACTTCGAAGCGGTTGCACAGTACCAGTTCGACTTCGGTCTGCGTCCTTCCCTGGCATGGGTTTACTCAAAAGGTAAAGACCTGGACGGCCAGGGCTTCAACCAGGATCTGGTTAACTACATTGACCTCGGCATGACCTACAGCTTCAACAAAAACTTCTCCACCTATGTTGATTACAAAATCAATATGCTGGACAACGATGAAGCGCTGTATGATGCGTACGGTATCTCTACCGATGACATCGTTGGCGTAGGCATGACCTACCAGTTCTAATCCCCAAAATGCCAAAGGCCGCAATCGCGGCCTTTTTCATTTCTTCAACTACGATATTACGGCGCCTCCTGCAGCGCCACGCGGATAAACCCGTTATTCTGCGCCAGCAGCTCATGCGCCTTCCACGCGTCCAGCCCCGTCAGCACCATCAATACCGCCGTTTTACAGTGATGGTTACAGCTCTCCAGCGCGGCCTTTGCCTGCGCCCGGGAGCATCCCCCCGCCTCCATCACAATGGCGATTTGGCGTTCAGCCCATTTGGTACTGCTTGCCTCAAGATCCACCCGCAGGTTGCTGTATACGCGCCCCGTTCGGACGGCCAGCCCGGTGGCGATCGTCGAGAGGATCATTTTTTGCGCAATCCCCGCTTTGGTGTTGATATAGCCTGCGACCACATCGGGACCCAGCTCGGGAGCGATAACCATGCTTGCCAGCTGCGCGGCTTCACTTTGCGCATCACCGGTAACAATGGCGACCGGTGAACCCAGCGACCACGCATGGCGCATGGCTCCCCAGACCCACGGCGTTTTTCCGCTGACCGTGACCGCCAGCATCATATCGTGTTCACCAAACCTGATGGCCTGCAGATCGGCAACGCCGCGCTCGTAGCTCCCTTCCCCTTCCTGGGCCGTAACGGCAATTACGGGGGTTTTGCCCGGCGCATAGTCATCGACAACCTGTTGCACGACTCGCCCCGACGGGCCCGCGCCGACGATAACCAGGCGACCGCCGTGGCCGAGCGTCGCGGCGGCGTTGTCCACCACGCGGGCGAGATCAGATAAACAGGGAGCGATGGCAGCAGAAATAAGTGCATAATCCTGGTGAATGACCTTCAGCATGTCCAGCGTGGACAATCTATCAATATTCATCGTGCTGGCGTGCCGTCTTTCCTTGACCGAACCGGTAAGCGTAATGCTCATAAACAGCCTCCTTATTATGAGTACCCACACACTATAAAGTGTTTTATATAGATGACCTGCGAGGAGGGTCACGAAAAGCGGCCCCAATCCACGCCTTTACATGGCTTTAAGAAAAGCGCGTCATCGGCGATAATTACCCCTTTCTTACTATCGCGGAGTATTGATGAGCGATTTGCAGCCTTTCCTTCCGACGCGCAAGCGCCCCATGAAGCTGAACACGCTGGTCACGTTGATGGTGTGCGCGATTATTGCCTCTGTGCTGCTGGTGGTCTTTGCGCTCTACTCCGTTCAAATCACCCGGGCGACCCGCGATGACGTGAAAGATACGGCGCTGGGTATTGCCCGCACGCTGGCCGACAGCCCCGAAATCAAGCGAGGTTTGATGCAGCCCCCGCAGGCGGACATCATTCAGCCCATCGCCAGAGCCGTCACCCAGCGCAACGATCTGCTGCTCACCGTGGTCACCGACATGCGGGGGATTCGCTACTCGCACCCGAACGAAGCGCTTATCGGCCTGCACTTTATTGGCAACGACCTCGAACCCGCGCTGGAGGGTAAAGAGAACGTCTCCGTCAACCGCGGCGCCCTCGCTGAAGCGCTTCGCGTCTTCACCCCCGTCTATGACGGCCAGCACGACCAGATTGGTGTGGTGGTGGTCGGTATCTCCCTTAAAAAGGTGGAAGACCAGATTGCCCGCGGGCGGCTTAATGCGCTGTGGACCATTTTATTCAGCATCTTTATGAGCTCCATGGCGATTTGGGGCCTGGTGCGGGTACTGAAGCGCATTCTGTTTGGCCTTGAACCGTACGAAATTTCCGCCCTGTTTGAACAGCGCCAGGCGATGCTGCAGTCTCTGCGCGAGGGGGTGCTGGCCGTCGATATTCACGGGCGCGTGACGATGATCAACCAGACGGCCAGAGAAATATTGCTTCTCCCCTCCGGCAAGCAGACCGAAAACGCCAGCGCGCCCCTGCTGGCCAGCCTGCGTGACGTCTCAAAGACGGGCGTCGCGCGAAAGGATCAGGAGATCAGCTGCAACGGGCGCCTGCTGCTGTGCAATATGGTGCCCGTGAAAAGTCAGGATCGGGTGATCGGCGCTATCACTACCTTCCGCGATAAAACGGAAATCAGCCAGCTGATGCAGCGTATTGACGGCATGGTGAACTACGTTGACGCCCTGCGGACCCATACGCACGAGTTTATGAACAAGCTTCATGTGATCCTGGGCCTGCTGCACATCAAGCGTTACGACAAGCTGGAGGAGTACATCCTCCAGACGGCACATCATTACCAGACGGATATCGGTACAATACAGAGCAAGGTAAAATCCCCGGTTATCGCCGGCTTCCTGCTGGGTAAAATCAATCGGGCGAAAGAAGCGGGCGTCACCCTGACGCTGGCGGATGAATGCCAGATACCGGATACCGCCAGCGAAGAGCAGGTCGCGGTACTGATTACCGCGCTGGGTAACCTCATTGAAAACGCGCTCGACGCGATGGAAGGACAGCAGGACGGTGAGATCGGCCTGCTGCTGCATTATCAGAACGGCTGGCTCAGCTGCGAGGTCAGCGACGATGGCCCCGGCATCGATCCCACTCAGCTGGAGGCTATTTTTACAAAGGGCTTCTCAACAAAAGGTGAAAACCGCGGCGTTGGGCTGTTCCTTGCTCGCCAGCAAATTCAGAACCTTGGCGGCGATATCACCGTCGAGTCTGAGCCTGGCGTGTTTACCCAATTTTTTGTTCACATCCCCTGGGATAGCGAGAGGAATATCGCGTGATAAATGTATTAATTGTCGATGATGACGCCATGGTAGCCGACCTCAACCGTCTGTACGTCAACCGGGTTGAAGGCTTTAGCTGCTGCGGCGTCGCCTCCACGCTCAGCCAGGCCGAGGCCATCATTAATAACCCCGGCCAGCCGGTCGATCTGGTGCTGCTGGACGTCTATATGCAGCAGGATAACGGGCTGGATCTGCTGCCGGTTATCCGCGCCTCCGGCCGCCCGATCGATGTGATTATGATCTCGTCTGCTGCCGACGCCGCCACGATCCAGACCTCCATCCATTACGGCGTGGTGGATTATCTGATTAAACCGTTCCAGTTCCCGCGCTTTGAAGAGGCGCTGAACGGCTGGAAGGCAAAGCACCATCTGATGGGTTCGCATCAGTATTACGAGCAGGCCGACGTCGACCGGCTGATCCACGGCGGGGCGCCGGAACTGGCGGACAGTAAAAAGCTGCCGAAGGGGTTAACGCCGCAAACGCTGCGCACGATTTGCCAGTGGATTGACGCTCATCCGGAGATGGAGTTTTCTACCGATGACCTGGCAAACGCGGTCAATATCTCCCGCGTGTCCTGTCGCAAGTACCTGATCTGGCTGGCGCAAATCAACATTCTCTTCACCAGCATCCACTACGGCGCCACCGGCCGCCCGGTGTATCGCTATCGCCTCCAGCCGGAACAAACGGCGTTGCTCAAGCAGTACTGTCAGTAACGCGGTAGGTATTATCCAGCAGCGTAAAGCGGAAGTGGCGCATCGAAGAGATCGCCACTTCTTTGTTTTTGGTCACAAAAATGGCTTCGATATCCGGGCGAGAACGCAGCACCGCGCAGCCCTTTTCCACGCCCATGCCGTACATCAGCGTGGTCCAGATATCGCCGTCGATGGAATCTTTTGAAATGATGGTCACGCTGTCCAGCTCGTTGTCCAGCGGATACCCGGTACGCGGGTCGAGAATATGGTGGTAGCGCCTGCCGTTTTGCTCAAAGAAACGCTCATACGTGCCCGACGTTACTACGGAGCGGTTTTCCACCGTCATTGCGCCAATCAGCGCCTCACCGGCGAACGGTTTTTTCAGCCCCACGCTCCAGCCGCCTTCCAGCGAGCCTAACGTCTGAATGTTTCCCCCGAGGTTGATCAGCCCCCGCCCGGCGCCCTCTTTGTGAAGGTAATCCCGCACCCGGTCAGCGATATAGCCTTTGGCGATGGCCCCCAGATCGATCTCCATCCCTGCTCGGGTCAGAAACACGCTGCTCTGCGCCTCGTCAAGAATGACATCTTCAGGACGGGTTATCTCAAGCAGCGCCGCGATTTCGTCTGCGGGCGGTACGCTGTCGCCCCGAAAGCCAATTTTCCAGCGCTTCACCAGCGGACCAATCGCCAGGTTAAAGGCGCTGTCCTTGAGCAGGCTTGCCGCTTTTGCGCAGCGGATCAGCTCGAACACCGCTCGGCTGACGATTACCGGATGTTGCCCAGCCGCATGGTTGATGTCCATCACCTGCGAGCGCGCGCGGTTGACGGTAAGCAGATCTTCATACTGTTTGATGAGTCGAAACACGCGGGACGCGAGGGCTTCGTCGTGGGAGAAGAGTTTCAGGAGGATGGGCGAGCCCATCAGAACGGCGGAGTAGCTGTAAACACGGTTATCAGACATGGCATGTTTCCTCAGATGTAGCCCCGGCAGGCACCGCGCCGCCGGGGAAATCGCCGGATAACGTTGCGTTTATCCGGCCTACAGCACAGGTGCTTTATGCCATTTTTGCGCGCATCGCCGCCTGATGTCCGGCAAGGGTACCAAAAATAATGATGTCTGCCACCGCGTTACCGCCGATACGGTTACCGCCGTGGATCCCGCCGACCACTTCACCCGCAGCAAATGCGCCCGGCAGCACGTTGTGGCTGCTGTCCAGCACGCAGGTCTCGGTGTTGATGGTCACGCCGCCCATGGTGTGATGCACGCCCGGCGCAATCTGAATGGCGTAGAACGGCCCTTCATTGATGGGCGCACGCAGCGCGGTGGTGCGGCCAAAATCATCGTCGTGCTGTTTTTCGACAAAGCCGTTGTAGCGTTCCAGCGTGGCCAGGAAGGCGTGGTGGTCCATGCCCAGCGCTTCCGCCAGGGCTTTTGGCGAGCTGGCGCTGGTCACGAAGCCTTTGGCGATATACTCATCCGCGGCTTTGTTTTTGGCGCGTACGTGCTCGTCGAAGACGATATAAGCGTATTTCTCCGGCAGGGCGATGATTGCCGCCGAGACCTTATCACGGGTCGACATTTCGTTGTAGAAGCGTTCCCCTTTCTGATTGACCAGAATCGCCCCGCCGCCGCGGATGGATTCGGAAATCAGGTACGAGGTTTTCTGCTCCACGGTGGGGTGAATCTGAATTTCGCCCATATCCACGGTGCCCGCCCCGATGCGCTCCAGCAGCGCGATGCCGCCGCCGGTAGCCCCTTTGTGGTTGGTGGTGACGAACCCTTCCAGATCCGGACGGTATTTCACCACCATCTGGCTGTTGGCGCTGAAGCCGCCGGTGGCGACAATCACGCTTTTGGTTGCCACGATGACGGTTTCATTCTCTTCGGTGGTCAGACGCACGCCGGTCACTTCGCCGTTTTCGAAAACGATGTCGCTAACGGAGGTATCCAGCATCACCTCGATGTTGCGTTTGTTGACGTTACGCACCAGGCCGCTGATCAGGTAGCCGCCCACCGCAGAACCGTCTTTTGGACGGTGGGTACGGTCAATGCTCATCCCGCCGGTGGTGGTGATGTCGTTCAGCATAATGCCGCGCGTTGCCAGCCACTCAATGGCTTCCGGCGCGTTCTCGACAAAGCGACGCAGCAGTTCCGGGTTGTTCTTGTTGCCGCCGCCCTTCAGGCTTTCCTGGTAGAACAGCTCTTTGCTGTCCTGAATGCCCTTCACGCGCTGGAAGCGGGTTTCAGCGGCGTTCATCCCGGCAGAGGCTTTAATGGTGTTCCCGCCGATGGTCGGCATTTTTTCAACGATCAGCACGCTCGCGCCTTCGTCGTGAGCCTGAATCGCCGCCGCCAGACCGGCACCGCCGCTGCCAACAACGACCACGTCCACGCTGCGGGTTTCGTTCGGGTCAACGCCCTCTTCCGCCGCCAGCGCCTTGCTGGATTTCAGCATCGCTTTAGAGACCGCTTTTTTCACCGCTTCACTCTGGCTGGTTGCGCCGGTAATGGCGTCCACGTGCGGGGTATTGGCGTCCAGAATGCGGGTACGGATCTCTTCAAAGCTGGTCACAAACTCAACGTCTTCGCTTGGGCCGGAGGCCAGCGCGATATCCGCAATGCGGTCGGTTTCCAGGCTGACGTTAATCACCAGCTCGTTGGCGTCGTCCTGCACTTTCTCAACGAAGGTGCCGGGCTTGAATTTGGACTCGCCCATGCTCATGTCGCGGATCATCGCTTCTACCAGCGAGAAGCGCCACAGCGGTTCCGGGATGCTCAGCGCTTCGCGCTGGGTGCTGTCCATAAACAGCTCCAGGCTTTCGCCGGCCGCGATGCGGTCTGTCCAGTCCGGATACGCGATGGTGGCGCGGCCAACGGCAATCAGGTCGTAGCCGTGGTCCAGCGCGTCATTCACGTCTGCAGCATTCACCACGCCGCCCACGCCCATGACCGAAACCTGCGCCAGCGTTTTAGAACGCATCGCGCAGTATTTTTCGATAAGCGGGGTCGGGTCCTGGGTATCGACAATGGAAGGACGCAGGGTCGCGCCGACGGAGAAGTGCAGATAGTCTACGCCGCGCGCGGCCAGCTTCTCCAGCAGGTACATGGTGTCTTCAAAACGGATGCCCGGAACTTCCAGCTCTTCAGGGGAGAAACGGTAACCAATGATGAAGGCGTCGTCCGCGTACTGGCGCACCATTTTGTGGGTGATGTCCAGCACCGCCAGCGGGAACTTCGCGCGGTTATCGCGGCTGCCGCCCCACTCGTCGTCGCGCTGGTTAGAGTTCGGTGAGTAGAACTGCTGAATCAGGTAGGTGTTCGCCCCGTGGATTTCCACGCCGTCGAAACCGGCCTGAATGGCGCGGCGCACAGCCTCACCAAACTTGCCGATCATGCCTTCGACTTCTTCAGCGGTCAGCGCAACCGGCGTTGCGGCACCTTCACGCGGTGCGGCTACGGCACTTGGGCCAACCGGGGTACGGCCGCCGATCAGCTTAGGGTCGACCATGCGGCCGCCGTGGTAGATCTGCAGCAGCGCCTTGGATCCTTTGGACTTAATGGCCTCTGCAATTTTCGCCAGCCCGGCTATCTTCTCGTCATTATCAATACCGATGGCGCCCGGGAAGGCGAGACCGAGATCGTCGACGAAGCAGCACTCCACGATGATGGTGCCGATGCTGCCGGAGCGGGCCCGGTAGTACTCCACCAGCTCGCTGGTGACGGTACCGTCATAGTAGCCGGTACAGGTGGTCATCGGGGCCATTAACAAACGGTTTTTCAGTTCAGTGCCATTCGGTAATGTGAAGGGGCTAAGAATGCGTTCGTTAGTGCTCATAATAGAAACTCCAAACTTTAAAAATTAAGAATTCGTTATCGGATTAGTTTTTTATTTCGTCGTTATTAGCCGATGTCATGATATTAATATAATGATTTTTTTAGTTTCTAAAGCCATTACATTAGTTAAAAA